>NZ_JBEXEA010000003.1:16941-311090 GCF_040606035.1 Streptomyces sp. NPDC005483
CCGGTGGCGAGGCCAGGGCCTACCCCGGCGAGACACCGTGGCCCAGTGACGACGCACAGGCGCAAAGCGGCCACGCCGGGCGGCCCGGTGGCGAGGCCAGGGCCTACCCCGGCGAGACACCGTGGCCCAGTGACGACGCACAGGCGCAAAGCGGCCACGCCGGGCGGCCCGGTGGCGAGGTGGAGTCGGGGAGCGTTGAAGCCGGGAGGGGTCGCGGTGAGGGTGGGCCATACGGGGGTGAGGCGTCGGCGTACGGCGGTGAGGCCGGGCCGTATGTGCCCGGTGCGTCTTATCGGCCACCCAATCCGGCTACCAACCCGTACCTGCGGGTCCCGGAGGAGTTGCGGGAGCCGGAGGATGCGCGGCCCGGTGGCGACGGGCGAGCGCCCGGAGCTGACCGGCGGGCGCCGGGTCGTGAGGGGGCCAGGCGCGGGCCGCGCGGTGAGGATCATCGGGGGGAGCCGGAAGCGGAGAGCGGTGGACGCGGGGGCCGCGGTGAGAATCGTCGAGGAGAGCCGGGACCGGGAGGTTCTGGAGCGGCGGGTGGAGTGCCGCCTGGGCAGACGCCGCGATCGTCCGGTGGGTACGGGCAGGAGGAGGGGGCCGAGGGCAGCGGCCGGCCTCCGGAGGAGAGCGCTCGGCGTTGGGACGGACCACGTCGGCCTGACGGTGCACCGCCGCCCGACAACGACGACGTCTACGGCGCCCCGACGATGGCCCGCCCGATCGACCAGCCCCCTCGTCCACCGCAACGACCTCCCAGGCAGCGGCCCGGCGCCCGCCGACCGTCCTCCGGGGACGAGGGCCGGCAGTCGCCGCCACCGCCTCCTCCTCCCCCACCCCCACCGCCACCGCCACCCGGGAAGCCGAAGGGGCGGCGCTGACCCGGCACGGTGGCCCGCCCGTAAGGATCTCGCCACCCGCTCGACACCGAGTGTTCCGTGTCCGTCAGACGGACCGCGCGAGCAGAAGGCACTGGGTGCCGGATACGGTGGGAGCACCATGAGCGCTGAGCAGACCTCGTCCTCCGACGTCCCCACCCTTCTCGTCAAGATCTTCGGGAAGGACAGGCCGGGCATCACGGCCGGCCTCTTCGACACCCTCGCCGCCTACTCCGTCGACGTGGTCGACATCGAGCAGGTCGTCACGCGTGGCCGGATGGTGCTGTGCGCGCTCGTGACCGCGCCGCCGCGCGCGCTGGAGGGCGATCTGCGGGCGACCGTCCACAGCTGGGCCGAGTCGATCAAGATGCAGGCGGAGATCATCTCCGGTCTCGGTGACAACCGGCCCCGAGGGCTGGGACGTTCCCTGGTCACCGTGCTCGGTCACCCGCTCACCGCGGAGGCCACCGCAGCGATCGCCGCCAAGATCGCCAAGGCGGGCGGCAACATCGACCGTATCTTCCGGCTGGCCAAGTACCCGGTGACGGCCGTCGAGTTCGCGGTGTCCGGCGTGGAGACCGAGCCGCTGCGCACCGCCCTGGTGACGGACGCCGCCAAGTTCGGCGTGGACGTGGCCGTCGTGGCCGCCGGTCTGCATCGCAGGGCCCAGCGGCTGGTCGTCATGGACGTGGATTCCACGCTCATCCAGGACGAGGTGATCGAGCTCTTCGCCGCGCACGCCGGCTGCGAGGGCGAGGTCGCCGAGGTGACCGCGGCCGCAATGCGCGGTGAGCTGGACTTCGAGCAGTCGCTCCACGCGCGCGTGGCGCTGTTGGAGGGGCTGGACGCCTCGGTCGTCGACAAGGTGCGTTCCGAAGTACGGCTGACGCCGGGCGCGCGCACCCTCATCCGTACGCTGAAGCGGCTCGGCTTCCAAGTCGGTGTCGTCTCGGGCGGGTTCACCCAGGTCACCGATGATCTGAAGGAACGACTCGGGCTGGACTTCGCCCAGGCCAACACGCTGGAGATCGTCGACGGGAAGCTCACCGGCAAGGTCACCGGGGAGATCGTGGACCGCGCGGGCAAGGCGCGGCTGCTGCGCCGGTTCGCCGCCGAGGCGGGGGTGCCGCTGTCCCAGACGGTGGCGATCGGTGACGGCGCCAACGACCTGGACATGCTGAACGCGGCCGGGCTCGGGGTCGCCTTCAACGCCAAGCCGGTGGTGCGGGAGGCCGCGCACACCGCGGTGAACGTGCCCTTCCTCGACACGGTGCTGTATCTGCTGGGCGTCACCCGCGAAGAGGTCGAGGCGGCGGACGCGCACGAGGAGGACTGACCCCCGACGGCGGATCGGCGGGACGACCGATCAGCAGGACGACGGATCGGCTGGGCCCGGCACCACCACGGTGCCGGGCCCAGCCGTGTCGCGTGCGAGTGAGGGGTCGTCGTCAGTCGGTCGGCGCCCAGTAGTCGACGAGGGTGGCCACGCCGGGCTCCAGGGCCTTCCAGGGGCCGCTGAACGTCAGGACGGCGAAGGCTGCGGCGGGGAAGCCCCGGCTGCTCATCCGCTGGCGTGCGTCCCCTTCGGCGGCGCCCGCGAGGATGTCGGCGAGGCCCTGCACACCCGGGTTGTGGCCGATCAGGACGGCGTTGTGCAGGTCGTCCGGCGTCTCGTTCAGCACGGCGATCAGCTCGCCGGGGGAGGCCTCGTAGATCCGCTCCTCGTAGACCGTTTTCGGCCGGTGCGGGAACTCCTGCACGGCGAGCTTCCAGGTCTCACGGGTCCGGGTCGCGGTGGAGCAGAGGGCCAGGTCGAAGGGGATGCCGGAGTCGACCAGCCGTAGTCCGGCTTCCGCTGCATCTTTTCGGCCCCGGTCGGCGAGCGGCCGCTCGTGGTCGGCCACCTGCGGCCAGTCGGCTTTCGCATGCCGGAAAAGGACAATCCTGCGGGGATCTGCGACGCTCATGGGATCCAGCTTCGCATGAAACAGGCCATGGGGCGCAGGGAGTTGGCAGGCGGCTTCGCGGGTGCTCAGCGCGTTATGAGCTGCTGTACGCGCTCCAGGAACTGGGTGACGACGGGGTCACCGGAGGCCGCGTGCGCGTCGGAGGGGTTGAGGATGAGCGCCAGGAGGACGACGAAGGCGAGCGTCGGCAGTGCGAGCGCCCACCAGGGCAGCCGGATGTCGACGCCGCCCCGGGACGCCGGGTGGGGCGGGGTGTGCGTAGGGGCCGACATGAATGCCTCCGCTGGTCTTCGAGTCCTCCGTGATCCGCTTCTCGCGGTCACATCTCGAAGTTACGGAACCGGCGGCCCTCAACCCATCCGGTGATCCACCCAGTTGACCCTGACACTCGCCCCCTAGGGGACAGGGGGGTTAACCCCACCGTCGCACCGGGGAGCGGGTGGCCGGGTCAGGGCGAGGCGATCGTCGCGATGATCGCGATGATGATGAAGATGGCGAAGAACGAGCCGAAGACCAGCAGCATCTTCTTCTGGCCGTTCTGGGGGTTCGGGTCGAGCACTGGCATATGGCCAGTCTCGCACCCCGGTCTCTTACCCAGCCTGCCGGGGTGAGCTCAGCGGGCCGCCTCTTCCTCCACCGTACGGTCGCGGCCCGCCAGCACACCGACCGCCATCTGCGGGACCATCAGGCCGATCATGAGCGCGATCGGCAGGCCCCAGCCGCCGCTGTGCTGGTAGAGCACGCCCACCAGGAGCGGTCCCGGGATGGAGATCAGATAGCCGGTGCTCTGCGCGAACGCGGACAGCTGGGCGACGCCCGCGCCCGTTCTGGCACGCATCCCGACCATGGTGAGGGCCAGTGGGAAGGCGCAGTTGGAGACGCCGAGCAGGACGGCCCAGGCCCAGGCACCGGCGGCGGGGGCGAGGTACAGGCCCGCGTATCCGACGAGTCCGCAGACCCCGAGCGCGATCACGATCGGGCCCTGGTGCGGCAGCCTCGTGGCCACGCGCGGGATGACGAAGGCCAGCGGGACGCCCATCACCATCGTGACGGCCAGCAGCAGGCCGGCGGTGCTCGCGGGCACACCCGCGTCCCGGAAGATCTGCGCCATCCAGCCCATGGTGATGTAGGCGGCGGTGGCCTGGAGCCCGAAGAAGACGGCGAGCGCCCAGGCGGTCCGGCTCCGGGTGATCCGCAGCACGGGCGGCTCCACGCGTGCGTGCACGTGCCGGACGGGTCCGGCGCCGTCCACACGCGTGTGCACGCTCCGGTCCGCCTTCGGCTCCGTCGACGCGGGCCCCCGGTCCCGTACGAGCGGAATCCACGGCAGTACGGCCGCCGCGGCCAGCCCCGCCCACACCGCGAGCCCGGACTGCCAGCTCCCGCCCAGCGCCTCGGTCACCGGAACGGTCACGGCGGCCGCCGACGCGGTGCCGAGGGCCAGGGCCATCGAGTACAGGCCGGTCATGGAGCCGACCCGGTCCGGGAACCAGCGCTTGACGATGACCGGCATCAGGACGTTGCTGACGGCGATGCCCATGAGGGTGAGGGCGCTGGCGGCCAGGAAGCCCGCCGTGGAGCCCGTGTACGGCCGTATGAGCAGGCCCGCGGTGATGGCGACCATGCCCGCGCACACGACCGCGCCCGCGCCGAAGCGGCGGGCCAGACGCGGTGCGGTGACGCCGAAGACGGCGAAGCACAGCGGGGGCACCGAGGTGAGCAGGCCGGCCATGCTGCCGCTCATGCCGAGTCCGTCACGGACCTCTTCGAGGAGGGCGCCGAGGCTGGTGATGGCGGGGCGGAGGTTGAGGGCGGACAGCACGATGCCGACGACGACCAGGCGCACCGCCCACGCGCGTGTGGCGGGCGCCAGAGGTGCTTCTCCGGGTGGGGTCGCGGATATGCGTGCGCTCGTGGACTTCACTGTCCGGGTTTCCTCGCTTGCCATGTCCCCCATCATAGAATCATGGGATGATTGGTTGTCCATCCCCGGGACGTCCGCCGTCGTCCCGCCCGTGCGAAGGTGTGCCATGCCCCTGAGCCATCCGCGTCGCTCGGCGCTGTCCGAGCAGGTCATCGCCGCGCTGCGCAACCAGATCACCTCGGGTGAGTGGCCGGTCGGCTCCCGGATCCCGACGGAGCCCGAGCTGGTCGAGCAGCTGGGGGTCGCCCGCAACACCGTCCGCGAGGCCGTCAGGGCACTCGCGCACAACGGTCTGCTGGCCATCCGCCAGGGCTCGGGGACGTACGTCGTGGCGACCAGTGAGCTGGCGGGCGTGATGCACCGCAGGTTCGCCGACGCGGACCCCCGGCACATCGCCGAGCTGCGCTCCACCCTGGAGTCGTCCGCCGCGCGGCTGGCCGCCGAGCGGCGCACCGAGAAGGACCTCAAGCAGCTCGACGCGCTCCTGGTGCGGCGCGAGGAGGCCTGGGAGTCGGGCGATGCGGAGGCCTTCGTGACGGCGGACGCCACCTTCCACCTGGCCGTGGTGGCCGCCTCGCACAACGACGTGATGACCGAGATGTACGCGGACCTCGGAGAGGTGCTGCGGGACTGGCTGCGCGAGGACGTCGGCGAGGAGCTGACCCCGGAGACGTACATGGACCACACGCGGCTCGTCGACGCGATCCGCGCGGGCGACGCTTCGGCGGCTGCCGAGGAGGCGGCCGGCTATCCCTTCCTGTGCCGTCCGGGACGATTCAGCGCGCCAGCTTCCGGTGGCTGACCCACACCGAGCGGACCTCTTTCCAGCACCGGCCGGTCAGCCGCACGGTCTGCGCGGGCCCGACCCCGACCTCGGCGCCGTCGGTGTCGAGGTCCCACCAGCGGTCGCACTCGATGTGCAGGCGGACGCCGTCGGTGCGCGGATAGGGGTTGTGGCAGTAGGTGGTCACATGGGAGCCGGTGACCCTGCTGCGGCAGGAGGCTCCGAAGAGCTCCGAAGCGGCGGCTCCGGGCGCCTCCACGCGTGGGTGCGACGTCGCTTCGTCCGACATCGCTTCGGACGACATGGACATCACGAGACAGACGGCTGCGGTCACTGAGGCCAGACTGCGGGACAGGCGCACAAGGGGACCTCCTCGGCCGTACTGGGGAGGGAATCACGGGTGAACGCGTGATCCAGCGTGCCCAGTTGTGGCAGGTGCGCGCCCGGCCTGGTGGGCCGAACGGGTGAGGGCCCGCACCCGTGACAGGTGCGGGCCCTCAGCAGAAGTGCCCCAGCGGAAGCGCCTCCACGGACGCGTCAGGCGCCGATCGCGTGCAGGCCGCCGTCCACGTGGATGATCTCGCCCGTGGTCTTCGGGAACCAGTCGCTCAGCAGGGCGACGATGCCCTTGCCGGCCGGCTCCGGGTCCTTGAGGTCCCACTCCAGCGGGGAGCGGTCGTCCCACACGGCGGCCAGGTCGCTGAAGCCCGGGATGGACTTGGCGGCCATGGAGCCGATCGGACCGGCGGAGATGAGGTTGCAGCGGATGTTCTGCTTGCCCAGGTCACGGGCGATGTAACGGCTGGTGGCCTCCAGGGCGGCCTTGGCCGGGCCCATCCAGTCGTACTGCGGCCACGCGTACTGCGCGTCGAAGGTGAGGCCGACGACCGAGCCGCCGTTCTGCATCAGCGGCAGGCAGGCCATGGTGAGCGACTTCAGGGAGTACGCCGAGACGTGCATGGCCGTGGCGACCGACTCGAACGGCGTGTTCAGGAAGTTGCCGCCGAGCGCATCCTGCGGCGCGAAGCCGATGGAGTGCACGACGCCGTCGAGGCCGCCGAGCTCCTCGCCGACGACGTCGGCCAGGCGGCCCATGTGCTCGTCGTTGGTCACGTCGAGCTCGATGACCTTGGTGGGCTTGGGGAGCTTCCTGGCGATGCGCTCGGTCAGCGTGGGCCGCGGGAACGCGGTCAGGATGATCTCCGCGCCCTGCTCCTGGGCCAGCTTGGCGGCGTGGAAGGCGATGGAGGACTCCATCAGCACACCGGTGATCAGGACGCGCTTGCCCTCGAGAATTCCGCTCATGGTGTTCAGTGACCCATTCCCAGTCCGCCGTCAACGGGGATGACGGCTCCAGTGATGTACGAGGCGTCGTCCGAGGCGAGGAACCGCACCGTCGCGGCGACCTCCTCGGGCTGCGCGTAACGACCGAGCGGCACCTGCTTCACGATGCCCTCGCGCTGCTCGTCGGTGAGCACCTTGGTCATGTCGGTGTCGACGAAGCCGGGCGCGACGACGTTGAAGGTGATGTTGCGCGAGCCCAGCTCACGGGCGAGCGAGCGGGCGAAGCCGACCAGGGCGGCCTTGGAGGCGGCGTAGTTGGCCTGGCCGGGGCCGCCGTAGAGGCCGACGACCGAGGAGATCAGGACGACCCGGCCCTTCTTGGCGCGCAGCATGCCGCGGTTGGCGCGCTTGACCACGCGGAAGGTGCCGGTGAGGTTGGTGTCGACGACCGAGGTGAAGTCCTCCTCGGACATCCGCATCAGGAGCTGGTCCTTGGTGATGCCGGCGTTGGCGATCAGGACCTCGACCGGGCCGTGCTCGGCCTCGATCTCCTTGTATGCCTGCTCCACCTGCTCGGTGTCGGTGATGTCGCACTTGACGGCCAGGCAGCCCAATTCCGTCAGGGCGGCCGGCGGCTCACCCGAGCGGTACGTGATGGCGACCTTGTCGCCGGCATCGGCGAATGCGCGGGCGATGGCGAGGCCGATGCCCCGGTTGCCTCCGGTGACGAGAACCGAGCGGCTCAACGGATCACCCTTTCCATAGGGGTCTGACACCCGCCCGAACACCGTGGATGGCAGGCGGCTTCTCCGAAAACCTATCGGGCCACTCCCTCCCGAGGACATTCGGGCACCGACAGTGGCTTACGGGACTCGCTGTCGGGTCCCTACAGAAAGATGCCGGCAGCGGTCCCAAACGTGTGGTCCGCGCGCCGGTCACCGCGACATGATCGGAGCAGCCGTCGCCCACCCTCATGCCGGACGCTCACTACAACAGGACAGGAAGAGACCCAGGTGCCTCATACGATCGACGAAGCCTTCACAGCGCTTCCCCTACGTGCCCTCGCCGACGCCGCGCTGGCACGCGCGCGTGCGCTCGGGGCCGAGCACGCGGACTTCCGGTTCGAGCGGGTGCGCAGCGCGTCCTGGCGGCTGCGGGACGCCAAGCCGTCCGGGTCCTCGGACACCACCGACCTCGGGTACGCGGTGCGGGTCGTGCACGGCGGCACCTGGGGCTTCGCGTCGGGCGTGGACCTGACGCTGGACTCCGCCGCCAAGGTCGCCTCGCAGGCCGTGGCCATGGCGAAGCTCTCCGCCCAGGTGATCCGCGCGGCCGGGTCCGACGAGCGCGTCGAGCTGGCCGAAGAGCCCGTGCACGCCGACCGGACCTGGATCTCCTCGTACGAGATCGATCCGTTCTCCGTGCCCGACGAGGAGAAGGCGGCGCTGCTCGCGGACTGGAGCGCGCGGCTGCTGGGGGCGCACGGGGTCAACCATGTCGACGCCTCGCTGCTCACCGTGCACGAGAACAAGTTCTACGCCGACACCGCGGGCACGGTGACCACGCAGCAGCGGGTCCGGCTGCACCCGCAGCTGACCGCCGTGTCGGTCGACGAGTCCAGCGGCGAGTTCGACTCCATGCGGACCATCGCGCCGCCGGTCGGACGCGGCTGGGAGTACCTCACGGGCACCGGCTGGGACTGGGAGAGCGAACTGGAGCAGATCCCGGAGCTGCTCGCCGAGAAGATGCGGGCGCCCAGCGTCGAGGCGGGGCTGTACGACCTCGTCGTCGACCCGTCCAACCTGTGGCTGACCATCCACGAGTCCATCGGCCACGCCACCGAGCTGGACCGCGCCCTCGGCTACGAGGCCGCCTACGCCGGCACCTCCTTCGCCACCTTCGACCAGCTCGGCAAGCTGCGCTACGGCTCCGAGCTGATGAACGTCACCGGTGACCGCACCGCCGAGCACGGCCTCGCGACCATCGGCTACGACGACGAGGGCGTCGAGGGCCAGTCCTGGGATCTGGTGAAGGACGGCACCCTCGTCGGCTACCAGCTGGACCGGCGGATCGCGAAGCTGACCGGGTTCGAGCGGTCCAACGGGTGCGCCTACGCCGACTCCCCCGAGCATGTCCCGGTGCAGCGCATGGCCAACGTGTCGTTGCAGCCGGACCCGGCGGGCATGTCGACGGAGGATCTCATCGGCAGCGTGGACCGCGGCATCTACGTCGTCGGGGACCGGTCCTGGTCGATCGACATGCAGCGCTACAACTTCCAGTTCACCGGTCAGCGGTTCTTCAGGATCGAGAACGGGCGGATCACCGGGCAGCTGCGGGACGTCGCCTACCAGGCGACCACCACCGACTTCTGGGGCTCGATGGCCGCCGTGGGCGGCCCGCAGACCTACGTGCTCGGCGGCGCCTTCAACTGCGGCAAGGCCCAGCCGGGACAGGTCGCGGCGGTGTCGCACGGCTGCCCCTCGGCCCTCTTCAAGGGCGTCAACATTCTGAACACCACGCAGGAGGCCGGTCGATGAGCCCGCGTACCAACAAGCCGCACGAGATCGTCGAGCAGGCACTCGCGCTGTCCCGGGCCGACGGTTGTGTCGTGATCGCCGATGAGCAGTCGACCGCCAACCTGCGCTGGGCGGGCAACGCGCTCACCACGAACGGCGTCACGCGCGGGCGCACGCTCACGGTCATCGCGACCGTCGACGGCAAGGAGGGCACCGCCTCCGGTGTCGTCTCCCGGTCCGCGGTGACCGCGGACGAGCTGGAGCCGCTGGTGCGGGCCGCCGAGGCCGCCGCGCGCGGCGCCGCGCCCGCCGAGGACGCTCAGCCGCTGGTCACGGGCGTACCGGAGTCCCCCGACTTCACGGACGCGCCCACCGAGACCTCCTCGGCCGTCTTCGCCGACTTCGCGCCGGCGCTCGGCGAGTCCTTCGCACGCGCGCGTGCGGGCGGCCGCGAGCTGTACGGCTTCGCCAACCACGAGCTCGTCTCGACGTACCTGGGCACGTCCACGGGGCTGCGGCTGCGCCACGACCAGCCGAACGGCACGTTGGAGCTCAACGCCAAGTCACCGGACCGCACCCGCTCGGCCTGGGCCGGACGCTCCACGCGGGACTTCAAGGACGTCGACCCGGCGGCGCTGGACGCCGAGCTCGCCGTACGCCTCGGATGGGCCGAGCGGCGCGTCCCGCTGCCCGCGGGGCGGTACGAGACGCTGCTGCCGCCGACCGCGGTCGCCGACCTGCTGATCTACCAGCTGTGGTCCGCGTCCGGGCGGGACGCGACCGAGGGGCGGACGGTGTTCTCCAAGCCCGGCGGCGGCACCCGGGTCGGCGAGAGGCTGACCGAGCTGCCGCTGACCCTGCGCAGCGACCCGAACGAGCCCGGCCTGGAGTCCGCGCCCTTCGTGGTCGCGCACTCCTCCGGGGGCGACCAGTCGGTGTTCGACAACGGTCTGCCGGTCGCGGCCACCGACTGGATCCGCGAGGGCGAGCTGGCGCATCTGATGACCACCCGGCACGGCGCGGGCCTGACCGGGCTGCCCGTCGCCCCGGCGGCCGGCAACCTCGTCCTCGACGGCGGCTCGGACCTCTCCCTGGAGGAGATGGTCGCGAACACCACGCGCGGGCTGCTGCTGACCTGCCTCTGGTACATCCGCGAGGTCGACCCGGCGACGCTGCTGCTGACCGGGCTGACCCGGGACGGCGTGTATCTCGTCGAGAACGGCGAGGTGACCGGCGAGGTCAACAACTTCCGGTTCAACGAGTCGCCGGTCGGCGTGCTGGGGCGGGCGACGGAGGCGGGGCGGACGGAGAAGACGCTGCCGAGGGAGTGGAGCGACTACTTCACGAGGGCCGCCATGCCGGCGCTGCGGGTACCGGATTTCAATATGAGTTCTGTCAGTCAGGGCGTATAACCTCGTAGCCGGTAGTCACTCGACTGCCCGAGGACCTTTCGAGGAGATACGAGAACCGTGACGGACATCGTCGACGAGCTGAAGTGGCGTGGGCTGTGGGCCCTGTCCACTGACGAGGACGCTTTGCGCAAGGCGCTCGCGGACGGTCCCGTCACGTTCTATTGCGGTTTCGACCCCACCGCGGCCAGTCTCCACGTCGGCCACCTGGTGCAGGTCCTCACCATGCGCCGGCTCCAGCAGGCCGGTCTGCGCCCGCTGGCGCTGGTGGGCGGGGCGACCGGCCAGATCGGCGACCCGCGCCCCACCGCGGAGCGCACGCTGAACGACCCGGAGACGGTCGCGAACTGGGTGACCCGGCTGCGCGGGCAGATCGAGCCGTTCCTGTCCTTCGAGGGCGAGAACGCCGCGGTCATGGTGAACAACCTGGACTGGACGGCCGGGATGTCGGCCATCGAGTTCCTGCGGGACATCGGCAAGCACTTCCGCGTCAACAAGATGCTCACCAAGGACTCGGTCGCACGCCGGCTGGAGTCCCAGGAGGGCATCAGCTACACGGAGTTCAGCTACCAGCTGCTCCAGGGCATGGACTTCCTCGAGCTGTACCGGCGGTACGGCTGCACGCTCCAGCAGGGCGGCAGCGACCAGTGGGGCAACCTCACGGCAGGGCTGGACCTGATCCACCGGCTGGAGCCCGACGCCTCCGTGCACTGTCTGGCCACGCCGCTGATGGTCAAGGCGGACGGCACCAAGTTCGGCAAGACCGAGGGCGGCGCCGTCTGGCTCGACCCGGAGATGACGACGCCGTACGCGTTCTACCAGTTCTGGCTGAACGTGGACGACCGGGACATCTCGACGTACCTGCGCATCCTGTCCTTCAGGTCCCGCGAGGAGCTGGAGGAGCTGGAGAAGCAGACCGAGGAGCGTCCGCAGGCCCGGGCCGCCCAGCGGGCGCTGGCGGAGGAGCTGACGACGCTGGTGCACGGCGCCGACCAGACGGCCGCGGTGATCGCCGCCTCGAAGGCGCTCTTCGGGCAGGGTGAGCTGGCGGAACTGGACGAGCGGACGCTGACCGCCGCGCTCTCGGAGGTACCGCACATCCAGGTCTCCGAGCTCGGTGCGGTGGTGGATCTGTTCGCCGAGGTCGGCCTGGTGGCCAGCAAGTCGGCCGCGCGGCGCACGGTGAAGGAGGGCGGGGCCTACGTGAACAACGTCAAGGTCGCGGCCGAGGACGCCGTACCCGCCAGGGAGGACCTGCTGCACGGTCGCTGGCTGGTGCTGCGCCGGGGCAAGAAGAACCTGGCCGCGGTCGAGGTCACGTCCGCTTAGGTCTCGGCACGGCAGAAGGGGGCGCCCCTCCTCACAGAGGGCGCCCCCTTCGTCGTACGGCTCTCAGGCCCGCCGCTGTTTCCTCTTGCCCAGCGTCGCCACGTAGAGCATGTCGCCGACGGCGACGATGATGATCGCGGCGATGAGCTGGAAGGCGTGGCGGCTCCAGTCGATGCCGGGCGTCTCGTCCACGCCGAACCCGCGAGCCATGGCGTTGCCGGCGATGGCGCCGAGCATGCCGAAGATGGTGGTCAGCCAGAGGGGACTGTGCTGCTTGCCGGGGATGATCGCCTTCGCGATCAGGCCCAGCACGAATCCCACGATGATCGCCCACAACCAGCCCATGGCTGCCTCCTCGTACGGCTCTACGTGAGCATTACGGCCAGTGTCGGTCCGTTCGCACTACGCCGCATGTCGGGTACGCCTGTACGTGCCGGGAGCGAGGCCGTTGGCCCTGGCGGCAGGGGCCCCGGTCTCGTAGGCGGCGCAGGCGCGGCGTAACGTGGTAGTTGTCCGGGTCCGGTACCTCCAGCGGGTACGGAGCGGATGTGGAGCGGGGAGAGTCCGATGCGGGCGGATGGTGGAATGTGATGCGGAAGCAGCATGGCGGCGGCAGCGCCCAGGTGTTCCGGATCACCGGAGCCCGGACGAGCCTCCAGGAGGACGTGCGCGGACGTCAGCGCCGGTACGTCATCTCGATGACGGTCCGTACGCTGTCGGTGGTGCTCGCGGCCACGCTCTGGAACGTCGAACGGCACGTCGCGATCGTCGCGCTGGTACTGGGGGCCGTTCTGCCCTATATCGCCGTCGTCATCGCCAACGCGGGGCGCGAGAACGCGCCTTCGCTGCCCTCGACCTTCGTGACCGCTCCGACCCGGCCGATGATCATGCCGCCGCGCGCGGACGGGGACTTCGCGGAACCCGCTCCGGAAGACGGTGCGGGCGGGGCGGCGTCGGGTGCCCGGGGTGAATCGCGCGAGCGGACGTGACAGGTCTGCTGGGCGCCAAGCTCAAGAAAAGCTCAGATCAATCATGTTGTTCCAGTGCCGGGCCAAGGGTTACCCGTGACATACTTCGTACGCGCTCCGCATCCCCCGTCGGAGCGACAGACCGACGCCGGGCAGCTCCCCCCGTGGCTGCTCGGCGTCGCCTTTTCAAGCTGACGGCTTCCGGCTGACTGTCACGCTTGGACGCACCTCCGCATCCCCCACTGCTCATGCGCCAGGAGGATTCGTATGCTCACAATCTGGCAAAATGTCAGGTTTGTCACTGCAGTCACGGTGCTCGTCCCCCTGGCCTTCGTGTGCCTCACCCTGCTCGTGCTCGGCCTGGCCGTTCTGGTGCTGCCCACGTCACGCCACCCGAGCGCGTTTCGCGCGATGGGGATTCTGCGGCAGGTCGTCGAGGTGTTGGTGTCCGGGCGTCGGGCGACCGCTCGGAATGCGTGACGCCGGCCTCGGTTAGGGTCGTCGGCGTGAATCTGAATGCTCCCGGCTCCGAACCCGACTCTCCCGTGTGCTCCGCGAAGGGCTGCCGTGTCGACGCCGTGTGGGTGCTCGCGTGGAACAACCCGAAGATCCACACGCCGGAGCGGCGAAAGACATGGCTGGCCTGTGAGGAGCACCGGGAGCACCTGTCGCAGTTCCTCGGGGTGCGGGGTTTCCTCAAGGACGTCGTGAAGTTCGAGGACTGGCGGGCGCCCGAGGGGGCCTAGCCTCCGATCGCGGACATCGGCCGGTCCGGCTGGACGAATGTCGGGTCGTCCAGGCCCGCGCCGGCCTTCTTGCCCCACATCGCCTCGCGCCAGATACGCGCGATCTCGTCGTCGCCGGCGTCCGAGCGCAGTGCTGCTCGCAGGTCGGTCTCCTCGCGGGCGAAGAGGCAGGTGCGTATCTGGCCGTCGGCGGTGAGGCGGGTGCGGTCGCAGGCCGCGCAGAACGGGCGGGTGACCGAGGCGATGACGCCGACCACATGCGGGCCGCCGTCGACCAGCCAGCGCTCCGCGGGGGCCGAGCCGCGCTTCTCGGCACCTTCCTCGGTGAGCTCGAAGCGGGTGCGCAGGGAGGTCAGGATGTCCCCGGCGGTGATCATGCCGTCGCGCTTCCAGCCGTGCTGGGCGTCCAGGGGCATCTGCTCGATGAAGCGCAGTTCGTAGTCGTGCTCCACGGCCCAGGCCAGCAGGTCCGGGGCCTCGTCGTCGTTGAGCCCCGGCATGAGGACGGAGTTCACCTTGACGGGGGTCAGGCCCGTCTCGCGGGCGGCGTCCAGGCCCTCCAGGACGTCCCGGTGGCGGTCGCGGCGGGTGAGGGTCTTGAAGACGTCCGGACGCAGGGTGTCGAGGGAGACGTTGACCCGGTCCAGGCCCGCCGCCTTCAACGCGGGCGCGGTGCGCTTGAGACCTATGCCGTTCGTCGTCAGGGACATCTGGGGGCGCGGCTCCAGGGCCGCCACCCGCTCCACGATGCCGACCAGGCCGGGGCGCAGCAGGGGCTCACCACCGGTGAAGCGGACCTCCTCGATCCCGAGGGAGGTGACGGCGATGTCGATCAGGCGGACGATCTCGTCGTCGGTGAGCAGGTCGGGCTTGGCCAGCCACTGCAGGCCCTCTTCCGGCATGCAGTAGGTGCACCGCAGATTGCACCGGTCGGTCAGCGAGACGCGCAGGTCGGTGGCCTGCCGGCCATAGGTGTCGATGAGCACGTGGGCCCCCTCCCTCGTCGCGGATAAGTGCCGGCCTCATCTTCTTCCGACACCTGCGAGCCTACGTGACGTCACTGACAACGACAGTGCCCGTTCCCACCACGTACGAAGCGGCCGCCTCGTAGGGATCTACGAGGCGGCCGCTCGAGGGGCGTGTCAGTGGGCTCCGGTACCGGTCAGCGACCGGACCTCCAGCTCCGCGTACTTGCCCTTGTCCGGCTCCTCCTTGGAGAGGTAGGTGCCGATGATGCCGAGCAGGAAGCCGACCGGGATCGAGATGATGCCCGGGTTCTCCAGCGGGAACCAGTGGAAGTCGACGTCCGGGAACATCGAGCTGGGCTTGCCGGAGACGACCGGCGAGAACAGCACCAGGCCGACCGCCGTGACGAGACCGCCGTAGATCGACCACAGGGCGCCGCTGGTGGTGAACCGCTTCCAGAAGAGGCTGTAGATGATCGTGGGCAGGTTCGCCGAGGCGGCGACCGCGAAGGCGAGGGCGACGAGGCCGGCGACGTTGAGGTCGCGGGCGAGGGCGCCCAGCAGGATGGAGACCGCGCCGATACCGACGGTCGCCCAGCGGGCCGCGCTCATCTCCTGCTTCTCGGTGGCCTGCCCCCGCTTGATGACGTTCGCGTAGATGTCGTGCGCGAAGGACGAGGAGGAGGCCAGGGTGAGGCCGGCGACGACGGCGAGGATGGTGGCGAAGGCGACCGCCGAGATGGTGGCGAGCAGGATCGCGCCCCAGTTGGAGTCGACGCCGCCCAGATGCAGGGCCAGCAGGGGCGCCGCCGTGTTGCCCGCCTTGTTGGAGGCGATGATCTCGTCCGGCTTGATGAGCGCGGCGGCGCCGAAGCCGAGGGCGAGGGTCATCAGGTAGAAGGCGCCGATGAGGCCGATGGCCCAGATGACCGACTTACGGGCGGCCTTGGCGGTGGGCACCGTGTAGAAGCGGATCAGGATGTGCGGCAGACCGGCGGTGCCGAGGACCAGGGCGATGCCGAGCGAGATGAAGTCCAGCTTGGTGGTGCCGGTGGCGCCGTACTTCAGGCCCGGCTCCAGGAAGGCCGCTCCCTTGCCGCTGTTGTCGGCGGCGGAGCCCAGCAGGTCGGAGACGTTGAAGTCGAACTTCAGCAGCACCAGGAAGGTCAGCAGCAGGGCGCCCGCGATCAGCAGGACCGCCTTGACCATCTGGACCCAGGTGGTGCCCTTCATGCCGCCGATGGTCACGTACACGATCATCAGGACGCCGACGAGGGCGACCACGCCGATCTTGCCCGCGTCGCTGGTGATGCCGAGGAGCAGGGAGACCAGGACGCCCGCGCCCGCCATCTGGGCCAGCAGGTAGAAGATCGAGACCACGATGGTGGAGGTGCCGGCCGCGGTACGCACCGGGCGCTGGCGCATCCGGTAGGCGAGGACGTCGCCCATCGTGTAGCGGCCGGAGTTGCGCAGCGGTTCGGCGACCAGGAGCAGGGCCACGAGCCAGGCGACCAGGAAGCCGACGGAGTACAGGAAGCCGTCGTAGCCGAAGAGGGCGATGGCGCCCGCGATGCCGAGGAAGGACGCGGCGGACATGTAGTCGCCGGAGACGGCGAGGCCGTTCTGGAAGCCGGTGAACTGGCGTCCGCCCGCGTAGAAGTCGGCCGCGTCCTTGGTCTGCCGTCCGGCCCAGACCGTGATGACGAGGGTCGCGAGGACGAAGACCGCGAACAGGCTGATGATCAGCGGGCGGTGCTCGCCGGCCTCGCCGGCCGCCAGGGTGATCGCGGGGCTCATGCGCCGCCCTCCATCCGGGACTTGATGGCGTCGGCCTTGGGGTCGAAGCGGGCGGCAGCGGTCCGCGCGTACCACCAGGCGATGAGGAACGTGGTGAGGAACTGGGCGAGGCCCAGGACCAGAGCGACGTTGATGTTGCCGACGACCTTGGTGCCCATGAAGTCGCCCGCATAGTTGGACAGCAGGACGTACAGCAGGTACCAGGCGATGAAGCCGACGGTCAGCGGAAAGGCGAAGGAGCGGTAGGAGCGGCGCAGTTCACCGAACTCCGCGCTCTCCTGCACCTCGGTGAACTCCTCGGTGGTGGGGAGTTTGTGCGTCTCTTTCGCGGGTGGCGGTGCGTCGGTGGCCACGGAGTCTCCTCGCGTTGCGGGTGCGGTTGTGACGGGGATCGGGGGCGAGTGTTCTCGCGTTCCCTGTTCAAGGTCACGGCGCCGCGCTGGCCCCGGTTCAACTCGCTTTGCTTCTTTCCGAACTCGTCTTGGGGAAGTCATTGCTGGCCAGCGACTCCGGGAGATAGCTTCGGCCTGCACCACCCGTCATGTACCTGCCCGAGCGACACCTGTGTCTCGGGCCGGTTTCGTTTCCGGATGATGTGGAGACCCCATGTCCCAGCCGCGCTCCAGACGTTCGAGACGTTCGATACGTTCAAAACACAGCCTCGCGCTCGCCGTGCCCGTCGTGCTGTCCCTCACGGCCTCGCTCGGCTTCCTGCCCTCGGCCGCCTCGGCCGCGCCCTCCGCGCAGACCACGGCCCAGGCCGCGGACGCGACGAACCTGTCGTACGTCGTCAACACCAAGGTGGACCACCGCACGATCGCGTCGGTGAAGAAGGCGATCCCCACGGCCGGCGGCACCGTCGTGATCGCGTACGAGAAGATCGGCGTGATCGTCGTCCACTCCTCCGCGCCGGACTTCGCCCAGAAGATCCGCACGGTGCGCGGGGTGCAGTCGGCCGGCGCCACCCGCACCTCGGCGCTGACACCGGCGGGCACAACGGACGAGGGCGCGGTCCAGGTCCTGTCGGACGCGCAGGCCGCGAAGGTCGCGAGGGCCTCGGCCGCCGCGCCGGAGAGCGAGCCCCTCGAGGCCGACCAGTGGGACCTGCGCGCGATAGGCGCCGACAAGGCCGCCAGGATCAACCCCGGCAGCCGCAAGGTGACCGTCGCCGTGATCGACACCGGCGTCGACGACACCCACCCCGACATCGCGCCGAACTTCTCCGCCGCCCAGTCCGCCAACTGCGACGGCGGTGTCCCGGACACCAGTCCGGGCGCCTGGCGGCCGTACACCGCGGCCGACTACCACGGCACGCATGTGGCCGGTGAGATCGCCGCGGCCCGCAACGGCATCGGCGTGGCCGGGGTCGCGCCCGGCGTGAAGGTGTCGGCCATCAATGTGACCGACCGCAGCAACGGCCTCTTCTACCCGGAGAGCGTCGTGTGCGCGTTCGTGTTCGCCGCCGACCACGGCGTCGAGATCACCAACAACAGCTACTACGTTGATCCATGGCTGTACAACTGCATGGACGATCCGGATCAGCGGGCCATTGTTGATTCAGTCAATAGGGCGCAGCTGTACGCCCAGAAGAAGGGCACGCTCAGCCTGGCGTCGGCGGGCAACTCCAACGACGACCTGGACTCCGACGCGATCGTCGACGCCTCCAGCCCCGACGACTCCACCGCGGTGGAGCGGACCGTCGACCCGCACGAGTGCTTCGACGTGCCGACGCAGCTGCCGGGCGTCGTCACGGTCAGCGCGACGGGCGTCAAGAACCTCAAGTCGTACTACTCCTCGTACGGCAAGGGCGTCATCGACGTCGCGGCGCCCGGTGGCGACCGGCTCTACCAGATCCCGGACACGCCGTCGCAGAACGGCCGCATCCTGTCCACCCTGCCGAACGGCGAGTACGGCTTCCTGCAGGGCACCTCGATGGCCTCCCCGCACGCCTCGGGCGTCGCCGCGCTGCTGAAGTCGACGCACCCCAAGGCGAGCCCCGCCCAGCTGCAGGCGCTGCTGAAGGCGCAGGCGGACGCCACGAGCTGCCCGGCCTCCTACGACCAGGACGGCGACGGCACGCAGGACGCGGTGTGCGAGGGCGGCACCCGGGCCAACGGGTTCTACGGCTTCGGCATCGTCAACGCGCTGCGCGCGGTCAAGTGACCCGCCGGTCAAGTGACTTCGCACGAATGCACCACCCGCACGGACCGCTTGCACCGAGAACGAACTGGAGAGATTCTCATCATGACTGGGCCTCACGCGCGCTATCGGCGCACGCTCGCGATCCCGCTCGGTATGGCCATCGCGACGGCCATGGCGTTCCTGCCGGGCGCCACCGCGTCCGCGACCGGCCTGTCCGGCACCGCTGCCGGCGCCACCGGTTCCGTCAGTGACATCCTCGCCGCCGCCGACGCGGACGGGACGGCGCTCAGCTACGTCGTCAACGTCCGCCCCGGGCAGGGTCCTTCCGCCCAGGTGAAGAAGGCCGTCGCCCAGGCCGGCAGCACGATCGTGACGTCGTACGACCAGATCGGCGTGATCGTCGTCCACTCGTCGAACCCCGACTTCGCCAAGACGATCCGCAAGGTCCGCGGGGTCGAGTCGGCGGGCAACACGCGCAACGCGCCGCTGCCCGCGCAGTCGACGACCGACGAGGGGACGCCGAAGGCGCTCAGCGCGGCGCAGATGGCCGCGGCGCAGTCGGCCGCCGACGCCGGCCAGGACCCGCTGGAGTCGTTGCAGTGGGACCTGCCCGCCATCAAGGCGGACAAGGCGCACGAGAAGTCGCTCGGCAGCAGCAAGGTGACCGTCGCCGTGATCGACACCGGCGTGGACGACACCCACCCGGACCTCGCGCCGAACTTCGACCGGGCCGCCTCCGTCAACTGCGTGACGGGCAAGCCGGACACCACCGACGGGGCGTGGCGGCCGAGCGCCGCGGAGAGCCCGCACGGCACGCACGTGGCCGGTGAGATCGCGGCCGCCAAGAACGGCGTCGGAATGACGGGCGTGGCACCGGGTGTGAAGGTGGCGGGCATCAAGGTGGCGACCACCGCCGGCTACTTCTACACGGAGGCCGTGGTCTGCGGCTTCATGTGGGCGGCCACGCATGGCGTCGACGTCACCAACAACAGCTACTACACCGACCCGTGGTACTTCAACTGCACCGACGACCCGGACCAGAAGGCCCTCGTGGACGCGGTCACCCGGGCCTCGCGGTACGCGGAGAAGCGGGGTGTGGTCAACGTGGCCGCGGCCGGCAACGAGAACTACGACCTCGCGGCCGACGAGATCACCGACCCGGTCTCGCCGAACGACGGCACGCCCTCGGACCGGGTGATCGACCCGTCGGAGTGCTTCGACATACCGACCCAGCTGCCGGGTGTCGTGACGGTCGCGGCGACCGGCGCCAAGGGCATCAAGTCGTCCTTCTCCAACTACGGCCTGGGCGTCATCGACGTCGCCGCGCCCGGCGGTGACTCGACGGCCTACCAGACGCCCGCGCCCCCCGCGACCAGCGGACTGATCCTGGGCACGCTGCCCGGCGGCAAGTGGGGCTACATGGCCGGTACGTCGATGGCCTCGCCGCACGTCGCGGCCGTGGCCGCCCTGATCAAGTCGACGCACCCGTACGCCCCGTCGGCCCTGGTGAAGGCGCTGCTGTACGCCGAAGCCGACGCCACGCCGTGCACGGACCCGTACGACATCAACGGCGACGGCAAGGTCGACGCGGTGTGCGAGGGGTCCAAGAACCGCAACGGCTTCTACGGCTGGGGCACCGTGGACGCACTGGACGCGGTGACGAAGTAGCGGTCCAGAACGATCAAGACACCTCCATATATTGATCGAGTCAATACTGCATAGTGCAGTCATGACTGGAATCAAGTTTGTGGTGCGGGAGGGTGCTCTGCAGGGGCGCCTTCCCGTGCAGCGGCCGGCGCGAGCCTGTGTGGGCGAGTGCGCGTCGGCCGCCGCGGAACTCGGGGCGCGGCGGGCCGGACTCGCCGAGGTGCCGGCGGTGCGGGTGGACGACGGGGCGGTCGCCACCGCCTTCCTGAGTGAGCGCCATCTGTCGATCGACGGTCGCGCGCCGGTCAGCTTCGCACCGCTGTCCCGGTTCTGGCGGACGGCGGACGGGTGGGTGCGGACGCACGCGAACTACCCGCACCACCGTGCGCGGCTGCTCGACGCGCTGGGAGTGCCGGAGGACCCGGCGGCCGTCGAGGCGGCGCTCGCCGAGCGGTCCGCGCTGGACGTCGAGGAAGCCGTGTACGCGGCCGGGGGTCTCGCCGTCGCCCTGCGCTCACCCGAGGAGTGGGCCTCGCACCCGCAGGCGGCCGAGGTGGCGAAACGGCCGCTGGTCGAACGAGGACGACTGGACACGGCACGCGCACGTACCTTCGAACCGATCGCCACCTCTCCCCTGCTGCCGATGGCCGGTCTGCGCGTCCTGGATCTGACCCGGGTGCTCGCGGGCCCGGTCGCCACCCGCACACTCGCCCTGCTCGGCGCGGACGTCCTGCGCCTGGACCCGCCCGGGCTCCCCGAACTGCCGGACCAGCACGCCGACACGGGCTTCGGGAAGCGGTCGGCGACGCTCGACCTGGCCACCGGCCGGGAGACCTTCGAGGAGCTGCTCGCGGAGGCGGACGTGGTCGTCACCGGGTACCGGCCGGGCGCCCTGGACCGGTTCGGGCTGTCCGCCGAGGCGCTGGCGGAGCGGCGGCCCGGGGTGGTCGTCGCGCAGTTGTCGGCGTGGGGCGCGTACGGGCCCTGGCGTGAACGGCGGGGCTTCGACAGCCTCGTACAGGCGGCCACCGGGATCGCCGTGCTGGAGGGTTCGACGGAGCGGCCGGGCGCGCTGCCCGCGCAGGCCCTCGACCACGGCACGGGCTATCTGCTGGCGGCGGCCGTGTTGCGGGCGCTGACCGAGCAGTCGTACGAGGGCGGGAGCCGGTTCGTGCAGCTGGCGCTCGCGCGGACGGCCTGGTGGCTGACGAGCGGTGGGGACGGCATGGGCGGCATGGCCTCGGGGGACACCGAGAGCGGCCCCTACGACGGTCCCGGGCCCTGGCTGGCGGAGACGGACAGTGGACTCGGACGGCTGCGGTACGCACTGTCGCCGGTCGCCTTCGAGGGCGGCCCGGTGGACTGGGTCCGGCCGCCGGTGCCGTGGGGCACCGATGCCGCGCGCTGGCGCTGAGCGGGCCTGAACCGACAGCGGCATCGGAAACGTCCGTATGGGTGGACTGCCGTAGCACCACTTGTTTCCCTGCAGTTGCCCGGTTCTGTCCGTTGTGGCCAAGATCGTGGGGTGACCCTGATAAGACCCCCCTCCGAGATGACCGACGCGGGTGGCCGTCGGCGGCGTCCCGGCACCGGCCGGGCGGTCGCCGTCCTCGTGCTGGCGCTGCTGGCCCTGGCGATACCGCTGTTCGGGCCGTCCGCCGCGCTGCACGGCACCGGGGAGGCCGCCGCGCCCGGGGCCGGCGGGGTGGCCCTGCTGCGGGCGGTGCTCTTCGCGGCGCTGTGTGTGCCCCTGGGTGAGCTGTTCGTGGGCCGGCTGGCCCGCTCGGTGCCCGGCGCTCCCCTGGACGACCTGGCCGTTCCGCGCTCCTGGGCTCCTTACGCGACCGCCGCCGGTTTCGTCGCCGCGCTGGGCCTGGCGTCGGTCGTGGCGACCGGCAACCTGGTGCCCCACAGCCTCTCCGGGATCGACGTCGGCGGCCTGTACGCGTCACGCGACGGCCAGGTGGCCCTCCTGGAGGTCAACGCGTTCCTGGTGGCCGCTCTGTGCGCCCGTTCGGGCCGCCCGGCCCTCCAGGTGTGGCCCCTGTCGGCCGTGGTGGCGGCGGAGGCGCTGCGCGCGCATCCCGCGGCCGAGCACAGTGCGCTGGTGGGCTCCGGGCTGACGGTGGTTCACCTGACGTGCGCGGCGCTGTGGGTGGGCGGCCTGCTGCATGTGCTGCGGACGCTGCGCCGCTGGGGCCCCGCGGAGCCGGGCGCGGCGCTGCTCGGACTCTACGCGCGCGTGGCGGCCGTTCTGCTTGCCGCCGTCTCCGCGACCGGTGTGTGGAGTTCGCTGCGCCGGATGCCGCCCGACACGATCCTGGAGCAGCTGACGGACACGGCGTACGGACGCACTCTGCTCGCCAAGGTGCTCCTCGTGGCGGTCGTCGCCGCGCTCGCCCTGTGGGCCCGGACCCGGCTGCGCCGCGCCCCCGACCCCCTGACCGCCTGTGCCCCCGCGCGCGTGGAGGTCGTCGCCCTGGGGCTGGTGGTCGTGGTGTCGGGGCTGCTGACGGCGCTGCCGCTGCCGATCCGCTGGTGAAGCCGCTCGGTGAGCGTCAGTTGGTGACGAGGACCTTGAGCGCGGTGCGCTCGTCCATCGCCTTGTAGCCGTCGGGGACGCCCTCCATGTCGACGGTCATGTCGAAGACGGGTGAGGCGTCGACGGTGCCGTCCAGGACGTCGGGGAGCAGCTCGGGAATGTAGGCGCGGACCGGCGCGACCCCGCCTCGCAGGGCGATGTTCCGGTCGAACAGGACGCCGAGGTCGACGCCCGTGCCGCTGCCGTGCGGCACGCCGACGAAGCCGATGGCGCCCCCGTCGCGGGCGACGCCGACAGCCGTACGCATGGACTGTTCGGTGCCTACGGCCTCGACGACGGCGTGCGCGCCCTGGCCGCGGGTGAGTTCGCGGACGGCCTCGACGGCCGCGTCTCCGCGCTCGGCGACGACGTCGGTGGCACCGAAACGGCGCGCGATGTCGGTGCGGACCTGGTGGCGGCCCAGGGCGATGATCCGCTCGGCGCCGAGCCGCTTGGCGGCGAGCACCGCGCACAGGCCGACGGCGCCGTCGCCGACGACGGCGACCGTGGCGCCCGGGCGGGCTCCGGCGCCGAGGGCCGCGTGGTGCCCGGTGCCCAGGACGTCGGAGAGGGTCAGCAGCGAGGACAGCAGGCGGTCGTCGGAGGCCGCCTCCTTGGGCAGCCGTACGAGGGTGCCGTCGGCGAAGGGGACGCGGACGGCCTCGCCCTGGCCGCCGTCGTAGCCGACGGAACCCCAGAACCCACCGTGCTCGCAGGAGGTGGTCAGGCCCTCGCGGCAGTAGTCGCAGACGCCGTCGGACCACATGAACGGCGCGACGACGAGGTCACCCCGCCTGAGGGTGGCGACCTCGGAGCCGGTCTCCTCCACGACGCCGAGGAACTCGTGGCCGATCCGCTGCCCCGGCTGCCGGGCCGCCTCGCCGCGGTAGGCCCACAGGTCGCTGCCGCAGATGCAGGCGCGCAGTACGCGGAGCACGGCGTCGGTGGGCAGCTGGACCACGGGTTCGGGCACGTCTTCCACGCGCATGTCGTAGGGGGCGTGGATGGTGGTGGCGCGCATGGCGAGGGTCCTTCTCGTGCGAGATCGTGGCGGCGCTCAGGGGGTGGTCGAGCGCACCTCACCGTACGTCGCCATCGGTCCCGGGCGCGCTCGGAGGGTTCGGAGGGTGCCACTGGCCAGCAGGAACTGCGCGGCGACATACGTGAGCATGATCCAGAGGTCGGGTCGTGGGAGCTGGGGCCAGTCGGCGACGCCGGTCGCGATGAGGGTGTCCGAGAGGAGGAAGAGCGCGCCGCCGAGTCCGGTGACGGGGCCGAACCGGGTGGCGGCGGTGTACGCCATGGCCACCAGCAAAACGCTGTAGCCGGCCACCGGGACGCGGAGGTCCGCGGGCAGATCCGGCCACAGCAGGGTGATGGTGGTGACGAGGGCGGCGGCGTAGGCCGGGGCGAGGAGAAGGGCACGCGTGCGTGGCGTGGCGCGGCGGCCGCCTCGCGCGTATCGGCCGTGCCGCAGGAAGAGGGTGACGTAACAGATGTGGCCCGCGGCGAAGGACGCCATGCCGACGAGGAAGGCGGTGTCCGCGTCGGAGAGCAGCAGGACGTCACCGCCCCAGCCGCACAGGAGCGCCGCGACCAGGAGCCGGGACGCGCCACGGACTGCCACGCCGGCGGCGAGCAGGGGCATGAGGAGGGGTTTGGCGACGGCGTGGCCCGGGTGGAAGTCGACGGCCAGGGAGACGAGGTCGGCGAGGGCGGCCAGGGCGAGGGCGGCGAGCAGGAGGGTGGGCAAGTGCGCGCGGGGCCGGAGGGGGGAGGCAGCCGCTGTGCGCGGGGCACGGGTGTGGAGCCGGGAGGGGAGCACGCTCGCCGCAGGCGTGCCGGACCCGGGAGGAGTCGTACGCGCTGCGGGTGTGCGGGGCTGCGAAGGGGCGGTGCGTGGTGCACGCGGGTGGGGCTGCTGTTCGTCGCGCCCCGTCACGCGGCAGCGGTCCCCTCGGCGGCGGCCGGCTCCGGAGTCGGCTCTTCCGCCACAGCCGGCCGGTCCACGGGCGTCGGCTGCCACCCCGGCCCGCCCAACACCCGCCCGGCTCGCTCGCGCCAACTCCGTGCCCTCTTGACGTCCTTGAGGATCGCTACGTACTCATGGGTGGCCACCTTGATCGGGTTGAACGTGTTGATGTTCTTGGTCAACCCGTAGACGGGTCGTTCGGTCTCGGCGACGAACGAGCCGAAGAGCCGGTCCCAGACGATGAGGATCCCGCCGAAGTTGCGGTCCAGATAGCCGCCCTGGGAGGCGTGGTGGACGCGGTGGTGGGACGGGGTGTTGAAGACGAACTCGAACCAGCGGGGCATCTTGTCGATGCGCTCGGTGTGGATCCAGAACTGGTACACGAGGTTCGCGGAGGAGCAGAAGGCGAGCGCGGCCGGGTGGACACCGGCGGCGACGAGGGGGACGTAGAACGGCCAGACGGTCAGGGTCGTCCAGGGCTGGCGCAGCGCGGTGGTGAGGTTGAACTTCCGGCTGGAGTGGTGGACGACGTGGCAGGCCCACAGGATGCGGATGACGTGGTGGCCGCGGTGGGACCAGTAGTAGAAGAAGTCCTGCCCGAGCAGCATCAGCGGGACCGTCCACCACAGGACGGGGACGCGGAGCGGAGTGAGTTCGTAGATCGCCGTATAGGTCGCGACGATCGGGATCTTCCAGAGGAAGTCGAAGACGAGGCTGCCGAGTCCCATGCCGATGCTGGTGGCGGCGTCCCTCGTCTCGTAGCCCGCCGCGTCCTCGTCGGGATGGATGCGGACGCTGATCATCTCGATGACGGTGAGCAGCACGAAGGCGGGTATGGACCAGACCACGACGTCGGGGAGGTTCGGCATGCGAGCACCGTAGAACCGCCGGTGGGGCACGGCTAGACGTTGTTACCCACAAGTATTAACGGTGGTACGCGCTTGCTTCTTGGCGATCTCCGCCAAGGGGTTCCGGGGTCGGGGAGAACGGGGGCGATCGCCGGGCCCGTTGCCGTGCCGGGGCGTCAACCGACCCCCGCCGCCCCCAGCAGCACCCCCACCCCGTAGGTGACCCCCATCGCCAACACCCCGCCCCCCACGTTGCGTACCACCGCCCGCCCCGCGTTTGCCGCCCCCAGTCGCGCACTGCTCCAACCGGTCAGGACCAACGCCGCCACCACCGACACCACGGTCACCGGCACCCGCCAGCCCGCCGGTGGCAGCACGATGGCGAGCAGTGGCAGAAGTGCTCCCGCCGTGAACGCCAGGAAGCTCGCCCAGGCCGCGTGCCAGGGGTTCGTCAGGGCGTCCGGGTCGATGCCGAGCTCCACGCGTGCGTGCGCCCGGAGTGCGTCACGTTCCGTCAGTTGTTCCGCCGCCTCACGGGCCACGTCCCGGGACAGGCCCCGTTCCTCCAGAAGCTCCGTCAACTCCTCCAGCTCCGCCTCCGGCTGCTCGCGAAGCTCCCGTCTCTCCACGGCCAGCGCGGCCATCTCGGAGTCGCGCTGGGTCGACACGGACACGTACTCCCCGGCCGCCATGGACATCGAGCCGGCCAGCAGGCCCGCCAGACCCGCCGTCAGCAACGCCGCGCGGTCGCCCGTCGCGCCGGCCACGCCCACGACGAGGCCCGCGGTGGAGACGATGCCGTCGTTCGCTCCGAGGACCGCCGCGCGCAGCCAGTTGAGGCGGGCGCCGAGCCCACCGCCATGGGCCTCACCGTGCGCCGGTCCGGTCGCACCCTCTTCGGTCATGCCCGGAGGATCGCACCCCGGCCGTCTCGAGCCGTGCACCGGCGCCGCCGTGAGGGACTGTCAGTCATGGCCCGTATCCTCATGAACCATGCTCGAAGACCAGACGACCGCAGCGTCCTCCCCCACGACGTGGCCGACCGCGTATCCGCAGGGATACGCGGTCGTCGACGTGGAGACCACCGGCCTGGCCCGCGACGACCGGATAATCTCCGCCGCCGTCTACCGGCTGGACGCCCTCGGTGAGGTCGAGGACCACTGGTACACGCTGGTCAATCCGGAGCGCGACCCGGGCCCCGTCTGGATCCACGGGCTGACGAGCGAGGCACTCGAAGGCGCCCCGCTCTTCCAGGACATCGCCGACGAGTTCTCGGCGCGCCTCGACGGTCGGGTGCTCGTCGCGCACAACGCCGTCTTCGACTGGCAGATGATCGCCCGCGAGTACGCGCGCGCGGGCCGGGTGGCGCCGGTGAGCCAACGGCTGTGCACCATCGTCCTGTCGAAGGAGCTCGGCCTGCCGCTGCCCAACCACAAGCTGGAGTCGCTGGCGGCCCACTTCGGCGTCGTACAGCAGCGGGCGCACCATGCCCTCGACGACGCGCGCGTGCTCGCGGAGGCGTTCCGGCCGAGCCTGCGGGCCGCCGCCGCGCGAAGCGTGCGGCTGCCGCTGCACGAGTGCCGGCCGCTGACCGAGTGGACGGACCGCGCGGTGCCCCGGCAGTCGACGGGCTACGGCAGTTACCGGCCGACCAGTTGGCGGCCCACCCGCAAGCGGCCCGCGTGCCCCTACCCCAACCCGGGGCGGTACGAGGACGGCAGGCCGCTCAAACAGGGCATGCGGATCGCCTTCTCCGGGGACACCTCGACCGAGCGCGACCTCCTGGAGGACCGGGCGATCGAGGCCGGGCTGCATGTCGCCACCAGCATCTCCCGGCTGACCAGTCTGCTCGTCACCAACGACCCGGACTCGGGCACGTCCAAGGTGGTCAAGGCCCGGCAGTTCGGCACACCGGTCGTCGACGAGGCGGCCTTCGGGCAGCTGCTCCGGGATGTGGAGCCGGCGTCGGAGGGATGACCGTACAGTCGCACCCGTGGGCGTCGGCTACACAGCGGAGCCGACCTTGTCCACGATGCCGGTCTTGCCCTCCGCTCGGGCACAGTGCGCGCCGCAGAACCAGTGACCGTCCACCTCGACGCCCTGGCCGATGATCTGCACCCGGCAGTGCTCGCAGATCGGGGCCATGCGGTGGATCGCGCAGGCGAACGAATCGAAGACGTGGCGGGCCCCGTCCCGGGTCTCGACGGTGAACGCCAGGTCGTAGTCGTTCCCACACACTTCGCAACGTGTCATAAGCCGAATCGTCAAGGGCGGGGCCGGCACCCGCAAGCCGACGGCGCCCCTTCGGGTGGGGTCGTCGGCCGGGTCCGACCACACCCCTGTGCGTACACCCCGCGGTCCGAGTTGTACGGTCGTGGGGTGTACCGCTTCCTGTTGTCCCGGCAGTGGGTGATCCTCACGCTGGTCGCCCTCCTCCTCATCCCCACGATGATCAGGCTGGGCATCTGGCAGATGCACCGCTACGAGGAGCGCACCGCCCGCAACCAGCTGGTGACCGACGCGCTGAACGCCGAGCCGGTGCCGGTGGAGAAGATGACCTCGCCGGGGCACACGGTCACCACGCACGACCGGTACCGCAAGGTGACCGCGAAGGGGCACTTCGACACCGAGGCCGAGGTCGTCGTCCGGCGCCGCACCAACTCCGACGACGAGGTCGGCTACCACGTCCTGACCCCCTTCGTCCTCGACGACGGCAAGGTGCTGCTGGTCAACCGGGGCTGGATCCCCGCGAACGGTCCGAGCCAGACCGCGTTCCCGAAGATCCCCGCTCCCCCGAAGGGCGAGATCACCGTCACCGGGCGGCTGATGCCCGACGAGACGACCGCGGCGAGCGGCATCAAGAACCTCAAGGGGCTGCCGGACCGGCAGGTCATGCTGATCAACAGCGAGCAGGAGGCCGAGCGGCTGGGTGCCACCGTGCTCGGCGGCTACATCGCCCAGACGGCACCCGAGCCGAAGGGTGACAGTCCGGAACTGATCGGCGGCAACCCCGGCAAGGAGGACGCCGCGCTGAACTACGCCTACGCCTTCCAGTGGTGGCTGTTCTCCGTCGGTGTTCCGATCGGGTGGGTCGTCATGGTGCGGCGCGAGCTGCGCGACCGCCGGGAGAAGGCGGAGCAGGAAGGCGCGACGGAGGCCGAGCCGGCCACCGTGTGACCCTCAGGTGTCCGGACGGTCCCGCCAGTAGAGAAACGTGCGCTCCGGCTCGGGCAGCAGGTCCCATGGATGCGGGGTCATATGGCGGCCGATCCGCCGGAACACGGGTGCCGCGTCGGCCGGGCGGTGGGCGCGGACGAGTGCGAAGGCCAGGATGTTGAGGTCGGCGACCGCCTCGGCGTGCGGCGCGGCGGCGGTGTGGAACCACTCGGCCAGGGCCGACTCGATCTCGGCACCGGCCCGGGATTCGTTCCAGTGGCTGTCGGCCCCGAAGGACATCTGCCGCTGCCGGTGGGCGACGAGTTCGACGCGGGCCGCCACGGGCAGCAGGGCGAGCGGTGAGCCGTGGGGGGCCCGGGCCGCGCCGTGCCCGGCGAAGTCGATCATGTCGGCGACCGAGCCGTGTCCGCGCGGGGACAGATAGCTCAGCAGCCGGTGGTAGGCGCCCCGGTGCCACGGGGCGCGGGTGACGGCCTCGGTCCAGACGGGCACGGCGTCGCGGGGCGGCACGGCGAGGGAGTGCATCAGCCCCAGGAGGGCCAGCCAGGGCGTCGGGTCCCCGGGGCAGGCCTCGGCGGCACGCAGACACGCCCGTTCGGCGTCCTGGACGGCGGACCGCCCTGAGGCGGTCGCGCGCCGCACGCACCGGACACAGGCCCACAGCACCAGCGCGTCCCCGTCACCGGGCCGTTCGGTGATCCACCGCTCGCACACCGAGACCGGCAACCGGTCCGCGAGTACGGACATCCGGTGCCACCGGCGGTCCCAGTCCCGCCCCGTGTCCCGCAGCAGCTCTGCGACCGGTTGCCAGAGCGGGCGGCTGGAGCCCGCGCCGAGGCCGTGCAGCTGGGGCGTGGGCCGCAACTCGGTCAGTGTCGCGTGCAGCGCGTCGTCGTCGAGGGCGGGGCGGACCAGCAGGGAGTGACGGCGGCGTCTGAGCATCTCGGTCCCGGGGTGAGTCTCGAGGGCGTACGGGGCGGGCGGTGCGCCCGCCCCGCGAGCCGCGGCAAAAGGCGCCATCGGCGTCGAACGGCGTCAGCAGCACCGCCCCTGCGGATGGGCCTCCCGGTGCCGTGTGCGCAGCACCTCGTACTCCCGCCGGGTCGGTACCGGCGCGAGCGGATGGTGGCGCCGGTGCCGCCCGCAGTAGCGGTCGTACTCCGCCTCCCCGGTCAGCTCCCGCAGGTACCACCGGACGCCCCCCGCCCACCGCCGTACCGCCACCGCCGCCGTAACGGTCACGGTCACGAACGCACTCCCACGAGCTCCTCACCGGCCCGCGCGGGCACGTCGATCCGGGACTCGACGTACGGCGCCTCGGTGGTCGGCAGGGCCCCCGGCGCCCGGACCGCCCGCACGCACACCACCGCCGCGTTGACGAGCACGACCGCGACCAGCAGCAGGAACACCGCGATCAGCACCCCGTCGACGGTGGAGTTGGTGACCACCGTGTGCATATCGTCGAGGGTCTTGGCGGGTGCGAGCACCTGGCCCGCGTCGATGCCGTCCGCGTACTTGGCGCGCTGGGCGAAGAACCCGACCCGCGGATCGTCGGAGAAGATCTTCTGCCAGCCCGCGGTGAAGGTGATCGCGACCACCCAGGCCAGCGGGATCCCGGTGACCCACGCCCAGCGCAGCTTCCCGGACTTGACGAGGACCGTGGTGCAGACGGCCAGCGCGATCGCTGCCAGCAGCTGGTTCGCGATGCCGAAGAGCGGGAAGAGCTGGTTGATCCCGCCGAGCGGGTCGGTGGCGCCGGTGTAGAGGAAGTAACCCCAGGCCGCGACCACCAGGGCGCTGCACAGCCAGATGCCCGGCTTCCAGTTGACCCGGCCGACCGGCTTCCACACGTTGCCGAGCATGTCCTGGAGCATGAAGCGCCCGACCCGGGTGCCCGCGTCGACCGTGGTCAGGATGAACAGCGCCTCGAACATGATCGCGAAGTGGTACCAGAAGGCCTTCATGGCCGTACCGCCGAACACCCCGGAGAAGATCTCCGACATGCCGACCGCGAGGGTCGGGGCGCCGCCGGAGCGGGCGATCAGCGACTGTTCCTCGACCGCCCTGGCCGCGTGGGTCAGCTGGTCGGGGGTGATGGTGAAGCCGAGGCCGGCCACCGCGTGGGACGCCGACTCGGCCGTGGCGCCCAGCAGTCCCGCCGGGGCGTTCATCGCGTAGTACAGGCCGGGCTCCAGGGTCGCCGCGGCGATCAGCGCCATGATCGCGACGAACGACTCCATCAGCATGGCGCCGTAGCCGATCATGCGGACCTGTGACTCCTTCCGGATCAGTTTCGGTGTCGTACCGGAGGAGACCAGTGCGTGGAAGCCGGACAGGGCGCCGCAGGCGATGGTGATGAACAGGAAGGGGAACAGGGATCCCGCGAACACCGGCCCGGCGCCCGAGGTCGCGAAGTCGCTCACCGCGTCCGCGCGCAGCACCGGGGCGGCGACCACGACGCCCACCGCGAGCAGCGCGATCGTGCCGATCTTCATGAAGGTGGAGAGGTAGTCGCGGGGGGCCAGGAGCATCCAGACCGGCAGGACCGAGGCCACGAAGCCGTAGCCGACGAGGCAGAAGACCAGGGTCGTCGGGCTGAGGGTGAAGGCGGAGGCCAGGGAGGAGTTCTGGACCCAGCTGCCGCCGACGATCGCGAGCAGCAGCAGCGCGACGCCGATGAAGCTGGTCTCGACGACCCGGCCCGGGCGGATGCGGTGCATCCAGAAGCCCATGAACAGGGCGATCGGGATGGTCATGGCGACGGAGAAGGTGCCCCACGGGGAGTGGGCGAGGGCGTTGACCACGACCAGGGCCAGCACACCCAGCAAGATGATCATGATGGCGAAGACCGCGATCAGCGCGGCCGCGCCGCCCGCGCGGCCGATCTCGTCCCGGGCCATCTGCCCGAGCGACGTGCCGTCCCGGCGCATCGACAGGAACAGCACGACCATGTCCTGCACCGCGCCCGCGAAGATCACTCCGGCGACGATCCACAGGGTGCCGGGCAGGTATCCCATCTGGGCCGCCAGGACCGGGCCGACCAGGGGTCCGGCGCCCGCGATCGCGGCGAAGTGGTGGCCGAGGAGGACCCGCTTGTCGGTGGGGTGGAAGTCGACGCCGTCTTCGAGGCGTTCGGCCGGGGTGGCGCGGCGGTCGTCCGGTTTGAGGACGCGGCGGGCGATGAAGCGGGAGTAGAAGCGGTAGGCGATCGCATACGAGCCGAGCGCGGCGACGACCAGCCAGACCGCGGAGATCTTCTCGCCCCGGGCCAGCGCGAGCACGCCCCAGGCGACCGCGCCGAGCAGCGCGACGACGGCCCACAAAAGGATCGACCGATGTGACATACGGGACTTTTCAGGCGCCTCGAGGGCAGGCTGAAGGACGGTTTCGGGCATGGCGGCTCCTCACCAGGAACGGTGCAAGATCAGACGGTGCAAGAAGGGCTCAGCGGCGATGTCGGTCCGACAGCGCATACGCGGCGAGCAGGCACAGACCGCACCCCGGCACCCAGGCGAGCTGGTACCAGTAGAAGAACGGTGTGCCCGCCAGGCGCGGCTCCGCACCGGCGTACATCGGGACCCACAGCAGTCCCGCGGCGGGTGCGAGAAGCAGTACGGCGATCGCGACGCGCCGTAGCCGGTGATGACCGGTCCGTGCCATGACCTGCGCTCCTCTCCCCATCGCTGTCGGTCTGTGCAAGAGTTGCCCACCTCCCGCGGACGGTTGACAGCCAATTCCGAGGAGATTTCTCGCCGGTGTCCGTCATCCGAACCGGCGGCCCGCGCAACTAATGCGCGAGGGCACAGCCATCCCCGCGAGCACACCCGGGGCACACCAAGGACGGTGACCATGGCCGACAGCGCCATGACCGCGACGTTCCTCGCCGTGATCGGCGGAGCGTCGCTGCTCGCCGTGACCGCGCGCCGGCTGCGCCCGAGCGACCGGCTGCCGTCCCTGGAGGGCTGGGCGCTGGCCGACCGCAGCCTCGGCCCGGTGTGGACCTGGCTGCTGCTCGGCGGCACGATCTTCACCGCCTACACCTTCACCGCCGTACCGGGCCTCGCGTACGGCAACGGCGGGGCCGCCTTCTTCGCGGTGCCGTACACGGTGATCGTCTGCCCGATCGCCTTCGTGCTGCTCAGCCGCCTGGGCGAGGTGGCCCGGCGGCACGGCTACATCACCGCCGCCGACTTCGTGCGCGGCCGCTACGGCTCGCCGCCGCTGGCCCTGGTGGTCGCGCTGACCGGGATCCTGGCGACGATGCCGTACCTGGCGCTGCAACTGCTCGGGATACGGGCGGTACTGACCGCCGGGGGCGTGTACCCGCGGGGCGCGAGCGGTGACCTGGTGATGGTGGCGCTGTTCGCGGGACTCGCGGTGGCCACCTACCGGCACGGGCTGCGGGCGCCCACCGTGATCTCCGCGCTCAAGGCGGTCGCGGTCTTCGTCTCCCTCACGGCCGTCACCTGGCTGGTCCTGGAGCGGCTCGGCGGACCGGGCGCGGTGTTCGACGGGGCCGCCGAGCGGCTGGGCGCCCCGGCCCTGCTCCTCTCCCCCGCGCAGCAGCCCGCCTACGCCACCCTCGCCCTCGGCTCCGCGCTCGCCCTGCTGATGTACCCGCACGTCCTGACCGCAGGGTTCGCCGCCGACGGACCGCGCACCCTGCGCAAGGTCGCCGTCGCGCTGCCCGCCTGGACGGGGCTGCTCGCGCTCTTCGGGTTCCTCGGTATCGCGGCACTCGCGGCCGGGGTGCGGGCGCCGGAGGGCGGCGCCGAGACCGCCGTACCGATGCTGGTGGACCGGTTGATGCCGGGGCCGCTGGCCGGACTGGTGTTCGGCGCGATCACCGTGGGGGCGCTGGTCCCGGCCGCGGTCATGTCGATCGCGGCGGCCACCAGCTTCGTCCGCAATGTCTACGTCGAGTACGTGCACCCCACGGCCACCCCCAAGCGGCAGGTGCGGATCGCCAAGGCGGTGTCGCTGACGGCGAAGGTGGGCGCGGTGGCGTTCGTGTTCGGGCTGCGCGACCAGGACGCCGTCAACCTCCAGCTCCTCGGCGGGGTCTGGATCCTGCAGATCTTCCCGGCCGTCGCCGTGGGCCTGTTCACCGGGCGGCTGCATCCGCGGGCTCTGCTCACCGGATGGGGCGCGGGCATGCTGACCGGCACCTTCCTCGTCGTCCGCGAGGGCTTCTCGTCGATCGGCGCTGGACCATTCCAGATCTACGCCGGTCTCGTCGCCCTCCTGCTGAATCTGACCGTCGCCCTGGCCGGGACCGCGGCCCTCGAACGGCTCGGCGTCCCGCGTGGCGCCGACCTGACCGACCTACCGTCGCGCCTGACCGTCAGGCGGCGCCCCGAGACGGGAGCGAACAACCCGTGAGACAGCATCTGAGACCGGGCACCCCCGTGCCCGTCCCGCTCGCCCCCGCCGCGGCCGACCCGGCCGAGCTGGAACGCGAGGCCGGTGTGGCCCGCCTTTTCGAGCTGCACTACGCCTCGATGCTCCGCCTCGCCGTGCTGCTCGGCGCCGACGACCCGGAGAACGTGGTCGCCGAGGCCTACTACCAGATCTACCGGAAGTGGCGGCGCCTCAGGGACGCCGAGGCGGCGGAGGCCTATCTGCGCTCCACGGTCTGCAATCTGACCCGGATGCGGATACGGCACCTCCAGGTCGCGCGCAGGCACGTCGAGGCGCCCTCCACCGAACTGGTCGCCTCCGCGGAGAGCACCGCGCTCCTCCACGACGACCAGCGCGTCCTCATCGACGCGCTCCAGGAGCTGCCCGCCCGGCAGCGCGAGGCACTGGTGCTCAGGCACTGGCTCGGGCTGAAGGAGAGCGAGATCGCCTCGGCGATGGGCATCTCCCGCGGCTCCGTGAAAACCCACACCTCACGCGGCCTGGCCGCCCTGACCCAGGCGATGGAGGCCCGGCGATGACGCACCGAGACGCGACTCCCTCGCACGACGCGAGTCCGGACCGCACCGAGCGGGAACTCCAGGAGGCCCTCGCCGCGCTGGCGGGCGGGGTGCACGCGGCCCCCGACGCCTATCGCACGGCGCGCGGCGACTGGCTGCGCCGCGAGCGCCGCCGACGGCTCGTCCTCGCCGTGCTCATCGCGGTCGTGTTCGCGCTGGCGACGCTGATCGGACTGTGGGTACTGAACCAGGCCCCCGCTCACCCGGGGGTGATCTTCTCGAACACCGGAACGGGCACGGCGGCGTCACTCCCCCGGCCCCACCCCTGATTGCCCGCCCGGCCTGCCGGGAAACCGCACTGCGTGCACCCCCGTATCGAGGACTACGCCCTCATCGGCGACGAGCAGACCGCCGCCCTGGTCGGCATGGACGGCTCCGTGGACTGGCTGTGCCTGCCCCGCTTCGACTCGGCGGCCTGCTTCGCCAGGCTGCTCGGGGACGAGGAGAACGGCCACTGGCGGGTCGCTCCGAAGAACGCGGACCGGTGCACGAGGCGCGCCTACCGCCCCGGCACCCTCGTCCTGGACACCGAGTGGGAGACCGACGAGGGCGCGGTGCGCGTCACCGACCTGATGCCGCAGCGCGACGTCGCCCCCGACGTCGTACGCGTCGTGGAGGGGCTCAGCGGCCGGGTCACCGTGCGCAGCACGCTCCGGCTGCGCTTCGAGTACGGCTCGATCGTGCCGTGGGTGCGCAGGTCGGACGGGCAGCGGGTGGCCGTCGCGGGGCCCGACGCGACGTGGCTGCGCAGCGAGCCCCCGGTACGCACCTGGGGCGAGCACTTCGCGACGCTCTCGGAGTTCACGGTCGAGGCGGGCGAGAAGGTCGGGTTCGTCCTCACCTGGCACCCCTCGCACGAGCCGCGCCCGGCGCTGACCGATCCCTTCGAGGCGCTGGAGAGCAGCGTGGCCGACTGGCAGGCGTGGGCGGCGCGCTGCCGTTACGACGGTCCGCACCGGGACGCCGTGGTCCGTTCCCTGATCACCCTGAAGGCGCTCACCTACCGGCCGACCGGCGGCATCGTGGCCGCGGCCACCACCTCGCTGCCGGAGGAGATGGGCGGGGTGCGCAACTGGGACTACCGCTACTGCTGGCTGCGCGACTCCACCCTCACCCTGGCCGCCCTGGTGCAGTGCGGCTACCTGGAGGAGGCCGAGGCCTGGCGGAACTGGCTGCTGCGCGCGGTCGCCGGCGACCCGGCCGACCTCCAGATCATGTACGGCGTCGCGGGCGAGCGCCGGCTGCCCGAGTTCGAGCTGCCGTGGCTGTCCGGCTTCGGCGGCTCCAGGCCCGTACGCATCGGCAACGAGGCCGTGAAGCAGCTCCAGCTGGACGTGTACGGCGAGGTCATGGACTCGCTGTCGCTGGCCCGGCGGGCGGGCCTGCCCGCCATCGCGCACATGTGGTCCCTGCAGAGCGTTCTGCTGGACTTCATGCGGTCCTCCTGGCGGCAGCCGGACGAGGGGATCTGGGAGGTGCGCGGCGGCCGCCGCCACTTCGTCCACTCGAAGGTCATGGCGTGGGTCGCCGCCGACCGCGCCGTACGCTCCCTGGAGACCTTCCCGGATCTGAGCGGCGACCTCGACGGCTGGCGCGCGCTGCGCGAGGAGGTCCACCGCGAGGTCTGCGAGAAGGGCTACGACCCCGAACGCAACACCTTCACCCAGTACTACGGCTCGCGCGAACTCGACGCTTCCCTGCTGCTGATCCCGCGCACCGGCTTCCTGCCGCCCGACGATCCCCGTGTCGTCGGCACCATCGACGCGATCCGCGCGGAGCTGGACCACGACGGACTGGTACGGCGGTACAGCGCCGACGAGACCCCCGTCGACGGGCTGCCCGGCGGCGAGGGCACCTTCCTGGTGTGCTCGTTCTGGCTCGCCGACGCGCTCCACATGACGGGCCGTACGAAGGAGGCCCGGGACCTCTTCGAACGGCTGCTGGGGCTGGCCAACGACGTGGGCCTGCTGTCCGAGGAGTACGACCCCGTGGCCGGCGCGCAGCTCGGCAACTTCCCGCAGGCGTTCAGCCACATCGGTCTGGTGAACACCGCCCTCACTCTGTTCGGGGGCGAGGAGGCAGGATAGGGGCCATGGATCTTGGACTGAAGGACCGGGTGTACGTCGTCACCGGAGCGACCCGCGGGCTAGGCAACGCGGCCGCGCGTTCGCTGGTCGCGGACGGGGCGAAGGTCGTGGTGACCGGGCGGGACGAGACGCGTGCGCTGGCCGCGGCGGCGGAGTTGGGGCCGAACGCGGTGGGCGTGGGCGTCGACAACGCCGATCCGTCGACGGCGGAGCGGTTGATCGCCGCCGCGCGGGAGAACTTCGGCGGCTTCGACGGCGTACTGATCAGCGTGGGCGGCCCTGCGCCCGGCTTCGTCGCGGACAACACGGACGAGCAGTGGCAGTCCGCGTTCGAGTCCGTGTTCCTCGGGGCGGTCCGGCTGGCTCGGGCGGCCGCGGCGGAGTTGGAGGCCGGGGGCGTGATCGGGTTCGTGCTGTCGGGGTCGGTGCATGAGCCGATCCCGGGGCTGACGATCTCCAACGGGCTGCGGCCCGGGCTCGCCGGGTTCGCGAAGTCACTGTCGGACGAGTTGGGGCCGCGGGGGATCCGGGTCGTCGGGTTGCTGCCCTCCCGTATCGACACGGATCGCGTGCGCGAGCTGGACGGGATGTCGGCCGATCCTGAGGCCACGCGGGCGGCGAACGAGTCCCGGATTCCGTTGCGGCGGTACGGGGCGCCCGAGGAGTTCGGGCGGGTGGCGGCGTTCTTGTTGTCGCCGGCTGCTTCCTATCTGACCGGGGTCATGCTGCCGGTCGACGGGGGTATGAGGCACGGCTTCTAGCCGGGTTCCTCAACTGACCCTTTCCGCCTTGTGCTTGACGCCGGTCATGCGGACCTCCGCCGGCAGTGAGTCGAGGCCTGCCGAGTTGCGGGCGTGGGTCAACGCCGCTGTCGTCAGGTGGTTCAGGGCCGTTCCCGGGTCCACGTGGGGTTCCAGCAGGAGTCGCACGCGGGTCCCGGGGGCGTCCGGGCGACCGGTCAGGTGGGCGTGGGCCCGGTGGACGCCGTCCAACTCGGCTGCCTCGCCTTCGAGTACGCCCTCCAGCGCCCGGCCCCGCAGCAGCGCGCCCTCACCGTCGCCGGTGTTGACGCGTACCTCCGTGAGCCGGCGCCTGCGCAGTACGGCCGTCAGCCACCACAGGGTCAGGAGCACCACGAGTGCCAGTGCGGCGATGACCGCCGGCCACCACCAGCCCTCACCGTCCCAGCGGGTGCGCTCCGCGTCGCTGAGGAGGACGTCGTGCTGGCCGTCGTGGATCCACCAGGACGGCGGGTTCAGGCCGAGGCCCACGGCGAGCACCGAGCCGCCGACGAGAAGCAGTACCAGCCCCACCAGGCCGATCAGTACGCGGTTGACGGTCCTGAGCATCGGCCTCAGCCCTTCTTCCGGGTCGCCCGCGCCACATGCACCGACAGGGCGGGGGGCCGGGCCAGGCCCAGTCCCCTGATCGCCTCGGTGAGGGTCACGTCCAGGTCGGCGCGTACGTCGTCCAGTTCACGGAAGTGGGACACCGCGCGGACGTCGGCCTTCTTCCGGCTCACCCGTGCGCGTGCGGCCTGGACGCCGGCCACCTCCATGGCCCGGTCGCGCAGCACCATGGCGGCCGCGTCCCGGTGGAGACCGGCGCGGACGTCGGGGTGGGTGCGGCGCATCGGGAGAAGGCTGCGCAGTCCCGGCGTGATGGCCAGGACGAGCAGCCACAGGCCCAGGGCCGCGGCGACGCCGGCGCCGATCAGGACCCAGGTGTCGTCCAGGGGGCGTTCGGCGAGCTGCCGGGAGAGTTCGCGGCGCCAGTGCATGGCCGGCCGGTGGGCCCGGACGGCCGCGATGTCGTACAGGAAGATCGCCGCGACGAGCAGGAGCAGCAGGGCGACGATGCCGGCCGGGACCCGGCGCGCCGACCAGAAACGGCGTTCGCCGCCGCCGGCCCCGTCCTCGGGGACGGGTGGTGGCCCGTACGCGGCCGCCGACGCGGACTGGTCGCGCTGGTCCGGTTCCGCCTCTTTCTCGATGACCGGCAGTCGTTGTGTGGTGCCTTCGGAGCCCTGGGGCTCGCTCATCGCGTCCTCCCCTGTGCCGCGCCGTGCGCCTGTGCCGGATGCAGCCGCTCCACCTGGACCGTCACCTCCGACACCTCCATGCCCACCAACGCGACTACCCGCTCGACCACTTGCTGACGCACCTCTCGGCAACGCGCTCCGATGTCGCAGGGGTAGTCGAGTTCGAGGTGCATGCGGACGCGCGCCACTTCGGTGGGGGTCCCCCCGCTAGAGCGAAGCCGAGAGTGGGGAAGGACGACGACGGTGGCGTAGGGAGGCTCGGCCTCGGTGGGGAGTTCTCCGAGCGCCTCGCGGGCCGCCTGTCCCGCGACCTTCGCGACCACCCGGTCGGCGATCCTCGTCGCCCCTCGGTCCCCGGGCGCGACGGCGGTCGCGGTCAGGGGCCCGCGGAGCTCGACCGCTCTGCCGTTCTCACTGCTCACGGACGTCATGGCCGCCGGTCGCGGCGGTCGTCACGGGTACGGAAGAAGTCGCCGATCTCCAGGTCCCCCTCCAGGAACCGGCCGACGACGAAGCCGATGGCGCCCAGCGCCGCCACCAGCAGGAAGGCGCCGAACCCGCCGAAATACCCTGCGAAGCCCAGCGCCATGCCGGCGATCATGCCGACCACGGCCATGCTCATCGTGCGCTCCCTAAAGGTCCTTCAGATGTGGTGCGGCTACTGGAGCCGGGACTCCGGCTCCTCGTCCTCCTCGTCGGGCAGCTTCACATCGCTCACCGCGACATTGACCTCGACGACCTCCAGGCCGGTCATCCGCTCCACCGCGGCGATGACGTTCTCCCGCACCGCCTTGGCCACGTCGGAGATCGAGACGCCGTAGTCGACGACGATCTCCAGGTCGAGCGCCGTCTGGACCTCGCCGACCTCCACCTTGACCCCGCGTGTGGCGGACTTGGAACCGCCGGGCACCCGGTCCCGCACCGCCCCGAAGGTGCGGCTCAGTCCGCTGCCCATGGCGTGGACACCGAGGACGTCGCGGGCCGCGAGTCCGGCGATCTTCTCGACGACCCCGTCGGCGATGGTGGTACGCCCGCGGGTCGCCGGGTCGCCGCCGCCGCGCCTGGTGGTCTTCCGGACCTGTGCCTGCGGGTCCACCTCGGTGCCCTGCGTCATGTCGGTCATCGCCGTCACCCCTTTCGCTCGTCCTCCTTCGACCACCGTAAGCGCGGTTGCGCGATCGCGCGCCGGAGATGCGGCAGGCTGGAGTAATGACGGCGGAGCAATGGGCACGGAGCGTGCGGCATCAGCTGGGGCTGGGCAGACTGCTGCCCCTGGGCGGGCCGCGTGACGGCGCGTGGATCTCCGAGGAGGCGGCCCGGGCGGTGCTGTGGAATGCCGCCGCGGGTCTTCGGGGCGTACGGCTGGACACGGTGCGCATCGGGCTCGCCGATCCGCAGGACACGCACGAGCCCGCCGTCCCGCCGCCTCCCGGCGCACTGCCGCCGGGCCCGCTGCGGCTCGCGGCGGAGTTCGGGGCCACGCCCGCGGAACCGCTGCCGGTGACGGCCGAGCGGCTGCGCACGGCGCTCGCCGGGGCGGCGGCCGGGGCGCTGGGGCTGGAACTCGGCGAGGTGGACCTGCGCGTGACGGCCCTGCTGGACGAGGACGCGGCGCCCTCCCCCGTACCGGCGCCCGAGCCGCCGCGTCCCGCGGAGACGGAGCACGGCAACGAGGCCCTCGCCGCCGTCGCCGCGCTGGCGGTGCCCGGGGTGGGCCGGCTGACCGGTCTGCTGGGGCCGCCGGTGCACATCTCGGACCGTGCGACCGGGGACGGCTCGTTGCCGCGCCGCCATGTCCGCGTCGAACTGGCGGTGGGCACGGACCGCCGGGCCCTGGACGTGGCCCGGGCGGTCCGCGCCGCCGTGGGAGCCGCGCTACCGGATCATCCAACGGTGGCCGTGCTGGTGACAGCCGTGGCGGCGGCTCAGGACCTGTGGCCGGACACGCCCTAGGGTCTGTCCGGCGGATCAGGCCGGCTGCAAGAAACGGTGCTGCTCGGTGCAGGTGAGCGGGGCTGGGTGCGTCTGGCTGCAAGGCGGAGGAGGGAGTCGACGCGGAGCGTCGGCGAGTGACGACAACGCGGCAGACGGGCGTGCCCGGCCCCGCGACGCCGGCATGATCCGCCGGACAGGCCCTAGCCGACCTGCTTCGCCGCCGCCCGCCCCGCCGCGCGCCCGGAGAAGAGGCAGCCGCCGAGGAAGGTGCCCTCCAGCGCGTTGTAGCCGTGGACACCGCCACCGCCGAAGCCGGCGACCTCGCCCGCCGCGTACAGACCGTCGAGGGGCTTGCCGTCGGTGCCCAGGGCGCGGGAGTCGAGGTCGGTCTGGATGCCGCCGAGCGTCTTGCGGGTGAGGATGTGCAGCTTGACGCCGATCAGGGGACCGGCGGCCGGGTCGAGGATGCGGTGCGGGGTGGCGACCCGGCCCAGGCGGTCGCCGATGTAGCGGCGGGCGTTGCGGATGCCCTGGACCTGGGCGTCCTTGCTGTAGGAGTTCGCGATCTGCAGGTCGCGGGCCTCGATCTGGCGGCGGATCGAGGCGGCGTCCAGAAGCGCCTTGTCCGTCAGGCCGTTCATCTTCTCGACGAGCTGCTCCAGGTCGGGGGCGGTCACGAAGTCCGCGCCCTTGCGCAGGAACGCGTCCACCGGTCCCGGCGCGCCCTTGCCGAGGATGCGCTCCTTGAGGAAGCCCGCGCGGTCCTTGGCGGTGATGTCGGGGTTCTGCTCGGAGCCCGAGAGCGCGAACTCCTTCTCGATGATCTTCTGGGTGAGGATGAACCAGGAGTGGTCGTGCTCCGCGATGTCCTCGGTGGTGCGCAGGTGCTTGAGGGTGCCGAGGGTGTCGTAGCCGGGCAGGTACGGCTCGGGCAGTCGGCGGCCCAGGGCGTCGAACCACATCGAGGAGGGGCCGGGGAGGATACGGATGCCGTGGCCGGGCCAGATCGGGTCCCAGTTCTGGATGCCCTCGGTGTAGTGCCACATGCGGTCGCGGTTGACCAGGCGGACGCCCGCGCCCGCGCTGATGTCGAGCATCCGGCCGTCGACATAGGCGGGGACGCCGGTGACCATCTCGGCGGGCGGAGTGCCGAGCCGTTCGGGCCAGTAGCGGCGGACGATGTCGTGGTTGGCGCCGATGCCGCCGGTGGTGACGACGACGGCCCGGGCGGTGAGTTCGAAGTCGCCGACGCGGTCGCGGTTGGAGGCGACCCCGCGCGCGGAGTTGTCCTCGGCGAGGACCGTGCCGCGCACGCCGCGGGCGGCGCCCTCCTCGACGACGAGCTCGTCGACCTGGTGGCGGTGGTAGAAGGTCAGCAATCCGTCGCGCGCGGCCTGTTTGGCGTGGTCGACGAACGGCTCGACCACTCCGGTGCCGGTGCCCCAGGTGACGTGGAAGCGGGGCACGGAGTTGCCGTGGCCGTGGGCCGTGAGGTCGCCGCGCTCGGCCCAGCCGACGGTGGGCAGGAACTTGATGCCGTGCCCCTCCAGCCAGGACCGCTTCTCCCCCGCCGCGAACTCGACGTAGGCACGCGCCCAGCGCACCGCCCAGGAGTCCTCGTCGTCGAGGCGGTCGAACTTGGCGCTGCCCTGCCAGTCGCTCCAGGCGAGGTCGAAGGAGTCCTTGATGCCCAGGCGCCGCTGCTCCGGGGAGTCGACGAGGAAGAGCCCGCCGAACGACCAGAACGCCTGGCCGCCGAGGTTGGCGGCGTTCTCCTGGTCGACCAGCGCGACCCTCCTGCCGCGGCTGGTGAGCTCGTGCGCGGCGACCAGGCCCGCGAGCCCCGCTCCGACGACGATGACGTCGGCATCCATGGCGACCGTCCCTTCCCTCATACGGTGGTGTCGCTGCCGTCGGTGAGCAGCGCGGTGAGCAGTTGCTTCAGCCAGACGCGGGCCCGCTCCACGTCCGCGTCCAGCAGCAGTTGGACGGTGACCCCGTCGTAGGCGGCGACCACGGCGTGGGCGGCACTGTCGACGTCGCCCAGGACGGCGGGCAGTTCGGCGTGCCCACGCGTGCGTGCCAGTCGGTCGGCGATCGCCCGCCTGAGCCGGGCCCGGTGTTCGAGCAGGGTCCGGGCGACCTCGGGGGCGCGGGCGGCGTGTACCAGGAAGTCGGTCTTCACCAGGAGCCAGTCCCGGTCCAGGAGCAGCACGTCGGTGACCCGGTCGACGGCGGCCGGCACGTCGAGGCCGGGCCCGTCGAGAGCGAGGGCCCCGGAGACCTGGTCGGCGATGAGGTCGGCGCGCTGCTGGTAGAGCGCGAAGAAGAGTTCGTCGAGGCTGTCGAAGTTCGAGTAGAAGGCACCGCGGCTGTATCCGGCGGCCTCGCAGACCTCCTCGATCGACACCCGGCCGAAGCCCTTGGCGGCGAACACCGCGAAGGCCGCGTCCAGGAGATTGGCACGCGTGCGGACCCGACGCCTGGTCACACGCCTGGTCGTGTTCTCCACCGTCACCTCCGGCCCTCCGTTCGATACAGGAATGTATCCGATACATCGATGTATCGAAAGGGTCGAACACCTCGGCGCACTTCATGGGAACAGATTTTCGAATCAGGAGTAGGCTGGATCCATGACCGCGCACCTCCAGGGCTCCCTGTTCGACCAGACCGACCAGCTCCGGCTCGGCCCGCTCGACGGAATCCGCCGTACCGGGCTCGCCCACGGCGCCTGGATCGACGTCCTGCCCGGATGGCTCGGCGGCTCGGACGCTCTGTTCGAACAGCTGGCCGCCGAGGTGCCGTGGCGCGCGGAGCGCCGCACGATGTACGACCACGTCGTCGACGTACCACGGCTGCTCTCGTTCTACGGCGTGGACGACAAACTGCCGCATCCCGTGCTCACCGAGGCCCGCGAGGCGCTCACCGCGCACTACGCCGACGAGCTCGGCGAGCCGTTCACCACGGCCGGGCTCTGCTACTACCGCGACGGCCGGGACAGCGTCGCCTGGCACGGCGACCGGGGCGGCAGGGGCGCCGGCCAGGACACCATGGTCGCGATCCTCTCCGTGGGCGCGCCGCGCGATCTGCTGCTGCGGCCCGCTCGCGGCGGCGGGGAGACCCTGCGGCGGCCGCTGGGCCACGGCGACCTGATCGTGATGGGCGGCTCCTGCCAACGCACCTGGGAGCACTGCGTGCCGAAGTCCACGCGCGCGACGGGGCCGCGCATCAGCATCCAATTCCGCCCGCACGGCGTGCGCTGAGGCAGAGAGGCGGCTGCTTCGGCCGCGCGCGGGGGCTGCCTCCGGCGGACGGTGCCGGAGGCAGCCCCGTCCCCCCGGGGGTCGGACGGGGAGAATCGGCGAAAAGCCGCGTGGTGTCAGTACGGCTGACGAAAGACGCCTCCCCCTCACCTACCGTGCCGCGCGCCAGGCACGGCAGCCACGCGGACGGTGCCGGAGGCAGCCCCGTCACCATGGTGGTCGAGCGCTTGAACTGGCCGCTGGAAGTTGACCGTTGGAAGACCGGTACCCGCCGCTCCGGATCGTCTGAGCGTCTGCTTTGCTGTGTGCCGTCGGGCAGGGACTCAGCGGGCGGGGCGATCATGAGCGCGGGCGTGCAGCAAGTCGCGGACGGCACCTATCTGGTGCACGGCAGCAACACCAACTGGGTGATCCTGACCGAGGGAAGCTCCGCCACGCTGGTCGACACCGGCTACCCGGGCGACCGGGAGCAGTTGCTTGCCTCCCTCGCGGAGGTGGGGAGTTCGCCGGAGGCACTCACCGCGGTCCTCATCACGCACGCCCACAACGACCACCTGGGGTCCGCCGAGTACCTGCGCGCCGCCTACGGCACGCCGGTCTACCTGCACGAGGCCGAAGTGCCGCACGCACGGCGGGAGTTCCTGCACCAGGTCTCCGTCGGGACGGTCCTGAAGAACGGCTGGCGCCCCGGTGTGCTGCCGTGGGCGGTGCACGCGATCCGCGTGGGCGGCACGGCCCACGTTCCGGTCGTCTCCCCGCAGCCCTTCCCGGCGGACGGCGCCCTCGATCTGCCGGGCCGCCCGGTCCCCGTGTACACACCGGGTCACACCGACGGGCACTGCGCCTTCCACCTCCCCGAACGCGGCGTGGTGATCTCCGGCGACGGCCTGGTGAGCGGTCACCCCACCTCGCGGATCAAGGGGCCCCAGCTGCTTCCGGACATGTTCCACCACGAACGCGCGCGTGCCGTGGCGTCGCTGGACGTGTTCGCGGAGCTGGAGGGCGATGTGCTGCTGCCGGGGCACGGACCGGTGCACCGCGGTCCAGTCCGTGAAGCGGCACTTCAGGCCAGGGACCGCGCGCTCTAAGGTGAGGTGACGATCACCGGCGAGACAAGGACAGACCAGCCATGGCCCTGCAGATCAGCGCGACGAACCCGGAGCACCCCGCGCTCCTGCTCGAACTGCCGTGGCATCTGCCGCTGGAGCAGTGGCCGGAAGAGGTCCTGGTTCCGCTGCCGCGCGGTATATCCCGCCACGTGGTGCGCTACGCCCGCGCCGGCGACGAGGTCATCGCCGTGAAGGAGCTCGCCGAGCGCCCGGCGCTGCGCGAGTACGAGCTGCTGCGGGACCTCGACCGGCTCGCCATACCCGCCGTCGACCCGCTCGCCGTGGTCACCGGGCGCACCGACGCCGAGGACGCCCCGCTGGAGTCGGTGCTGGTCACCCGGCATCTGGGCGGCTCGATGCCGTACCGCTCGATGTTCGAGACGACCATGCGGCCCGCCACCATGCACCGCCTGATGGACGCGCTGGCCGTCCTCCTGGTGCGGCTGCACCTGGCCGGGTTCGCCTGGGGCGACTGCTCCCTGTCCAACACCCTGTTCCGGCGCGACGCGGGCGCCTACGCCGCCTACCTGGTGGACGCCGAGACCGGTGACCTGCACCCGCAGCTCAGCCCCGGGCAGCGGGACTACGACCTGGACCTCGCCCGGGTGAACATCAGCGGCGAACTGCTCGACCTGGAGGCCTCCGGGGCGCTGCACCCCTCGGTGGACGCGATCGAGTTCGGCATGGAGATCTGCTCGCGCTACGGCAGCCTGTGGGAGGAGCTGACCCGCAGGTCGGTGTATCCGGCGGGCAAGTACCACTTCATCGAGCGCCGGATCCGCCGGCTCAACGAACTCGGCTTCGACGTGGCCGAGATGCAGATCGAGCACGCGCCGAACGGCGACACGGTCACCTTCGTGCCGAAGGTCGTGGACGCGGGTCACCACCAGCGCCAGCTCCTGCGCCTGACGGGCCTGGACACCGAGGAGAACCAGGCCCGGCGGCTGCTGAACGACCTGGAGAGCTGGATGGCCACCCAGGACGACTACGCCCCGGGCGACCCGCTCGGCGCCCGCCCGGAGGTCCTCGCCCACCGCTGGGTGCGGGACGTCTTCCGGCCCACCGTGCGGGCCGTGCCGCTCGAGATGCGCGGGTCGATGGACCCGGCCGAGATCTACCACGAGCTCCTGGAGCACCGCTGGTACCTGTCCGAGCGGGCCCAGCACGACATCGGGATCGACACGGCGGTCGACGACTACATCACCAACATCCTTCCCAAGGCCAGGGAGACGCTCCAGCCGACCCCCGCCACGGCGGACTGACTCAGGCGGGCGGCACCACGGCCACCGGGCAGTCCGCGTGGTGCAGCACCCCGTGCGCGACCGACCCGATCCGGGCCCCCACCGCGGTACGGCGGGCCCGGCGGCCGACGACCATCAGCTGGGCCCGCGCGGTCACCGACAGCAGCACCTGGCCCGCGCTGCCCATCTCCACGTGCTCGACGACCGGCACGTCGGGGAACCGGTCCCGCCACGGCTGGAGCGCCGCGGCCAGGGCCCTCTTCTCGTACGGCTCCAGCCCTCCGGCCTCGTCGAGGAGCTTGAGCGAGCCCGGGCTGTAGGCGAACACCGGCGGCAGCGTCCAGGCCCGTACGGCACGCACGGCCGCTCCCCGTGCCGCCGCCGTCTCGAAGGCGAACCGCAGCACCTCGGCGCTGTCCTGCGGGTCACCCTCCTGGCCCACGACGATCTCGCGCCCCGAGACCTCCGCGGTGGCCTGGTCACCGGCCCGCACCAGGACCACGGGCCGCGTCGCCTCGGCGATCACCTGCTGGCCCACCGAGCCCAGCAGGAAGCCGACCACCGGGCCGTACCCGCGGGAACCCAGGACCAGCAGTCCGGCGTCGTCCGCGGCGGCGAGCAGCACGTCCACACTGCCGCCCTCCACCAGGTCGGTGTCCACGTCGAGCCCGGTGTGCAGCCCGGTGACGGCCCGGACCGCCTCGGCCATGGCGTCCCGCGCCCAGCCCTCCTGGGTGTCCCGGTCCCCCGCGTCGATCCCCTCGTACGGCTGGAACCGCCACGCGTGCACCACCCGTAGCGCCACGCCTCGCCGGACCGCCTCCCGCGCGGCCCAGCGCGGCGAGGCTCTCCTCGGTTCCGTCGATCCCTGCGGTGATCGGGCGGGTCATGCGGTGGCCTCCCTGTTCGCGGTCACGTGCGTGAGGTCCAGTCTTCACTACGCTGGTTCCATGGCCTTGGAATGGGAGCAAGTCATCGTGGACTCGGCGGATCCCGCCGCCCTCGGACGCTGGTGGGCCGAGGCGCTGGGCTGGGTGGTGGTCGGGGACGCCCCGGACGAGTTCGAGATCCGCCCCGAGAAGGACCGCACGCCGGGGCTACTCTTCGTGCCGGTGCCCGAGCCGAAGAGCGTCAAGAACCGGCTCCACCTCGACTTCCGTCCGGACGACCAGCACGCCGAGGTCACCCGTCTCCTCGCCCTGGGCGCTCGGCACGCGGACGTGGGCCAGGGCGAGCAGCCGTGGGTGACGCTCATGGATCCCGAGGGCAACGAGTTCTGCGTGCTGGGCGAGCGCCGAGCCTGACCCCGGCAGGGTCAGCCATACCTGCGCGTAGCCGGGCGATCGAACATACGATGGGCGGGACCGGGCCGGTGACCACGGGGGGCGCCGTGCCCCGACCGACCGCCCGGGTGGGGAGACGCATGGCACAGGCCGCCGAATCGGCGCGGACCGTCATCCTGACCGTGGACGACGACCCGGGGGTGTCCCGTGCCGTCGCCCGCGATCTGCGGCGGCGCTACGGCGAGTCGTACCGGATCGTGCGTGCGGAGTCCGGTGAGTCCGCGTTGGAGGCGCTGCGGGAGCTGAAGCTGCGCGGCGACCTCGTGGCGGTGATCCTGGCCGACTACCGCATGCCGCAGATGAACGGCATCGAGTTCCTGGAACAGGCCCTGGACGTGTATCCGGGCGCCCGCCGCGTGCTGCTGACGGCGTACGCGGACACCAGCGCGGCGATCGACGCGATCAACGTCGTCGACCTCGACCACTACCTCCTCAAGCCGTGGGACCCGCCCGAGGAGAAGCTCTACCCGGTCCTGGACGACCTGCTGGAGGCGTGGCGGTGCAGCGACTACCGGCCGGTGCCCGCCACGAAGGTGATCGGACACCGCTGGTCGGCGCGATCTTCGGACGTGCGGGAGTTCCTGGCCCGCAACCAGGTGCCGTACCGCTGGTACTCCAGGGACGAGCCCGAGGGGCAGCGGCTGCTGGCCGCGGCGGGGCAGGACGGGCAGCGGCTACCGGTGGTGATCACCCCGGACGGCGAACCGCTGGTCGAGCCGGAGGCACCCGACCTGGCCGCCCACGTGGGCCTCGCCACCACCCCGACCGCCGACTTCTACGACCTCGTCGTCATCGGCGGCGGTCCGGCAGGGCTCGGCGCCGCGGTGTACGGGGCCTCGGAGGGGCTGCGGACCGTGCTCGTGGAGCGCTCGGCGACCGGCGGGCAGGCAGGGCAGAGTTCGCGGATCGAGAACTACCTGGGCTTCCCCGACGGTGTGTCCGGCGGCCAGCTCACCGACCGGGCCCGTCGGCAGGCGACGAAGTTCGGGGCGGAGATCCTCACCGCCCGTGAGGTGGCGGGTCTGGAGGTCAACGGCGCGGCCCGCACCGTGCGCTTCTCGGACGGGTCGGCGGTGGCCGCGCACAGCGTGATCCTGGCGACCGGTGTGTCGTACCGGCAGCTGGACGCGCCGGGCTGCAAGGACCTGACCGGGTGCGGGGTGTTTTACGGCTCGGCGCTGACCGAGGCTGCCGGCTGCCAGGGGCAGGACATCTACATCGTCGGCGGCGCCAACTCGGCCGGGCAAGCCGCCATGTACCTGTCCCGGGGAGCCAAGTCGGTGACCCTGCTGGTGCGCGGTCCGGACCTGTCCGCGTCGATGTCGCACTACCTGATCCAGCAGATCGAGGAAGCTCCCAACATCTCGGTCCGCGCGCGTACCGTCGTCGAGGCCGCGCACGGCTCCGACCACCTGGAGCAGCTGACCCTGCGCGACGTCGACACCGGGGAGACCGAACTCGTCGACGCGCAGTGGCTGTTCGTGTTCATCGGCGCGGCCCCGCTGACCGGCTGGCTGGACGGCACGGTGCTGCGGGACGAGCACGGGTTCATCCTGGCCGGGCCCGACCTCACCCCCGACGGGCGGCCGCCGGCGGACTGGGAGCTGGACCGGCCGCCGTACCACCTGGAGACCAACGTTCCGGGCGTGTTCGTCGCGGGCGACGCGCGTGCCGAGTCCGCGAAGCGGGTCGCGTCCGCCGTCGGAGAGGGAGCCATGGCAGTGATGCTCGTCCACCGGTATCTGGAGCAGTCGTGAGCGGGCAGCCGATGCCGTGCAGTCCTGGGGAGATCGGTTCGCTGTTCCTGTTCGAGAAGCTCTCCCCCGAGCAGCTCGGGCAGTTGTGCAGCGCGGGCCGGGTGGAGCGGTTCGAGCCCGGGCCCGTCTACACCGAGGGTGAACCCGCCACCTGCTTCTACGTCATGCTGGAAGGCACGGTGGTGCTCTCCCGCCGGGTCGGCGGCGACGACGTGGAGATCAACCGCACCTCGCAGCGCGGCGTGTACGCCGGGTCCATGCAGGCGTACCTCGGTGACCGGGTGCAGCAGACCTACAACGGCTCCATGCGGGTCACGGAACCCTCGCGGTTCTTCGTCCTGCCCTCGGAGACGTTCGCGGCCTTCATGCAGGAATGGTTCCCGATGGCGGTCCATCTGCTGGAAGGGCTCTTCTTCGGTTCGAAGAACACCCAGCGGGCCATCGGGCAGCGGGAGCGACTGCTGGCGCTCGGCTCGTTGTCGGCCGGTCTCACGCACGAGCTCAACAACCCGGCCGCGGCGGCCGTACGGGCCACGGCGACGCTGCGGGAGCGGGTCGGCAAGATGCGGCACAAGCTCGCCGTCATCGCCCAGGGCTCCTACAGCCCCGAGGTGATGGCCAACCTGATCGACATGCAGGAGCGCACGGCCGAACGCGTCGCCAAGGCACCCGCGTTGAGCCCGCTGGAGGCCTCCGACCGGGAGGACCTGCTCAGCGACTGGCTCGACGACCACGGCATCCAGGACGGCTGGCGGATCGCGCCGACCTTCGTGCAGGGCGGCCTCGACGAGGACTGGCTCGACCAGGTCGCGGCGACCGTGGGCGAGGAGATCCTGCCGAACGCGATCGGCTGGCTCAACTACACCGTCGAGACCGAGCTGTTGATGGACGAGATCAACGACTCCACGGCCCGGATCTCGCACCTCGTCGACGCGGCCAAGCAGTACTCCCAGCTGGACCGGGCGCCCTATCAGGTGGCCGACGTGCACGAACTCCTCGACAGCACGCTGCTGATGCTGTCGGGGAAGATCGGGCAGCAGATCAAGGTCGTCAAGGACTACGACCGGACGCTGCCAAGGATCCCTGCCTACCCCGCCGAGCTCAACCAGGTGTGGACCAACCTGATCGACAACGCGGTGCAGGCCATCAACAGCGTAGGTGAGGAAGGGACGTTGACCGTCCGGACCGCGCTCGACCACGACCGGCTGCTGGTGGAGTTCCGGGACACCGGGCCCGGGGTGCCGCCGGACATCCGCGGGCGGATCTTCGATCCCTTCTTCACCACCAAGCCCGTGGGCGAGGGGACGGGGCTCGGACTCGACATCTCCTGGCGGATCGTGGTCAACAAGCACCACGGGACGCTCCAGGTGGAGTCCTCGCCGGGCGACACCCGCTTCCAGGTGCTGCTTCCGCTGACCGCCGTGGACAACTCGACCGAGGAGCCGGAATGACCGACATCAAGGGCATCGACCCGAGCGTGCCGCCCAGCGGGGACGGGTGCGCGGAGTGCGACGCCGCGGGTGGCTGGTGGTTCCATCTGCGGCGGTGCGCGCAGTGCGGGCACGTGGGGTGCTGCGACTCCTCACCCGGGCAGCACGCGACGGGGCATTTCCGGGACTCGGGACATCCTCTGGTGCAGAGCTTCGAGCCGGGTGAGGAGTGGTTCTGGAACTTCGAGACGAACGAGATGTTCGAGGCGGGGCCGGAGCTGGCGGGGCCGGGAAGTCATCCCGCGGGCCAGCCGGCGCCGGGTCCTGAGGGGCGGGTGCCTTCCGACTGGGCGCGGGTGTTGCGGCGTTGAGCGCCCAGGAGCTCGGTGCGGTCCGTCTGCCGGCGGATGCGGGCCGTCTGTGGTTGATCGCGCAGTTCCCCGCGCCCCTGGGGTAGTCGTGTCGCAGATCTCCATCAGTACGCCGATCATCGGGCGGGACGACGAGCTTGCCCGGCTTTCCGGGGTGCTGGGGCGGGCCCGGGGCGGGGAAGCTCGGGCCGTGCTCGTCGCCGGAGACGCCGGCGTCGGCAAGACGCGGGTGCTGGAAGAAGTCACAGGGCGGGCCGCGGCGGCCGGGATGACCGTGCTCACCGGGCACTGTGTCGATCTCGGTGACGTCGGGTTGCCGTACCTGCCGTTCACCGAGGTGCTCGGGGCGCTCGCGCAGGACGAGCGGTTCACCGGTACCCTCGCCGCCTATCCGGTGGTGGAGCGGTTGTTGGGCGGCGGCTCCGCCGGTGACTCCGGTGGGCGGCTCCGGTTGTTCGAGGGGATCGCCGGACTGCTCGCCGATCTCTCGGACATCGCTCCCCTGCTGCTCGTCCTGGAGGATCTGCACTGGGCCGATCAGTCGTCCCGGGATCTGCTGAGGTTCCTGCTCAGCCGGGGGATCCTCCAGCGGTCGGCGGGCGGGGCGCCCACGCACCGGCTGGCCGTCCTCGCCTCGTACCGGGCGGACGACCTGCACCGGCGTCATCCGCTGCGGCCGCTGCTCGCCGAACTCGTGCGGCTGCCCGCCGTGGAGCGGCTGGAGCTGCGGCCGATGGCCGACGCCGAGGTGGCCCGGCTGGTGCGGGCCCTGCGCGAGGGGCCGCTGCCGGACACCACCGTGCGGCGGATCGTCGAGCGGGCCGAGGGCAACGCGTTCTACGCCGAGGAACTGCTCGCCGCCACCGGGAGCGGGGAGGGCGGGGTGCCCAGCGGGCTCGCCGATGTGCTGCTGATCCGGTTCGAGCAGCTGTCCGACACCGCCCAGCAGGTGCTGCGCACCGCCGCCGTGGCCGGGCGGCGCGTCGAGCACGAGCTGCTGCGGGAGGCCGTACGACTGCCCGAGGAGGAGCTGGAAACCGCCCTGCGCGAGGCCATCGGGCGGCAGCTTCTGGTGCCCGGTCAGGGGGACACGTACGCGTTCCGGCACGCCCTCGCCCGTGAGGCCGTGTACGCCGATCTGCTCCCCGGCGAGCGGGCGCGGCTGCACGGGGCGTTCGCCCGGCTGCTCGACGGGCGGGGACATCGCGCGGAGAGCGCGGCGGAGCGGGCCCATCACTACCGCGAGAGCCATGACCTCGCCTCCGCGCTCGCCGCCTCCCTGGAGGCCGCGGACCACGCCGAACGGGTGGGGGCGCCCGCCGAGGAGCTACGGCACCTGGAAGCGGCCCTCGACCTGTGGTCGGCGGTCGAGCCCTCCGCGCGGCCCTCGGGCGAGGGGGCCGACCGGGTACGGCTGATGCTGCGGGCCTCGTCGGCGGCCGCGCACACCGGCGAACTGCACCGGGCGGTCTCCCTCACGCGCGCGGCGCTCGCCGGTGTGGGCCAGGAGGCGGACTCCGAGCTCGCCGCCCGGGTGCGCTACACACTCGCCGGGAACCTGATGACCGTCGACAACCTCACCGCGGCCTTCGCCTACAGCAGCGAGGCCCTCGACATGATCCCCGCGGATCCCCCGTCCCGTACCTGGGTGTGGGCCGCGGCGACACATGTGCTGGCGGCCCGCCACGTCGGGGAGAACGAGACCGCGCTGCGGGTCGCGCGCCAGGCCCTGGACACGGCGGAGGAGCTGGGCGTGACCGACGCCCAGGCGGACCTGCTGATCTCCCTCGCCGTGGTCGAGGGCGGCGGCCGCCGGTCGGTGGCGGGCCGGGGGCGGTTGCGGCGGGCGCGGGAGCTGGCCCGCAGTTCGGGCAACGCGCCGGTGGAGATGCGCGCGCTGTTCAATCTCGCCATCGGCACCTTCGAGTCCGGGCACCTGGACGACTGTCTGCCCTGGATCACGGAGGGACTGGACCGCGCCCGCAGGGCCGGGCTGCTGTCGTCGCCGTATCCGATGGAGATGCGCTATCTCCATCTGCTGGTGCTGTACACCCTGGGCCGCTGGGACGAGTGTGTCCGGACGGCGAGCACCGATGCCGAGGTGCTGCCCGTGGCCGGTGGGTACCGGGTCGCGCCCGCGCTCTACGTGGCGCTCGCGCGCGGTGACTTCAGTGCCGCCGACCGGGCCCGGACGCTGCTGGAGGGGCCGTTCGACTGGATGGCCACGCTCGTCGCGGGCATCGCGCTGACCGAGGCGGCGGTCCTGCGGGGTGATGCGGAGGCGGCCGTGGAGCGGATGCGGTCCACCGTCACGCTCCTCACCGACGACACCGGCACGCCTCCCGACGTCACGGTCCGGCTGGCCGCCCTCGCGTTGTCCGCGGTCGCCGACCGGGCCACCGATCTGCGTCTCGGAGGAGACCAGGAGGGAGCCCGTCGGTGGGCGGAGACCGCGACCGAGCTGCTGGCGCCGGCCAGGGCCCTCGCCGTGCACGGCGGAGTGCCGCAGGGCCCCGAAGGACAGGCCTGGCTGGCCCGGGCCGAGGCGGAGTGGACCCGGGCCGTGTCGGGGCCGGACGCCGAGGCCTGGGCGAAGGCGGTCGCCGCGTTCGACTTCGGTGACGTGTACGAACCGGCGCGCTGCCGCCTGCGGTACGCCGAGGCACTGCTCGCCGCCGACCGGCGTGAGGAGGCCGCGACCGAGGCGCGGGCGGCGCGTGAGGTGTTCGCCCGGCTGGGGGCCACGGTGCTGCTGGAGCGGACGGACGAGCTGATCCGGCGCGGCCGGCTGGCCGAGGCCCCGCCCACCGCGTCGCCGCTCACGGCCCGCGAGCAGGACGTGCTGCGGCTGCTCGCGCGCGGGCGCAGCAACCGGCAGATCGGCGAGGAGCTGTTCATCACCGGCAAGACGGCCAGCGTGCACGTCTCCAACATCCTGGCCAAGCTGGGCGCGGCGAGCCGCACCGAGGCCGTGGCCGTCGCCTACCGCGAGGGGCTGATCACCCCGGAGACGACGGCCCACAGCTGACGCCCTGTCAGTGGCGGGCGCAGTCCAGGCTGTTCAGGTCGACGGAGTCCGCCATGGCCTGCATGCCCTTGTCGTTGGGGTGGATGTGGTCCCCGCCGTCGAAGACGGGCAGCATCCGCTCCTGGTCGTAGGGGCTGCGCAGGACGCGGTCGAAGTCGGTGACCGCGTCGAACTCGTCGCCGTGGCTTCTGATGAAGTCGTTGATTTCCTGTCGCACGGCCTCGGCGGCCGGATCCCATTCGGGCCAGCCCTTGAAGGGGGCGATGGTGGACACGACCACGCACTTGGCCGCCTCGTGGGCCCGGTCGACGATCTCGCGGTAGCCGGAGATCAGGTCCGGTGCCGTGACACCGCTGTGGGCCTTGAGGTCGTTGACCCCTTCGAGGAGGAACACGGTGCGCACGCCCGGCTGGGAGAGCACGTCCCGGTCCAGCCGGTTCAGGGCGCTCGGACCGGCGCCGTCGGCCAGCACCTTGTTGCCCGAGATCCCCTCGTTCGCCACCCCCTTGACCGTGGTGTGCACCTTCTGCAGGCGGCGGGCGAGGTAGTCGGGCCAGCGGCGGTTGTGGTCGCTGGTGGACTGCCACCCGTCGGTGATGGAGTCACCGAGCGCCACCACGGCACCGGTGGCCGCGGGCGTGCGCACCGAGACCGCGTCGAGGTAGAACCACGATCCGATGCTCTCGGCCCAGTGGGCGCCGCTCTCCTCGGCGGTGTGGTCGCCCTGGGTGGCGTACGACGTCTGCAGGGCCATCCAGTGGCCGGTGACCGGCCCCGCCGCGTCCGGGGTGTGGAGGCTGACGACCAGGTTCGATCCGGCGGCCAGCGTGCCGGGCAGCGGGTCGCTGTACGCCGTGGCGCCGGGTTCCACGGTGACGGAGGAGGAGCCGTCGAAGGTGAGCCGCCGGTTGGTGCCGCGCACCAGCGCCGCGTCCTTGAGCTGGAGGCCGGCGTAGACGCTGTCGAAGGTGACCGGCTGGTGGCCGAACGCGTTGGAGAGCCGGACGCGGGCGTCGCGCCCGCCGACGCTGGTGTGGACGACCATGCGGTAGCCGCGGTCGGCGGCCGAGTCGCCGATGGGGTAGGCGCTCGCGCCCCAGGTGATCACCCCGTCGGGAGGGCTGACGGCGGCCGGTGCGGGCGTGGCCTGGAGGGCCGCGGCCACGACCGTGACCGCGAGCAGCCGGGCCCGGCGGGCGGTCCGGCGCCTCATCGGCCGAAGCCCTTCAGGGTGACCGTGGCTCCCGGCTTCAGTGTCACCGTGCGCGCGCTTCCGGCGTGGGCGACCGTCGTGGTGCGGCCGCCGACGCTGCGGATCCGCGCTTCGGTCGGTTTCCCATCCCGCCAGCGTAGGTCGACGACGAAGCCGCCGCGGGCGTTCGCTCCGCTGAGCGATCCGGAGGCGGCCCAGGCGTCGGGCAGGGCGGGCAGGAGTTCCAGGTGGCCGGGGCGGGAATAGAGCAGCATCTCGATCATCGCCGCAGGGGTACCCAGATTCGCGTCTATCTGAAAGATTCCGCGGCCTTTTTCCACCTGGTAGATGTCGAAGAAATTGAAGGCGGTGCCGTTGCTGCCTCCGTCGGAGGGGCGGAGGTTGTTGACCACGAGCTGGTAGGCGTTGTCGGCGTTCTTGAGGCGGGCCCAGCACAGGGCGCGCCAGGCGTTGGCCCAGCCGAAGCTCTCCATGCCGCGTGCGGTGAGCAGGGCGGTGGCGCCCTTGACGATCTCGGCCGGGGTGGAGCCGTCTGGGCGGATGCGGTCGCCGGGGAAGAGGCCGACGAGGGGGGACAGGTGGCGGTGGGTGGTCTCGCCGAGGTTGTCGGGGGACATCCACTCCTCCAGCCAGCCGGTGGTGGGGCTGACCTGCGGGAGGTAGAGGCGTTTGCGGAGGCCGGCGATCGTGGCGGCGAAGCCGGTGTCCTTCTTCAACTCGGCCGCGGCCGTGCAGTAGTTGCCGAACAGGGCCCACACGAGTTCCTGGGCGTAGGTGATGCCCTTGGCGTCGAGGGGGCCGTGCTCGGGCGACCAGTCACTGTCGGCGACGAGGACCTCCCGTGAGGTGCCCGGGAGGGTCATGGTCAGCAGGCGTGCTTCCCAGAACTCGCACGCGCCCTTGAGAAGCGGGTAGATCTTCTCCAGATGGGTCCGTGACGTGGTGAACTCGTAGTGCTCCCAGAGGGAGTTGCACAGCCAGGCGTTGCCCGCCGGATGCCACCACCAGCCGCCTCCACCGAAGGGGTTGGTGGAGATGGCGACTGTCCAGCCGGCGTTCCTGCCCGTGGAGTTGCGGTAGCGGTTGCGGGGATCGTTGAACAGCCTGCGGGTGAGGTCGGTCCAGGACGGGAGCTGGTCGACGCAGTAGTCCGTGAAGGCGTCGAAGCACTGGGACAGACCCGCGCGGTCGGCCGCCCAGTAGTTCATCTGGATGTTGATGTCGGTGTGGTAGTCGCCCATCCAGTCGGGGTCGTTGCCGTCGAGCCACAGCCCCTGCAGGCCCAGCGGCAGGCTGCCGCGGGAGCCCGCGATCATCAGGTAGCGGCCGAACTGGAGGTACTGGGACTCCAGTTCGGGGTCGGGTGCCCCGTCCCTGGCGCGTGCGCGGATCCGCTCCCAGGTGTCGAGGGAGCGCTGCCCGGCGGAGGAGGTGCCGAGCGAGACGTCCACCTGCCCGAACAGGGCGTGATGGTCGGCGGTGTGCGTGCGGAGCAGGGTGTTCGCCGAGTGACGGGCGGCCGCGCGGACCTTGGTGCGCGCGAGCTTCGGCGGGTCGAGGGACGGGTCGCGGAAGCGGGCGGCGGCGTCAGGCGTGTAGTTGGTGCCGCCGCTCAGGACGACGGTGAGTTCCCTGCACCCGCTGAAGCCGATGTGCGGGCCGTCGACGCTGACGCTGCCGCCGGAGCCGTACGCCGTGACCGCGGCCCCGTATCGCAGACCGTTCGGCAGGGTGGCTCCGAAGGAGACCGCGGGCTCCTCGCCATGCGTCCCCTCCAATGTGATGGTGCCGGTGTACCGGCCTCCCCCGCTCTGGGTGAAGTGGAGGACGATGACGTCGTCGGGGTGGCTGGCGAAGATCTCCCGTCGGTAGGTCACGCCGGAGCGGACGTAGGACGTGGTGTTCACGCCCCGGTCGAGGTCGAGGGTGCGGCGGTAGCCGGAGACGGCGGACAGGTCGTGGTCGGGGATGTCCACGGTGAGCCGGGCCAGCAGGGTGAAGGAGCCGAAGTCCGCTCGGCCGTACGGGAACTGGCCGTCGGCGTCGAGGGTGTCGTTCAGGCCGCCGGTCCACATCGTGGCGTCGGTGACGAGGAGGAGTTCACGGCCGGGGTCGTTGGACGCGAGGGCGCCGAGACGGCCGTTGCCGACGGGCAGGCCCTGTTCGATCATCGAGTGCTCGTCGGCGGGGGCCTGCCACCACAGCTGATGGCGTGCGTCGGTGTCGAGCGCGGGTGAGTCAGCGGGTCTTTGCGGTGCTGCGATCGCCGTGAACGTGGGCAGGGCGGCGAGCGCGGCGGTCAGCGCGAGGACACCGCGTCTGGAGGGGGTGGCGGGGGTCATGGCGGCTCCTGGAGGCTCGGTCAGGACTTCGGTACGTCGATCCGGTCGATGTCCGGCGCGTAGCCGGTGCCGCTGTCGAAGGTGATCGTGTTGGCGCCGGCCTTGAGTGTCACGGGCACGTACACGCTGGCCACGGTGGACCAGTCGCCGGTGGCGGGGAGCTTGTGGCGGGTGGCGCCGCCGCCGTTGGCCGTGATGTCCACCGAGCGGGCATCACCGCTGATGTAGGAGACCTTGATCTGGTAGGTGCCGGCCTTCGCGACGACGACGTCGTTGAAGGTGAGCTTGCCGCCGAGGTACAAGTTGCCGACCTTCTTTCCGTCGGAGCAGGCGGAGCAGCCGGCGACGGAGGCGTTGCCGCCGAGGGTGTTCGTGGCGGACTCGGCCTCGTAGCCGCTGTAGGTGAGCGCGGTGCCGCGCGGGGTGACCGTGAACAGGCGGGAGCCGTGGGCGGGCAGGGCCTGGGTGACCTTGTTCTTGTAGGTGCCGAGGTTCTCGTGGTTCCACAGGTCACGGACGGACGCGTTGCCGTTGAAGCCGAGGGTGGTCCAGTCGGCGGTGACGGCGGCGGGAGCGTCGGCGAGGTTGAACAGGGCGACGGTGTAGGTGCCGTCGGCGTTCTTCGCGGCCCAGACCTGCTGCGGGTCGGACGGGGTGACCGGCTGTGCGGGCGGGTTGGGGCCCTGGTCGATCGCGATGACCTCGCGGTTGGTCAGCAGGGAGAGGCCGTAGGAGTCGAGGCGGGTGAGGTCGTCGCCGGTGTACAGCGGGGACTTGGCGATGGCCCACAGGGTGGCGTAACTCTGCCGTTCGGCCTTGGTGAGGCCGTCCATCTGTCCGTTGCCGACGTCGAGTGAGTCGAGGTCGTTCCAGCCGCCGGGTCCGGCGTGCCGGGTCCAGGCAGGGGTGTCGTCCCAGCGGTCGTCGACCGAGTTCTCCCAGCTGACGAGGGTGTTGCAGTAGCACTCGACGTCGGTGTCGATGCGCCAGCCCTGCGAGTACTTCTTCCAGTCGGCGGCGTGCCCGATGTCGAGGGACCAGGAGACTTCGAGGTGGATCGGGCGGCCCGTCGCAGCTATGGCCCTGTTCCAGGCGGCCACGTCGGCAACGTTGTCGTACTGGTCGCCGCTCTTGCCGGAACCGGGACCGACGCCGTCGAGCTTGAGGAAGTCGTAGCCCCAGCCGGCGATCAACTGGGCCTGGGAATCGATGTACTTGCTGGTGCAGGGCTTGGAGAAGTCGAGCTTGTACGCGCTGTCCCAGCCGTTGGTGGTGCGCAGGTCGTCGTAGACGATGTCGGCGGTGGCGCAGCCGTCGGCGTTCCAGACCGGCGTCTTCCCCTGGCCGTACGCCCCTTTCTCCAGGCCGGCCGGGAGGTAGATGCCGGCCCTGAGGCCCTTCGCGTGGATGCGGTCGGCGACGGCCTTCATGCCGCTGGGGAAGCGGACCGGGTCGGGCTTCTGGCGGCCGTACTGGTCGAACCCGGACTTCCAGGTCTTGTCCATCCACCAGCCCGCGTCGATGTTGACGTACTCATAGCCGTACTTCTTCAGCTTGGCGGCCAGGGCGTCGGTCTGCTTGAGGACGTTGGCCTCGGTGAGGTAGCTGTAGTCGCCGTCCGGGTTGAGGCCGGGGTACTTGGAGGACTGCATGCTCCAACTCGACCAGCCCATGTAGGGCTTGGCGGCGAGGGCGGGTGCCGGGGTGTCGGCGGCGTGGGCGGTGGGGGCGGCGACCGCGGTGAGGGCGAGCACCAGCAGGGTTCTGGCGGGCATGGCGAAGTACGAGGATGACCGCATGGGTCGTACCTCCAATGGGGTGCGGGTGGGGTGCGGGTTCTATCGGCTCGTGTCCGGGGCGATGAAGGACTGGATGGCTGTGGCGGCGGCTCCGCGAGCCCACTCGTCGAAGGGCAGCGGGTGGGTGCGGACGTCGCACTGTGCGGCGGAGCCGAAGGCGGCCGCGACGAAGGCGTCACGGATCTGCTCGGCGAACAGGTCGTAGGCGGCGAGTCCCTCGCCGGAGATGATCACGCGTTCGGGTCCTAGGAGGTTGGCGACGGTGGCGATGCCCCGGCCGATCGCCTCCCCCGCGCGCGCGTACACGTCCCGGGCCCCGGCGACGCCTCCCCGGGCCAGGGCCAGGGCCGCTTCGGCGTCGGGGAGTTCGACGCCGGTGGCCTCGCGGATCTGCCGGACGATGGCGGCCTCCCCCGCGATGGCCTCGACGCAGCCGCGGTTGCCGCAGTGGCAGGGCGGGCCGGTGGGATCGACGGTCACATGGCCGATCTCCCCGGCCACTCCGTGCGCCCCGGCGACCACACGGCCGTGCACCACCAGGCCGCAGCCGATGCCGGCGCCCACGGTGACCACGGCGAAGTCGGACAGGCCCACCCCGGCGCCGAACCACTGCTCGGCGACCGTCAGGGCGCGTACGTCGTTGTCGACGGTGACCGGCAACCCCGTGGTCATGGTGGCGAGTTCGGCGAGCGGGACGTCGCGCCACTCCAGGAACGGCGAGTAGCGGACGGTGCCCTCGGCCCGGTCGACATCGCCGGAGACCGCGATGCCCAGTCCCAGCACGGCGGCCGTGGAGTCGTCCGCCTCGGCGAGGAGCCGCTGGACGAGTTCCGTGATGCTCGCGAGCACCGTTCTCGGGTCCCGGCCGGGCAGCGGCAGATGGCGGGCGACGCGGATACGGCAGCACAGATCGGTGAGGACCCCGATGATCTCGTCGCCGGTGACCTTGACGCCGATGAACAGGGCCCGCCCGCCGTCGACCCGCACGAGGTTCGCGGGCCGGCCGAGCGCCGGGCGGGCCTCCTCGTCCAGACCCTCCATCAGGTAACCGGCCTCGATGAGCGGCCGGACCGCCTTGGTGACGGCGGCCGGGGACAGGCCCACGCGCCGGGCCACCTCCAGGCGGGGCAGGGGGCCCTGGGACAGGACGGTGGTGAACACCTGGGAGGCGGCGGGTGTGTTGGCGGGAAACGTCTCGGCGCGAGGGGTGGGGCGCATGGCCGGGAACTTAGAGGGATTCTTTTCCTTCGTCAATAAAAGAAGCAGCATCGGCTGTGCGTTCCTGAAGAGACTTCTGTGCCGACCGGGGCGGTCAATCATCACTTTTGATGCTCTTCATGGCCATACTCTCCGCATTCGTACCGGAACTGACGAAGTGACAGGAGATCAGCCGGATGGCATCAGCACGAGTGGTGGTCGGGACGGTGGCCGCAGCGGTCCTGCTGCCCCTTCTCGCGGTCCCCGCCCACGCCGATTCGCCCACCGCCCCCGCGGTGGATCTCGCAGGTCTGCGCGGTGTGTTGCGCTCCGCGCTGGCGCAGGGCGCGCCGGGGGCCATGGCCCGGATCGACGACGGGCGCACGGTGTACCGGGCCGCGGCCGGCGTCGCGGACCGCGGGAGCGGGCGGGCCATGGGCGACGCCGACCGGTTCCGTATCGGCAGCGTCAGCAAGACTTTCACCGCCGTCGTCCTGCTCCAACTGGTGGACGAGAAGAAGCTGGAGCTGGACGCGCCGGTCAACCGCTATCTGCCCGGGCTCCTGCCGGACGACCGGATCACGGTGCGGCACGTCCTGAGCCACCGGAGCGGCCTGTACGACTACACGAACGACATGTTCGCCAAGACGGTTCCGGGGTTCGAGGCGGTCCGCAAGCAGGTCTTCACGCCCCGGGAACTGGTGAAGCGCTCCCTCGGCCGACCGCGCACGAACGCGCCGGGCGCGGTGTACTCGTACTCGAACACCAACTTCGTGGTCGCCGGAATGCTCATCGAGAAGCTGACCGGGAACCCGGTGCGGACCGAGTACCAGAACCGGATCATCGAGCCGCTGAAGCTGCGCGACACGTTCTATGTGCACCCGGACATGAAGATCCCCGGCCCGCACGCCCGTGGCTATCTCACCCCGGACCAGGCCGGCGCCCCGCTCGTCGACGCGACCGAACAGACCGTGTCGTGGGCGCAGAGCGCGGGTGCGCTCATCTCCAGCACTCGGGACCTGAACACTTTCCTGTCCGCCCTGCTCGGCGGCCGGCTCACCTCGGCCGCGCAACTGGCGCAGATGGAACGGTGGATGCCGGCGTCGGGCAGCGGCCAGGCGTACGGCCTCGGGCTGCGCCGCCGCGATCTGTCGTGCGGGATCTCGGTGTACGGCCACACCGGTGCCGTACAGGGCTTCTACACCTACGCGTTCGCCTCGAAGGACGGCAAACGCGCGCTCGCGGCGGTCGCCAACACGTCCAACAACGGCACGGTCCTCAACACGATGCTGCGCACCCTGGACTCCGCGTTCTGCGGCAAGGCGGTCAAGGCGGTCAGGGCTCCGCGCGGCAAGGCTCCCATGGAGCGGCACGAGGACGTGGCTCCGGCGCTCACGCTGGACTGAGCGCACGCCGGGAACCCCTGCGCCCCGGTGTGCGTTTTCCGGGCGAACGACGACATCAGGGCGGCACGATGAGCGAGTTGGTTCCCGGGGGCAATGTTCCCCTCCCCGCAGGGGCCGTCGCCGTGCGGGTGCCCGGCCCCTTCGACGTGTCCGCCCTCGTCACGGACGACGGCGGCAAGGTCCGGGGCGACGCGGACTTCGTGTTCTACAACCAGCCCTCCGCCTCCGGCGCCCGCCTCTCCGGCGACACGCTGACCGTCGACCCCCGGCGACTGCGCGCGGGCGCCACCAGGGTCACGGTGGTCGTCACCCCTGCCGACCCCGGCACCCCCCTGGGCCGACTGCCCGCCCCGGTCCTTCAGGTCACGGGTGCGGGCGGTCGCATGCTGGCCCGGTTCACGCCACCTCCGATCCGGCAGGAGACGGTGCTGCTGCTCGCGGAGATCTACCGGCGCGGCGACGGCTGGAAGCTGCGGGCGCTCGGGCAGGGGTACGCGGACGGACTCGCGGGGCTGGCACGGGACTTCGGGGTGGACGTCGTGGACGACACGCCGACGCCCGCGGCGCCTTCCGCGTCGCTCACGGCACCGGGGACACGTCGGGCCGCTGCTCCCCCGGTCCGGACGCCCACGGCAGCGGGTGAGCGCCCCGCGGCCGCTCCCACTGTCCGGACGCCGACGCCACCGGGGACACCCCCGGCGGCTCCTCCCACTGTCCGGACACCCATGGGGCCGAGAACGCGCCCTGCCACTCCTCCCGCCACGCGGACACCGACGCCACCGGAGACGCCCCCTGCAGCTCCCCCCACCGTCCGGACACCCATGGGGCCGAGAACGCGCCCTGCCACTCCTCCCGCCACGCGGACACCCACGGCACTGGGGACACCCCCTGCGGCTCCCCCCACAGCCCGGACACCCACGACACCCGGGACACCCCCTGCCACTCCTCCCGCCGCGCGGACACCCGCGGCATACTCCCCCGCCCACCCGCCGCCTCCGAGCCGCCCCGCCCCCATACCCCGCACCAGCCCCGCGTCGACCCCCTCCCCCGACCTGGCCGGCTTCCTCACCTTGGTCAACTCGGCTCGTTCCACGGCCGGTTCACCCCCGGTCGCGCTCGACCCCCGGCTCACCGACGCTGCCCGCGCTCACGCCTCGGCCATGGCCTCCGCGGGCCGGCTCGGTGTGGAGGGGCCGGACGGCGTCTCCGTCTTCCAGCGGCTCACGGCCACCGGATACGCGTATGTCACCGTCGGCGAGCACCTCGTCTCCGGCCCGCGCAACCCGTCCGAGCTCGTCGAGTACTGTCTGCGCACCGAGCAGCCCCGGCGCACCCTGCACGCCCCGGCCTTCAGTCACGTCGGACTGGCACACGCCACGAAAGGCCGCTCCGGCGACACGTACTGGACGGCTCTGTGGGCCCGGCCGCTCACGCCCGCGGACCTGACACGGACCGCCGACGAGGTCGTCGGCCTCACCAACCGCGAGCGCGTCCGGGCGGGCCTGGCACCCCTGGGCGTCGACCCGCTCCTGGCCCGTGCCGCGCAGGCGTACAGCACCGACATGGCGGTCCGCGCCTTCTACTCCCACACCTCGCCGGAGGGCACCCAGCCCTGGGACCGGGCCGCCGCCGCGGGCTCCACCCGCCGCTCGATCGGGGAAAACATCGCGTGCGGCCAGCGCTCCGCGGACGAGGTCGTCGAGGGCTGGATGAACAGCCCCGGGCACCGCGCCAATATCCTCAAGCCCGACTTCACCCACATCGGGATCGGGTTCGCGGGCGGCGGCCCGGCGGGCACGTACTGGACACAGCTGTTCGGGGCCTGAGACCGGCCCCACCGACGCAAGTCGGTCCGCGATCTTGGCGGAGGGAATCCCTCCGGGCCAGGATGCCCCCATGAAGGGTGACCTCTTTTCCAGTGAGCACATGGTGCAGCCGGCCACGCAGCCGGGCATGACGGTCGAGAACTCCAAGTGCATCAGGTACGCGGTGCACGGCGAGATGCTCGCCCGCCAGGGGGCGATGGTCGCCTACCGCGGCAGTCTCCAGTTCGAGCGCAAGGGCCAGGGCGTCGGTGGCATGCTCAAGCGGGCCGTCACCGGCGAGGGACTGCCGCTGATGGCGGTGCGCGGACAGGGTGAGGCCTGGTTCGCGCACGAGGCCCAGAACTGTTTCATCGTCGACGTCGAACCGGGTGACGAGTTCACGGTCAACGGCCGCAACGTCCTGTGTTTCGACGCCTCGCTGGCCTACCGCATATCGACCGTGAAAGGCGCGGGCATCGCCGGCGGCGGTCTGTTCAACAGTGTCTTCACGGGCCACGGCAGGCTCGGCCTGGTGTGCGAGGGCAACCCGCTGGTGATCCCGGTCTCGCCGGAGTTCCCGGTGTTCGTCGACACGGACGCGGTCGTCGGCTGGACGGCGGGCCTGGGCACCTCGCTGCACCGTTCGCAGTCCATCGGGTCGATGCTGCGCGGCGGTTCCGGGGAGGCGGTGCAGCTGATGCTGCAGGGCTCGGGATTCGTCGTCGTACGGCCGAGCGAGGTGACCCCGCAGAAGGCTCAGCAGCACTGACACCCCGGGCAGTGATCTGCGCCTCACAGGCAACCCGTCCGGCTCCGTCCTCGTCTTGACCGGCAACGGATGACGCCCCGGCCTCCGGGCCGGGGCTCATTTTCGAGGCACTATGCACGCCATGTATACACAGCACGTATAGATGAGGTGTATACGGACGGAAAGGCATACATGTACGGCAAGGCATTCGCCCCGGAGTACCAGGGCGCGCTCACCGATCTCTCCGTGAACTCCTCGCTGGACGACGTACTGGCCGCCGGCACCGAGCAGTTGAGGGCGGCCGAGCGGGCCGGACGGCACGAGGAGGCCGCGCGCTCCGGACTCGCGGTCGCCGAGGCGCAGCGCAGGCTCGGCCGGGTCGCCGACGCCGACCGGGCCTGGAAGGCGAGTTACCGGGCCGCCCGCCGGGCCGGGGACACCGCGGGCATGGCCTGGGCGCTGTGGAGCGGCGGGACGCTGGCCCGCCAGCGCGGCGGATTCGCTCTGGCCCGACGGCTGTTGAGGCTCGCGGCCGAGCTCGGTGAGCGTGGCGGGGATGTCGTGGTGCGCGGTTACTCACTGGCGGGGCTGGCCGAGACCGGCCGTATCCAGGGGGACTACGAGGCCGTCGGCCGGCTGCACGAACAGTTGCTGGCCGAGGCCAGGCGGCGCGGTGAGGCACGGCACACGGTGTGGGCGCTGTCGGGCATCGCGCAGATGCACCGCAACACCGGGTCCTACGACACCGCGTTCGCGATGTTCGAGGAGGCGGCCCAGATCGCCGCGGGCGCCGACGACCGGCGCGGTCACGCCTGGGCGCTGCGCGGGCTGGCCGACCTCGCCTCCGTGCGCGACGGCGACACCGAACGGGCCCTCGCCCTGCTCTCCGAGGCGGAGACCACGTGTCGGGAGATGAACCTGTCCAGCGCGCTGGCCTACAACCACAAGATGCGCGGCAACGTCCTCTACCGGGCCGGGCGTTACTCCGAGGCCCGTGACCTGTACGAGCAGGCGCTCGCCGAGTTTCGCGCCATGAGCGAACCGCGCGGTGAGGCCCTGGCCCGGCTCGGGCTCGCCAAGGCACTGGCCCGCCTGGGCCGCGACCGCGCCGAGACCGCGGCCGAACTGGACGATCTGGCGCGCGTGTTGGAGCGGACCGGGCTGCGGCACGCACGGGAGATGGTGACCCGGGCCCAGGAGGAGTTGGGTGTGCGGGCGGAGGCGGTACGGTGACCACCCTTGTCGCTCCCGAAGTCCTCGTTCGCAGCTGCGAGTTGGTCCAGCCGGCCCTCCAGGAGGCCGTCAGCGGACTGCACCCCTGGGTGAGCGAGATGGCCGCCTACTCCTTCGGCTGGTGCGAAGTGGGCGGCGCTCCGGCCGTCGCGTCCGGCGGCAAGGGGGTGCGGCAGGCGCTCGCCGTGCTGGGTGCCGAGGCGGCCGGTGCGCCCGGGCGGGCCGGGGTGCCCGCGGCGGTCGCGGTGGAGCTGGTACACGTCTTCTCGCTGCTCCACGACGACATCATGGACGGCGACCCGGCCCGGCGCGGCCGCCCCACCGTGTGGAAGGCGTACGGCACCGGGCCGGCCGTTCTCGCGGGCGACGCCCTGTTCGCCCTCGCCGTCGAGACCCTGGCCGACGCCGGCGCCGACGCCGTACGGCTCCTGTCCGCGGCCCTGTCCGAGCTGGTGCGGGGGCAGGCGGACGACCTGCTGTTCGCCACGCGCCCCTGGACGGGACCGGAACGGGTGCGGCCGGACGAGTACCGGGCCATGGCCGAGCACAAGACCGGGGCGCTGCTGGGCTGCGCGGCGGCGCTGGGCGCTCTGCTCGGCGGGGCGCCCCCGGCCACGGTGGCCGCGCTGGACCGGGCCGGACGGCATCTGGGGGTCGCGTTTCAGATCGTCGACGACGTCCTCGGCATCTGGGGCGATCCCCTGGTCACGGGCAAACCCGTGCACGGCGATCTGCGGGAGCGGAAGAAGACGTTCCCGGTACTCGCCGCGCTCGACTCGCCGACTCCCGCGGCGGGGCGCCTGGCACGGCTCCTGGAGTCCGACGGGGCCCCACAGGAGATCGCGGCCCTGGTCGAGGAGTGCGGCGGCAGATCGGCCGCGCTCGCCGAGTCACGCCGTCACCTCGCGTCCGCGGAGACGGCGTACGAGCTGCGGCCGTTGCTGGACTACCTCCTGCGGCGCGATCTCTGATACCGAGTTGACCTGCACGGTCCGCGGGGACAGGGTCGACAGGAGCTCTCCTCGCCGGAAGGAACCGTCTTGATCGGGATCACGGACATCGAGCAACAGGCCGGGCTGATCGCCGGACACGTCGTACGCACCCCGACCCTGCCCAGCCCCGGTCTGTCCGCGCTGCTCGGTGCGCCCGTCACCGTCAAGCTCGAACTCCTCCAGCGCACCGGCTCGTTCAAGGCGCGCGGGGCGACGGCCAAGCTGCTGTCGCTGAGCGAGGCGGAGCGGGCGGCCGGGGTCGTGGCGGTCAGCGGCGGTAACCACGGGATCGCTCTCGCCCACATGGCGGCGGCCCTCGACATCAAGGCGACGGTCGTGATGCCCCGCTCGGCGCCCGCCCGGTCGGTGGAGATCGTGACGGCGGCCGGGGCGTCGCTGCGGCTGACGGACGACATGGACGGTGCCTTCTCGCTCGTGAACCGCTTGCGGGACGAGGGGCTGACACTGGTCCACCCCTTCGACGACCCCCTGGTGATCGCGGGCCAGGGGACGGTCGGGCTGGAGTTCGCCGACGACGCGGGCGACCTCACCGACGTCCTCGTCAGCGTCGGGGGCGGTGGCCTGATCGCCGGGGTCGCGGCGGCGCTGCGCGCGCGTCGTCCCGGTGTCCGGGTCTGGGGTGTGGAGACCGAGGGTGCCGAGGCCATGTCCCGGGCGCTCGCCGCGGGCGGACCGGTGCCGGTCCCGCTGTCCTCCGTCGTGTCCACGCTGAGCGCCCCGTCCGTCGCGCAGTTGACCTACGACCATGTGGCGGCTCTGGTCACCGAGGTCCTCGTGGTCCCCGACCGGGAGGCCGTGCGGGGCTGCCTCGACCTCGCCGACCACGCCAAGGTGTGGGGCGAACCCGCGGCCGGATGTCTCCTGCCCGCCGCCCGGACGGTGCTGGAGCGGGTCGGCGACGACTGCCGGCTGGGCCTCGTCGTGTGCGGCGGCAACGCGACCACCGCCGACGTCATGGCCTGGGCCGGGCGGTTCGGGCTGCGGTGAGAGAGGTGGCCGACTCCGCTCGTTCTACTGACTCCTGAGTCAGAAAATGAACAATCAGAAAGCGGATTCCATCGGTTGCCGTTTTGATTGAACACACCCCGCCGCACCCGCCGTACCTCTGTGAAAGGTGAGAGCCAGGGGTTCAGCGAGGGATGACATGGTCAAGGCGCACGTCTCCACACACGAGTGGATCGCCGGACGGTACCGGCCCCTGGACGTCCTGCACCGCGAGACCAACCGGACCTGCTGGTACGGCGAGGACGCCTCGACCGAACGCCCCTGCCTGCTCACCGAGATCGGTCTGCCCGCCGGCACGGACGAGGAGACCTCACTGCGCACCGCCGCGGGAGTCGTCCGAATGTCCAAGACGATGCGGCTGCTCTCCCCCGGCCGGATCGCCGCGGTCGTGGACGCCGTGGCGCAGGAAGGCACGCTGTGGACCGTCACCGAGCCGGTCGACGGCATCCCGCTGGGCGAACTCCTCGGCCGGCAGGGGACGTTCGACCATGTGCGGGCGGCCCGCATCGGCCTGGAGCTGCTGGAGGTGCTGGAGGCGGCGCACGGCGAGGGCATCACCCACGGCGAGCTGAGTCCCGGCCAGGTCTTCGTGCACCACCGGGGCTCGGTCGTCGTCACCGGCTGGGGCCTGGCCGGCGCGACCCTCGCCCCACGGCTGTCGGCACCGTCGTACGCCTCCCCCGAACAGGCCCGGGACGAGCGCATCGGGCCGGCCGCCGACCTGTGGGCACTCGGCGCGATCCTCTACACGCTGGTCGAGGGACGTCCGCCGTTCCGTGACCGCGACCGTCCCGCGGCCACCCTGAAGGGGGTCGACCGGCTCCCGCTGCGGGCGCCGGTGCGGGCCGGACCTCTCACCCCGACCGTGCAGGGGCTGCTGCGCAAGAGCTCCCAGGAACGGCTGAGCCGCACGGCCGTGCGCACCGCGCTCCTCCGCGTCCTCGACGAGGATCCCGGCGCGGCCCCGCCGGAGGAGCACAGGTCCCGGCTGCGCGTCCTGCCCGGCGTGGCCCCGGGCCGCGGCAGCCGGCTGCTCATCGCGGGGACCGCCCTGGCCGTCGTCACGGTGGCCGCCGCCGTCCTCACGGTCACCAAGGCGCTGCCCGACGGCGACAGTTCGGCGACCGGTGAGGCGCCCGTTCCGTCCGCGTCGGCCTCCGCCTCCGCGCCCGCCCCGGCGCCGCCGGCCCCCACCCCGTCGGTCTCCGCCCCCGGCAGCCGCACCGACGAGAGCTCCGGCGCGCCCCCGACGCCGGCCCCCACACCCACGCCGAGCAGGACGGCCACCCCCACCGCGGGCACGGGGCTGCCGCCCGGATACGCCGGGTACCGCTCCCCCGAGGGCTTCTCCCTCGCCCTCCCCAAGGGCTGGAAGCCGCTGGAGACCTCCCGCCAGGCCGGCCTCGCGTACCGCGTCACCTTCGGCGCCTCCGGCGACCCGCGCACGCTCGCCGTCACCTACAGCAAGGCCGTCGGCACCGACGCCGTGGCCGTGTGGCGCGACGACGTGGAACCGGAACTGAAGGACCACCCGGGCTACGAGCGCCTCGGTGACATCCGCGCGACGACCTACCAGGGCCGCGAGGCCGCCGACATGCAGTGGGTCGAGGACGTCGACGGCACCCGGGTGCGCACCTTCGGCCGCGGCTTCCTCATCGGCGGGGGCCGCGGCTACTCACTGCGCTGGACGACCCCGGCGGCCGACTGGAACGACGCCGCCAACCGGCAGGCCCTGGACACCTTCTTCAGCACCCTGCGCGTGCCGTCAGACTGAGCGCGGCGCCCGCATCCGCCGCAGCGGGCCGGCGTGCAGGGGCTGGGTGCGCCAGCGCGCGGTGAACGTCCGGTCCTCGAGCGAGCATGTCACCAGCAGGTGGTGCGGGGTCTCCAGGAACGCCAGGTCGACGACGAGGGTCGCCGCGTCGGTCCAGCCGCCGCTCACCGCGACGGGCAGGGGCTCGTCGATAACCGTCCAGCCCCCCTCCCCGGTACCGAACCCCAGTTCCAGCCGGTCGCCGTCGTCGACCAGGGTCACCCGGCCGCCCGGATCCACCTCGATCGCGGTCAGGGTCGGCTGGCCGGAGCACGTACCGCCCTGGGGCGTGAATGCGGCGGTGCTCCAGTCCTCCGCCCGGTCCGCGGGAGCGGGCTTGCCCTCCGCGGGCGGCACGGCGAGCCCCGCCAGGCGGTCGGCCAGGGCCGCGTCCGCCGCCGCACCGCCGGGCAGCGGGTCGGCGCCGAAGGCGGGCAGCAGATGCTTCCAGGCCAGGTCCAGGACCTTCTGCATGTCCACGGTCTCCGAGGTGATCGCGAGCACCGCGTCCTGCTCGGGCAGCACCACGCAGAACTGCCCGTAGGCCCCGTCCCCGCGGTAGCCGTGCCGGGCGATCCAGAACTGGAAGCCGTAGCCCTGCTGCCAGTCCGGCCAGTCGCCCAGCGGCGGTGTCTCGTGCGCGATCTGGACCCGCGTCGCCTCGGCCACCCACGACTCGGGCAACAGCCGCTCGCCCTCCCACACCCCGCCCCGCAGATACAGCAGGCCGAGCCGGGCGATCGCGTCGGTCGTGGCGTGCAGCCCGCTGAAGCCGAGCTCGCGGCCTCCGCGGTCGGGGATCCAGGCCACCTCGCCGATGCCGAGCGGGTCGAACAGCCGGGGCCGCAGGTACTCGGTGAGTTTCTGGCCCGTGACGCGCTGGACGATCGCGGCGAGGGTGTAGGTGGCGGGCTGGTTGTAGGCGAAGACGGTGCCGGGGTCCCGGTCCGGCGGGACCAGCAGGAAGCCCCGGACGAGTTCGTCGCGGTCCTGGGCGCGCGCCCGGTCCAGCGTCTCCTCCGCATGACCGCTGGCCATGGACGCCACATGCCGGACGAGCATCGCGCGGCTGCGCGGGTCGGTGATGTCGGCCTCGAACTCCGGGAAGTACGAGATCACCGGGTCGTCCAGCCGGATCAGCCCCTCGGCGACGGCGAACCCGGCGGCCGTGGCCGTGAAGCTCTTGCTGAGCGAGTAGAGCAGCTGGGGCCGGTCCGGGGCGTACGGGGCCCACCAGCCCGAGGCCACGACCTGGCCGTGGCGCAGCAGCATCAGGCTGTGCGGCTCGAGGTGCGGTTCGGCTTGGAGGGCGTCGAGGAAGGCCCGGATGCCGGCCGCGTCGACGCCCTGGGCGGCGGGGGTGCTCGTGGGCAGGGAACTCATACGCGCATCCTCCCCCGTTCGCCGGTCTTGATCGAGAGGGTCTGGGAAGCCCGTTTTCCCCTCCGGTCACCGGGGACCCGGACCCCATGGTGCAAATCGGATACACGATGATGACCGAGCAGGCCGGGCCCCGTGAGCTGGTGGGCCATGTGGTGCGGGCCGAGGAGGTGGGTTACGACTTCTCGGTGACCTCGGACCACTACTTCCCGTGGCTGCGCTCGCAGGGACACTCGCCGTACGCGTGGAGCGTGCTCGGGGCGGCCGCCCAGGCGACCTCGCGCATTCCGCTGATGACGTACGTGACCTGTCCGTCCTTCCGCTACCACCCGGCGGTGGTGGCCCAGAAGGCGGCGACCATGCAGCTGCTCTCCGAGGGCCGCTTCCGGCTGGGACTGGGCTCGGGCGAGAACCTCAACGAGCATGTGGTGGGCGGCGGCTGGCCGTCGGCCGACGTCCGGCACGAGATGCTGGAAGAGGCGGTGGAGATCATCCGCGCGCTCTTCGAGGGCGGTCATGTGAACCACCGCGGAACCCACTTCGACGTGGAGTCGGCCCGGCTGTGGGACCTCCCGGACGAGCCCCCGCAGATCGGACTGGCCGTCTCCGGCGAGCAGTCGTGCGCGCTGGCGGGCCGCCTCGCCGACCTCGTCATCGCCACGGAGCCCAAGGCGGGCCTGCTCGAGGCGTTCGACCGCAACGGCGGCGAGGGCAAGCCGCGGGTCGGGCAGCTGCCCGTCTGCTACGACCCCGACCGGGACACGGCGATCAAGCGGGCGCACTCCCAGTTCCGCTGGTTCGGCAACGGCTGGAAGGTCAACTCCGAGCTGCCGCACCCCGACGCGTTCGAGTCGGCCACCCAGTTCGTCACCCCCGACGACGTGGCGGCGTCGATCCCGTGCGGCGACGACCCCGACGCCTTCGTCGAAGCCGTACGTCCGTACGCGGAGGCCGGCTTCACCGAGATCGCGCTGGTGCAGATCGGCGGCGAGTCCCAACCCGGGTTCCTGGACTGGTCGGAGAAGACGCTGCTGCCCGCGCTGCGCGACGCGTTCGCCTGAGCGGGCCAGGTGCCGGGGCGGCACCCGGGGGTGCAATAGGCTTCCGAGCCGCACAGCGTGCGGTCCGACCGAGCCTGCCCAGGAGAAGCACCCGTGACTCTAGCGATCGACCAGTCCGACACGACCTCCGAGGCCCCGGCCAAGACGTCCGGCGCGCCCCTGTCCGACCTCGTCGCGCGGGACGCCCGCGAGTTCGGGGTGTACGCGCGGACCGGCGGCTGGGCCTTCGGCCTGATGGTGGCGCGCAGCGTGCGGCCCGGCGGCCAGAGCGCGGACGAGACGCCGAAGGTGTCCGCGAAGGAGTTCGCCGAGCTCGCCGGCTGTTCGCCCGAGCGCGTCATGCGCTACTACAAGGCCTGGGACCGGGCCGCCGACGACGGCATGGTCCCGCACTTCGAGGCGCTGGCACCGGGCCAGGAGGTGGAGCTGCCGGACGCGGACGTGTGGCTCGACTACTACGTCTCGCGCAACAGCGCGACCTCCGAGCGCGGCACCGCCATCGCCGAGGCCGCGGAGGCCGAGGGCATCCGGCCGACAAAGGCCCTGGAGGTCGCCGAGAACCCGACCGCGCTGCGCGCCGCGATCCTCGCCGACCCCTCCACCGCCCGGGCCGCGCGCAGCGCACTGCTCGACCGGATCAAGGAGGACCCGGAGCTGCAGGCCTCGCTGGCCCGGGACGTGGTGCGCACGGACGACCTGAAGAAGGCCGTGGCCACCGAGAGCAGGGCGGCCGACCGGATCGGATACGTCCGTCAGATCGCCGAGTCCGGGCAGGTGAAGACCCCGGCCGGGCAGACGATCGACGCGCCTGTGGACCTGCGGCAGGAGGCCGAGCGGCACCTGTCCCTTCTTGAGGAACTGGAGGAGGACGAGGACACCGGCGAGTGGGCGGCCGAGGCGTTCGACACGATGAAGTCCCTGGTCGCCGAGGCCGTGGAGGCCGACCCCGAACTGCGGGTCCAGGAACGGCGGACGAAGTTCTACAACAGCCTCCAGAGGGCGACCAAGGTGTTCGAGGAGCTGACCTTCGACGACGCCCAGGACTTCTACGAGGACGACATGGTCCAGCAGCTGGAGGAACTCCAGCAGGCGATCGCCTCGTGCATCACGGCCTTGCGCACCGCGAAGGGGAATCACCCGGTCGGCTGAGCATCTTGGCCGTGGAAGGGGTACTAGAGGGCTCTACGTCGTTCTTCCCGGAGGCCCCCAGGTGAACTCCTTCGTCCCCAGAACCGCGCACAAGACTCTGGTCGTGCAACTCCAGGCGGGCGGCACGGGCCGGTGCCCCGTGCTCGCCCACCTGGGCTACGACGCGGCGGACCCCTTCGCCGTCACCGCGGTGTTCAGCCATGACGGCCGGGTGCTGGCGCGCTGGCGGCTGGACCGGGAGATGCTCGCCGAGGGCCTGCGCGGTCCGGTCGGGATCGGGGACGTGCGGCTCAGCCCCGTCTCGACCGGTGTCTGGGAGGAACTGCGCATGGAGTTCTTCGGCGACGCCCGCTCCGACGGGGGCCGACAGCACGCCGTGGTCTTCGCGTGGGCCCCGGCGCTGGCGTCCTTCCTGCGCGAGACCCGCGACATCGTGCCGCCGGGGCGGGAAGAGGTCAGGGTGGACGACTTCCTCGCCTCGGTCATCGCGGGCGGCTGAGACAGGGGCTTGCGCGTACGCGGCCTGAGTAGCCGTACTCATGCCGCCGTCGCCTGCCTGTCCGACGATGAGGGCTCCTACGACAAGGAGCACCTCATGACCGCTGTGCGACGGCCCCTGCCGGTCCTGCTCGCCTGGGCGGTGGTCGCAGCGCTGGCCCTGTCCGCCTGGGGCCCGCGCGACCGCACCACGTGGTTCCTGGAGACCGTGTGGGTCCTGGTCGGGCTGCCGCTGATCGTGCTGACGTGGCGCCGCTTCCCACTGACCGACCTGCTGTGCTGTCTGCTGGCGGTCCACGCGCTCGTGCTGATCGTGGGCGGTCACTACACCTACGCGCAGGTCCCGCTCGGCGACTGGGTGCGGGACACCTTCGGGCTCGAGCGCAATCCGTACGACCGTTTCGGCCACCTCATGCAGGGCTTCGTGCCGGCGGTTCTCGTACGGGAGCTGCTCAGCCGTACCTCACCGCTGCGGGGCAGTCGCTGGCTGGCGCCGCTGACGGTGTGCGCGTGCCTGGCCTTCAGCGCCGTCTTCGAGATGCTGGAGTGGGCGGCCGCGGTGACCGGGGGTCAGGCGGCGGACGCGTTCCTTGCCACGCAGGGCGATGTGTGGGACACCCAGTGGGACATGTTCTGCGCGCTGATCGGTGCCACGGTGTCCGTCCTGGTCATGAGCCGCCTGCACGACCGGCAGCTGGACGGGACGGGCGTCACTGCGTCGTATAGCGGCGCCGGGTCCACAGAGGCAGGACGAACCAGCACAGCAGGTACCAGGCCACTACTGCCGTGACGAGCCAGGGCACCCAGGCGTCGTGGGTCGCGACCCGCAGGATCAGCAGCAGGGCCGCCGTCATCGTCGTCAGCAGGAGGACGAGGCCCACGAAGGTCAGGCGGGAGGCGATCCGCACCGCCTGGGGTTTGATGCGCCGCCCGGAGACGAGACGGTGCAGGGAGACCGGTCCTATGAGTGCTCCGGTGGCGCAGGAGCCGAGGACGACGGTCACGATGTAGATGACCTGGTCGGTGTGGGCCAGGTGGGCGTACTTCGGGGTGAACACCACGGTCAGCAGGAAGCCGAACAGGATCTGCACACCTGTCTGTGCGACGCGGATCTCCTGGATGAGTTCGCCCCACATGCGGTCCGCGCGCTCTTCCTCGGTCTCGTCGCGGCCCGTCCGTCTCACCGTATCCACCATGCGGTCCGTGTATCCGGTGCCTGATCGTTCAAACAGCAGGGCTCCGGGGGCGGTCGGACGGCCGCTCGCGGAGCCCTGCGGACCTCACCAGCGGTTCTCGACCTGATCCTTGATGCGACGGTCGTAGAGGTCGCGGATCGCCGCGAGGGTGTCCTCGGACAGTGGGGGCAGCTTGGCCGCGGCCGCGTTGGCGCGGGCCTGTTCGGGGTTGCGGGCGCCGGGGATGACGGTGGTGACGCCGGGCTGCTCGATGATCCAGCGCAGGGCGAGCTGGGCCGGGGTGTAGCCCTCGGGCGCCAGTGCGGAGAACTCCGCGGCGGCCTCGACGCCGGTCGTGTAGTCGACGCCGGAGAAGGTCTCGCCGACGTCGAAGGCCTCGCCGTGCCGGTTGTAGGCGCGGTGGTCGTTCTCCGGGAAGACCGTGTCCTTGGTGTACTTGCCGGACAGCAGACCCGAGGCCAGCGGGACCCGGGCGATGATGCCGACGCCCGCCTCCTGTGCGGCGGGCAGCACCTCGCGCAGCGGCTTCATGCGGAAGGCGTTGAGGATGATCTGCACGCTCGCCACGCCCGGCCGGGCGATCGCGGTCAGCGCTTCCTCGGCGGTCTCCACGCTGACGCCGTAATGGGCGATGCGCTCTTCCTCGACCAGGGTGTCGAGGGCGTCGAACACCTCGTCCGTGGAGTACACGGGCGTCGGCGGGCAGTGCAGCTGGACCAGGTCGATGCGGTCGACGCCGAGGTTGCGGCGGGAACGGTCGTTCCAGGCACGGAAGTTGTCGAGGACGTAGTTCTCGGGGATCTGGTCGACGCGGCGGCCCATCTTCGTCGCGACCAGCACATGCAGGTCGGGCCTGCCGCTCAGGAACGTGGCGATGGTCTGCTCGCTGCGTCCGTCGCCGTACACGTCGGCCGTGTCGAAGAAGGTGACCCCGGACTCGGCCGCCGCCTCCAGCACCGAGAGGGCTTCCTTGTCGTCGACGTCTCCCCAGTCGGCCCCCAGCTGCCAGGTGCCGAGTCCGACGACGGATGCGTGCTGCTGCGACCTGCCGAATGTGCGCTCGTCCATGGCGTCAGTCTGTCATCAGTCGCCGAGCCGCGCGGAACGGGTGGCTCCGGGGCGGGGCCTGTGAATTGTTCACTCACATGGGTGACACGTTTCGACGTAGGGCATGCACGTGTCAACATCCGCCTAGCGTGACACCGTGACTGATCGTTCTTTGAGCAACCATCCCCGGGAAGACTCGTCCTGGTCCCGTCGCGGCTTCCTCCTCAGCGCCGCCGGCCTCGCCGCCGTACCGATTCTGCTGCCGGCCGATCCGGCGGCCGCCGCCGAGGAGCTGCCCGGCTTCCCGGCGGACGTGGCCCTGCACCGCTCGGCCTACCGGAACTGGGTCGGCGAGATCACCGCCGACGGGCTGTGGGCCTGTGCGCCCACCGGACCGGACCAGGTGGTCGACGTCGTCAACTGGGCCTGGCGGCACGGCTGGCGGGTCCGCGCGCGGGGCTCCTCGCACGGCTGGTCGCCCCTCACGATCACCGAGGGCACCGCGTCGGACGCACCCGTCCTCCTCGTCGACACCGCCTCCCACCTCACCGGCCTGTCCCTGGACTCCGCCTCCGCCGTGCGGGCCAGTACCGGCGTCACGCTGGAGGCGCTGCTCACCTATCTGGAGGGGCACGGACTCGGGGTCACCGCCGCGCCCGCGCCCGGTGACCTCACCCTGGGCGGCGCCCTGGCGATCGACGCGCACGGCACCGCCGTACCGGCCGACGGGGAGAAGCGGCTGCCGGGACAGACGTACGGCTCGCTCAGCAATCGCATCCTGTCGCTGACGGCGGTGGTGTGGGACGAGGACAGCGGGGCGTATGTCCTGCGCACTTTCGGCCGCGCCGAGGCCGACAGCGCGGCCCTGCTCACCCATCTCGGGCGGACCTTCGTCACCGAGGTCGTGCTGCGGGTGGGCGCCGACAGCAATCTGCGGTGTGTCAGCCGGGTCGACATTCCGGCGGCCGAGCTCTTCGCGGCGCCCGGCGGTGACGGGCGGACCTTCGCGAGCTTCCTGGAGGAGGCCGGGCGGGTCGAGGCGATCTGGTTCGCCTACACGGAGTTCCCGTGGCTGAAGGTGTGGAGTGTGGCGCCGACCAAGCCGCTGACCTCGCGGCGCGTGACCTCGCCGTACAACTACCCCTTCTCCGACAACGTCCCGACCGTGGTGGCGGATCTGGCCGGGCGGATGGTGTCGGACGCGGCCTGGTATCTGGCGCCGGTGCTCGGGAACACGCAGCTCGACGTGGCGACGGTGGGGCTCACGGCGACGCTGTCGGCAGACATCTGGGGGCCGTCCAAGAACACGCTGCTGTACATCAAGCCGACGACACTGCGCGTGACCGCGAACGGCTACGCAGTACTGACGAGCCGGGACCAGGTGCAGCGGGTGGTCTCCGAGTTCACGGACTTCTACCGGGAGCGGCTGGCCGCGTACACCGCTCAGGGGAAGTTCCCGGTCAACGGGACGGTGGAGATCAGGGTGACCGGGCTCGACGACCCGGCCGAGGCCGAGGTGGCCGGGGCGCGGGCCCCGCTCCTTTCGGCGCTGCGGGCGGATCCGGCGCGTCCCGAGCGGGACACCGCGGTGTGGCTGGACATCCTGACGCTGCCGGGGACGCCGTACGCGGAGGCCTTCCTGCGGGAGATCGAGCGGTTCCTGTTCGACGGCTACGAGGGCACGCGCGTCGAGTGGTCCAAGGGCTGGGCCTACACGGACGATGCCGTGTGGGCGGACGAGGAGGTGCTGGGGACGACGATCCCCGGGTCCTTCGGTGAGGCGGTGTGGGGGCAGGCGGCCGGCGTGCTGGACCGGCTCGATCCGCACGGCGTGTTCGGCAACGCCTTCCTGGACCGCCTCTTCCGTTAGGGCGTCAAGTGGGCCTGCACCGTGGGGGCGTAGCGGTCCACCAGGTCCTCCACGGCGGTCGCCCTCAGGTCGGTGGCGCGGGCGATGCCGTACATCACGCCCAGGCCCAGGAGGGTGCCCACCGCCAGTTCGGCGCGCAGGCCGGGGTCGGAGCCCGGCAGGCGCTCCGCGAGGCGATCGACCACCTGGGCACGGAAGTTGACGCGCAGGATGTCGCCGTGTTCGCCCTGGACGGGGGCGAAGGCGATCCGGAGCAGGGGGTCGGCGCCGCGTTCGATCTGGCCGGTGAGGACGTGCCGGACCATGTGGCGGCCCAGTTCGTCCAGAGGGGCGTCGAGCAGGGCCGCCGCATCGGACTCGAAGGACATGACGCGGGCGAGGAGGGCGTCCTTGTTGCCGAAGTACTTCACGATCAACGGCGGGCTGACGCCTGCGCGTTCGGCGACCGCCTTGAGGGTGATGTCGGCGTGGGGGGTGCGGGCCAGGAGGTAGCGGGCCGCCTTCAGGATGGCGGCTTTCGTCGTCTCGGCGTCCCGGCGGGCGGGCGTGGCGGTGGGGGGCGTGGTGCTCACGACACTCATGCTCCCTCCATCGCCTCGTCCCGCGCCCCCCGGGTACGCCCCCGGTCCCGGCACGGCCCCACGGAGGCGAAAGCGCCCGAGACGGCCCGCACCGCGCCCCGAGACAGGCGACCCCGACCACCCCCGCAACCCGAGAGCGGGCGCATCGCACTCACAGCACTCATGCTCCCTCCAGCACCTCGTCCCGCGCCCCCCGGGTACGCCCCCGGTCCCGGCGCGACCCCTCGGAGACGAAGGCGCCCGGGACAGCCGGCACCGCGCCCCGAGACAGGCGACCCCGACCACCCCCGCAACCCGAGAGCGGGCGCATCGCGCTCACAGCACTCATGCTCCCTCCATCGCCTCGTCCCGCGCGCCCCGGGTGCGGCCCTTGGCCCGGCGGGTTCCCTCGGGGGCGGAGTCACCGGGGATGGTGAGCGCTGCCGCGCAGGCCGCGAGGGCGATGGCGCCCGCCATGGCGAAGGCCAGCAGGTAGCCGTGCAGGGTGGGCATGGGCGTGCCGCCGACGAGGCTGGTGTGGTGGACCAGGACCGCCGCGACCGCAGCGCTGGAGGTGGCCTGGCCGATGGTGCGCATCAGGACGTTGACGCCGTTGGCGGAGGCCGTCTGCTCGGCCGGGACGGCGCGCAGGATCAGGGTGGGCAGGGCCGAGTAGGCGAGGGTGGTGCCGGTGGCCACCACGGTCGCGCCCACGATGACCATCCACAGATCGCGGCTGTCCGCGATACGTACGGCGTAGCCGCAGGCGATGACCGCGGCGCCGAGGGCGAGTGTGATGCGCGGGCCGCGGGACGCGGAGATCCGGGCCGACAGAGGCGAGAACAGGAGCATGGTCACGCCGCCCGGCAGCAGGCACAGGCCGGTGGCCACGATCGACAGGCCGAGTCCGTAGCCGGTGGCCTTCGGCGCCTGGACCAGCTGGGCCGTCACCAGGGAGTTGGCGTAGAACGCGAAGCCGGTGAGCAGGGCGGCCACGTGGGACAGGCCCACCCGCGGGCGGGTGACGAGCCGCAGGTCGACCAGGGGCTGCTCGGTGCGCAGTTGGCGCCACCACCACAGGGTCAGGACGGCGACGGACACCAGGAACAAGCCCAGCACCCGGGGGCTGCCCCAGCCCCACTGCCCGCCCTGGGACACCCCGAGCAGCAGGCTGACCAGGCCCACGGCCAGTCCCAGGGCGCCCGGCACGTCGAAGCGGCCCGGCTGGCGCACCGTCGATTCGCGCACCGCCCACGACACGGCCGTGACCCCGAGGGCGCCGAGGGCGCTGGTCATCCAGAACATGGTGTGCCAGTCGGCGTACTGGACGACCATGGCGGCCAGCGGCAGGCCGAGCGCGGCGCCGATGCCGACCGTGGAGCTCATCATCGCGACCGCGGAACCCCGGCGCTCGGGCGGCAGTTCGTCACGCAGGATGCTGATCGACAGCGGCACCACGGAGGCGGCGGCCCCCTGCAGGGCGCGGGCCGTGATGAGCACGGTGATGTCGGACGACAGGGCGCACATCACCGAGCCGGCCGTCATCAGGACCAGGGACGCCGTCAGCACCTTGCGCTTGCCGTACATGTCGCCGGCGCGGCCGAGCACCGGGGTGAGGACCGCTCCGGCCAGCAGGGTCGCCGTGACCATCCAGGACACGGCGCCGGGCGAGGAGTGGGTCAGACGGGGCAGGTCCGGCAGCAGGGGGACGACCACGGTCTGCATGACGGCCATGAGCGTGCCGCACATCGCCAGCACCGGCACGGTGAGCCGGGTCCGCAGACTTCCGCGTGGCGGGGATATCGGGCCCTGCTGATCCATCGGTGCTCCGGATTCACTACGGAAAACGGTGGGTGAATGACAATTCACTTTAGCGGTGAATCGCCATTCACCCAACAGCTTCCGAGGCCCGGGGGCTACTTGCGCGAAGCCAGCTCCCGCGCGTGCACACCGCGCGCCACCTTCGGCCCGAGCCAGCGCTTGAACCTGCGCAGCGCCTCAAGACGCCCGGCGGCCTTGTCGATCCGGTAGTACAGCTGGGGTGGGACATAGGGCAGCAGTGGCGAGTGGCGCTGGCCGAGCAGGGCGAACATCTGCTCCGGGGGCAGGTCGATGTAGCGCGGCAGGTTCTCGTACCACTGAGCGCTGTAGCGGGCCGCGCTCTGGACGGAGAGCAGCTCCGACTTGCGCTGCCGCTCGTAGCGGGCGAGGGCCTGCGGAAGCCCGGTGTGCGTGTGCAGGGCGCCGGCCAGGGCGATGGCGTCCTCCAGGGCGAGGGTGGTGCCGGCGCCGATGGAGTAGTGGGTGGTGTGGGCGGCGTCGCCGAGGAGGACGAGGTTGCCGTTGTGCCAGGTGCGGTTGGTGAGGGTGCGGAAGTTCAGCCACTGGGCGCTGCCCGAACCGGTGGAGCGGCCGATCAGCGGGTGGCCGTCGAGGATGTCCGCGAACAGCTTCTCCAGCAGGACAAGTCCGTCGGCCTCGTCGGCGCCGTCGAGGCCGAGGCCGGTCCAGGTCCGCGGTGCGCACTCGACGACTACGGTGCTGCGCTCGGGGCTGAAGGCGTAGCCGTAGCACCAGATCCAGCCGTGGTCGGTCTCGACGAAGGCGAAGGTGAAGGAGTCGAAGACCTTGCTGGTGCCGAGCCAGATGTAGCGGTTGCGGCCCTCTTCGGTCGCGGCGCCGAAGTGCTCGGCGTGCCCGGTCCGCAGGGCGCTGCGCACGCCGTCGGCGGCCACGACGAGGTCGGCCGCGGGAAGGTTTTTCTCGGTGATCTCGTGCTCGAACTCCAGCCGCACACCCAGGGAACGGGCCCGGGCGGCGAGGATCTCCAGCAGGCGGTGGCGGCCGATGCCGAAGCCCTCGTCGCTGGGGCGCCGGGTGACCAGGTCGCGCACCCGGGCCTCGCCCTCGTGCCAGGTGACCGAGGCGTCCTCGATGGCGCGGGCCGACTCGGGATCGTGGGCGTGGAGTTTGTCGAGCAGTCCGCGCCAGTAGGTGACGCCCCAGCCGTAGGTCGAGCCCTCCGGGTCGCGCTCGTGGACAGTGATGTCGTGGGACGGGTCCTGCCGTTTCAGCAGGATCGAGAGATACAGGCCGGCGGGCCCGCCGCCGACGCAGGCGACCTTCACACGCACCCCTAGAAATTACCCAAAGCTGTCAATTGGCAACGCAGAGTAGCAGCCGGAGTGCGGGGCCTCGCTTCACATCAGGTCACCTTCCGCGCGTGAGACGGGCCACGGCCAGCACGTCCACCCGCAAAGGATCATCGGATTCGCGGCCGGCGCGAGAAGGAATTCCTCCGTCCGGGTTCCGGAAAGCCCTCTCTACAGCAAGATCATCTTTGTTCAACGCTGTACGACATGTGGGCAATTGTCTGGATCAGAGCCAACCGGTCACGAGCGATTTCTCCCCCTCCGGGCACGGCGGATAGGCATGCGGAGTCCGTCGACTCAGGAGGCACACCGCATGCCGGAACTCACCCGCCGTACCGCGCTCACCGCGACGGCCGCCCTCGCCGCAGGGGCCGTCGCCGCCCCGCGCGCCTCAGCCGAGGAGCACCACCACGGGTCACCGGAGCCCTTCGACGAGGTCTACAAAGGCCGCCGGATACAGGGCAGGTCCGCCGGCGGCCACCACGGCGGCTACCGGGTGACGGTCGACGGCGTGGAGCTGCACGTGATGCGCAACGCCGACGGCAGCTGGATCAGCGTCGTCAGCCACTACGACCCGGTGCCCGCCCCGCGTGCCGCCGCGCGGGCCGCCGTCGACGAGCTCCAGGGCGCACAGCTGCTGCCGTTCCCCGCCAACTGACCGCCCCGTACGTCTCTTTGGAGCATCCGCACATGACCGTCCGGAAGAACCAGGCAACCCTGACCGCCGACGAGAAACGGCGGTTCGTCGCCGCCGTCCTGGAGCTGAAGCGCAGCGGCCGCTACGACGCGTTCGTCACCACGCACAACGGTTTCATCATGGCCGACACCGACAACGGCGAGCGCACCGGCCACCGTTCGCCCTCCTTCCTGCCCTGGCACCGCAGATTCCTGCTCGACTTCGAGCGCGCCCTCCAGTCGGTGGACGCCTCGGTGGCACTGCCCTACTGGGACTGGAGCACCGACCGCACCCCGCGTGCCTCACTGTGGGGACCCGACTTCCTCGGTGGCACCGGGCGCGGCCGGGACGGGCGGGTGATGGACGGCCCGTTCGCCGCGGACAGCGGCAACTGGCCGGTCACCGTGCGGGTCGACGGCCGTACGTATCTGCGCCGCTCGCTCGGGAGCGGCGTACGGGAGTTGCCGACCCCGGGCGAGGTGGAGTCGGTGCTGTCCATGGCGACGTACGACATGGCTCCCTGGAACAGCGCGTCGGACGGTTTCCGCAACCATCTGGAGGGCTGGCGCGGGGTCAACCTGCACAACCGCGTCCATGTCTGGGTGGGCGGGCAGATGGCGACCGGGGTCTCCCCCAACGATCCGGTGTTCTGGCTCCACCACGCCTACGTGGACAAGCTGTGGGCCCGGTGGCAGCGGCGGCATCCGGACTCCCGCTACGTCCCGCCGGCCGGGACGCCCGAGGTCGTCGATCTCGACGAGACCATGAAGCCGTGGAACGACGTACGCCCCGCGGATCTGCTGGACCACACCCGTCACTACACCTTCGACACCGAATAGGAGTCGTCTCGCGCCGGTTTGCTCTGCGGGCCACGCGGTACTCGCGCCGCACACACCGAGAAGACGAAGGAGGGATTCACCCGTGTCGCAGGTCGAGGAGTCCATCGAGGTCGGCGTGCCGGTGCACACCGCCTACAACCAGTGGACACAGTTCGAGACGTTCCCCGAGTTCATGAGCGGGGTCGAGCGCATCGAACAGCGTACCGACACGCTCACGCACTGGGTGACCAACGTCAACGGGGTGCACAGGGAGTTCGACGCGGAGATCACCGAGCAGATCCCGGACGAGCGGGTCGCGTGGACCACGATCGCCGGCGAGGCCAAGCAGGCCGGCGCGGTGACCTTCCACCGGCTCGACGAGGGCCACACCAAGGTGATGCTGCAGATGGACTTCCATCCGGACAGCATCACCGAGAAGGTGGGCGACAAGCTCGGGTTCGTGAAGCGGCAGACCAAGGGCGACCTGGAGCGCTTCAAGACGTTCATCGAGGAGCGCGGTCAGGAGACCGGCGAGTGGCGCGGGGCGGTCATCTGACCGACGCGCCCGGACCGGTCGCTAACCGGCCGTTTCCGTACGGCACTCCGGGTGCCCCCAGCCCTGGGCGTTCTTCGCGATCGGCTCGCCCGCCGCGTAGGGACGTCCGCACAGACACCGGCCGGGGAACTTGGCCTTGATCGTACGGGAAGACGAACCACCGCTCCGCTTGGGCGACTTGGCCCGGGCGGGGCGGTCGGTCTTTTTCGGGGTGTCCGGCGACGGCGGCGGCTGCGGGGAACCCAGTTCGCTGCTCGCGGGCTCCTGGACGATCGCCGCCTGGCTGGCCGCGCGGTCGGCGAAGTCGTTGAGCGGGTCACCGTCGACCTGGTGGGCGGGCACGTAACGGAACTCGACCGTGCGCCCGTCGAGCAGTTCGTCGATGCGCACGACGAGGTCCTGGTTGGCGACCGGCTTGCCCGCGGAGGTCTTCCAGCCGTTGCGCTTCCAGCCGGGCAGCCAGGTGGTGACGGCCTTCATGGCGTACTGGGAGTCCATCCGGATCTCCAGCGGCACATCCGGGTCGGTGGCGGCGAGCAGCCGCTCCAGTGCGGTGAGTTCGGCGACGTTGTTGGTGGCCTTGCCGAGCGGGCCGGCCTCCCAGCGGTCCGGCGTCTCCGACTCGTCCGCGATGACCCAGGCCCAGGCCGCGGGTCCAGGATTTCCCTTCGAAGCCCCGTCGCACGCGGCCACCAGTCGTTCACGCATGCGCTCGATCATGCCATGAGCGGACGGGCGCCCGTTCACCCCACCGCGACGACCGGGGCCACGGCCTGGCGGACCTCCTCGCCACCGGGTGCCTTGTCCTCCACGTGGGCGAAGAGCAGGTGCGTTGCCCCACGCCTACGGCGGCCGGGACCACCCCGGTTCGCGCTCGGCGACGAGACAGCCGGCCACCATCGCCGTGGCCTCCGCCGGCGCCGCAGAGCGATCGTCCCGAAGAGGTCGGTCAGAGCGGTGGCGAGGTCGCCGACGACGTTGGTGGCCGCGGTCGCAGGTCCGGCAGCGCTGAACCGGGTGCCGTGTCCTCCACGTCGGCGAGGAGCAGCTGCGGGCCCCGAACAGCCTGGGGCGAGCATGCCTACGCCGACGCCGGCCGGGACCACCCCGGTTCGCGCTCTGCGGCGAGGTCGCCGACGACGGCAGCGCTGCCCGGCGTGCCGTCCGACCGGACGCCTACGCGCCTCTGTCTCGCGGCGTCCACGGACAGGCGGCCTGGGAGGCTCGATCTAGGGCACGTCGGAGATCTGGGGCATGTCGCCCTGAGTGGTCGTCACGTCGATGACCGAGAAACTCGCGCCCTGCGGGTCGCTGAGGGCCGCGAACCGGCCGAAAGGCGAGTCCATCGGCCCGAACCGCAGGACGGCGCCCAGCTTGGTGGCGCGGGCCACGGCGTCGTCGCAGTCGGGGACCGTGAAGTAGACGTTGATGTACGCCGGCACCTCAGGCGGGAAGTCGTCGGTCATCTTCATACGGCCGAGGACGGTGTCGTCGCCGAGGTTGAACATGCGGAAGTCGATGGCGTCGTCCTGCATCTGCTTGGCGCTGTAGCCGAAGACGGCGGGGAAGAACGCGTCGGACTTCTCGGGATCACGGGTGTAGATCTCGGCCCAGCAGTACGCGCCGGCCTGCCCGGGCCGCGCCTCGAAACCCTCGTGGGTGCCGCCCTGCCACACGCCGAAGACGACGCCGCTCGGGTCGCGCCCCAGGCACATCGTGCCGAAGTCGCCGACCTGCATCGGCTCCATGAGCACGTCGCCGCCGTTGTCACGGATCTTGCCGGCGGTGGCTGCCGCGTCCGGCGACGCGAGGTACAGGCACCACTGCGAGTGGCCCTCCTGACCGGACATCGGCGGCACGACCGCGGCGACGGCCTTGCCGTCCACGTAGGCCTGCGTGTAGTTGCCGTACTCCGACGACGACTCGCCGAAGGTCCAGCCGAGGACGTCGCCGTAGAAGCTCTTCGCTCCCTCGACGTCGCTGAACATCGCATCGGCCCAACAGGGGGTTCCCTCAGGTTGTACGGCCATGATCGCGGCCTTTCCCGAATCGGTGGTCGGTTCGTCTCCACACGCTAGCCACGCGTGCGCCCCACCGCGCGCCGAACGGACGATTCCGCTCCATCCGGGCAGAAGGGGCACTCCCGACCAGGGGGCCTCGGCGGTCTCGCGGCGACCGAACCATGCCGCGCGTCTTCCCCCCTGGGACCGGCTGTGCTTGCCTGGGGAACCGTTTTTCGGCGACCGGGGCGGGAGTCGCGCATGCGGAAACCGTGGATCGTGGGGTTATTGACCGCAGTCCTGCTGCTCGGTGCCTGCACCGACCCGTCGGACGGGCCGGAGACGGCTCCACCGACCCCCGACGTCTCCCGTGCGGCCACGACACACCAGCGCGCCCAGACCTCCCCGAGCGCCTCCCCGGCCGTCGTCGCCCCGCATGTGCTGTATCTCGGCGACTCGCTGGCCATGGAGGCCCAGCAGGTCCTCGGTCAGGAGCTGCGCCGCGACCTGCGCGCGACCTACACGAGCGCCCCGTACTCGGGGACCACACCGTGCGACTACCTGGAGGGCACCGGGAAGAAGTCGCTGGTACCCGACCGGGACAAGGCGGCGGCACTGGTCCGGTCGTTGCACCCGGACGTCGTGGTGCTGCAGTTCTGGGGCAACGCGTGGTACTACACGTGGTGCATGGACGGGATCAGTCATGCGACCTCGCCGCAGAAGTACTTCAGCAGGTACCGGGCGGACCTGAAAAGGCTGACCGGCCAGATCGCGGCGGCGGGCGGTGCACGGCGGCCGCGGATCGTGTGGGTGGCACAGGGCCCGGACCCGATCACCCCCGACCGGGTCCGGCGCGTGAACGAGCTGTACGAGGAGCAGGCCGCCGCCTCGGGCGACGTCGTCGCCGACGCGGGCGCGACGGTGGCACCCGCCGGATCCCGCTACACCTGGGTGCAGTACCTGCCGTGCACCGCCTACGAACACGAGCATCACGACTACTGCACCCAGCCGGACCGCGACCGCACCGCCCTGCACCTCGACAAGGACTATCTGCACTTCTGTCTGGCGCCCACGACGGCCACGCCCAGGCCGTGCCCGGTCCGCTCCCCCGGAATCCTGCGGATCGCCCGGGAGATCACGCGGGTGGTCGGTTCGTCCTGAGGAGCACGTGGTCCCGGGGCCCTCACTCGCCCGCGTAGGCCTTGTCCAGGGCGGCGAGGTCGAACTTGCTCATCGCCATGAACGCCTTCATCACCCGAGCCGACTTCGCGGGGTCCGGGTCGGTGACCATGGCCTGGAGCCGGTCCGGCACCACCTGCCAGGACAGGCCGTACCGGTCCTTGAGCCAGCCGCAGGGACCGGGCTCACCGCCGCCCTCGGTGAGCTTGCTCCAGTAGTAGTCGATCTCCTCCTGGTTCTCGCAGAAGACCATGAAGGAGACCGCCTCGGTGAACTTGAACTCGGGGCCGCCGTTCAGCGCGAGGAACCGGTGGCCGTTCGCCGTGAACTCGACGGTCAGCACACTGCCGGCGGGCTGGGGCGCGCCCTCGGGATAACGGGCGACCTCGCCGATGCTCGAGTTCTTGAAGACGGAGACGTAGAAGTGGGCGGCGTCCTCCGCCTGCCCGTCGAACCAGAGACACGTGGTGAAACCGTCGGTGGCCATGCCTACCTCCTGAGCGTGGAAACGCTGTCGTGTGTGTCGACCGATCCTCGCCACGGAACTCATCGGTCGGACGGCCGATTGATCCAGGTGGCCGATACACCCGTGCGAACTAGCATCCGGGCATGACGTCTGCGCCCCCAGAGCACACGGACCTCGTCCGGCCCTTCCGCCTCGACATTCCGCAGAGCGACCTCGACGGCCTGCACGACCGGCTCGACCGCACCCGCTGGCCCGACGACCTCTCGGCCACGGGCTGGGCGTACGGCGTACCGGCCGGGTATCTGCGCGAGCTGGCGCACCACTGGCGGCACACCTACGACTGGCGCGCGGCCGAGGCCCGGCTGAACGAGTGGCTGCAGTTCACGACCGTCATCGACGGGACCACCGTGCACTTCGCCCACATCCGCTCCCCCGAGCCGGATGCCACCCCGCTGGTCATCACACACGGCTGGCCGGGCTCGATCGTCGAATTCCTGGACGTGGTGGGCCCGTTGACCGATCCGGCGGCCCACGGCGGCGACCCGGCCGACGCCTTCCATGTCGTCGTACCGAGCATCCCCGGATTCGGGCTGTCGGGGCCGCCCGCGGACACGGGCTGGGAGGCGGGCCGGATCGCCGACGCGTGGGCCGAGCTGATGACGCGGCTCGGCTACGACCGGTTCGGCGCCCAGGGCGGGGACTGGGGCTCGGCGATCTCCCGGGAGCTGGGCCGCGCCCATCCCGAGCGGATCATCGGCGTCCACCTCAACCTGCTGCCGGGTGCACAGGCCACCCGTGAACCGACCGAGGAGGAGCTCGCCGCGCTCGGGCCAGAGGAGCGGGAGCGGGCCGTCGAGTCGTGGCGCCGGTGGAGCGCCTGGTCGGGCGAGGGCACCGGGTACGCCGTGCTGCACTCGACCCGGCCGCAGACCCTGGCCTACGCGCTCACCGACTCGCCGGTCGGCCAACTCGCCTGGATCGTGGAGAAGTTCCAGGAGTGGACCGACTCCGCCGAACTGCCCGAGGAGGCCGTCGACCGGGACCGGCTGCTGACCAACGTGATGCTGTACTGGCTGACCGGGACGGCGGGTTCGGCCGCCCGAATCTACTACGAGCGGGCGCATGCCACGGGCGGGCGGGCGGCCCGGCCCACCGAACCGTCGACCGCGCCGACCGCTCTCGCCGTCTTCCCGGCGGAGATCCAGCTCCCGCTGCGGCACAAGGCGGAACGCACCGACAACATCGTGCGCTGGACCGAGTTCGACCGGGGCGGCCACTTCGCGGCGATGGAGGAACCGGACCTGCTGGTGGACGACGTGCGGGCGTTCTTCCGGCAACTCCGCGCGGAGGGCTGAGCAACCGGCCGGGTCCCGCTCTGCCGGTGGCGAATCTGCCACCGGCAGAGAAACCGCTTCGGGGCGTCGTCCGAGGTCAACAGTGGAGTCGACGGCATCCCCTACGACCACGAGGACAGCCCATGACTTCCATCCGGGCCGAGGAGGGCGACACCCCTCCCACCCGCTTCGACGACCAACTGGCCGCCCAGCTCCTCGCCCAGCGCATCGTGCTGCTGGGCACCCAGGTCGACGAGGTGTCCGCCAACCGGGTCTGCTCCCAGCTGCTGGTCCTGTCCGCGGAGGACCCGCGCACCGACATCAGCCTGTACATCAACAGCCCGGGCGGCTCCGTGTATGCGGGCCTCGCCATCTACGACACGATGCGGCTGATCCCCAACGACGTGTCGACACTCGCCATGGGATTCGCGGCCAGCATGGGCCAGTTCCTGCTCTGCGGCGGCACCCACGGCAAGCGGTACGCCCTGCCGAACGCGCGGATCATGATGCACCAGGGGTCCGCGGGCATCGGCGGGACCACCGCCGACATCGAGATCCAGGCGGAGAACCTGGACCACAGCAAGCAGACGATGGAGCGGCTCCTCGCCGAGAACACGGGCCAGACGCCGGAGACCATCGCGCACGACGGCGACCGCGACCGCTGGTTCACGGCCGAGGAGGCCAGGCAGTACGGCATGGTGGACCGGGTCCTGGAGTCCCTCGCGGACGTCCGCCCGGCCGCCTCCAGGCAACGGATGGGGCTGTGACATGGCGAACTACACGATTCCCTACGTCGTCGAGCGCACCGCGCACGGCGAGCGCTCCTCCGACGTGTTCAGCCGCCTGCTCTCCGAGCGGATCATCTTCCTGGGCACCGAAATCGACGACGGGGTGGCCAACGTGGTGATCGCGCAGCTCCTGCATCTGGAGTCGGCGGCGCCGGAGAACGAGATCTCGATCTACATCAACTCCCCCGGCGGCTCGTTCACCTCACTGATGGCGATCTACGACACGATGACCTACGTGCAGGCGCCGATCTCGACCCTCTGTGTGGGGCAGGCCGCCTCCACCGCGGCCGTCCTGCTGGCCGGAGGGGATCCCGGGCGACGGCTCGTGCTGGAGCACGCGCGCGTGCTGCTCGGCCAGCCCGCCTCCGGTGGCAGCCGCGGGGCGATCTCCGATCTCGCCCTGCAGGCCAAGGAGATGGTCCGCATCCGCTCCCAGGTCGAGGAGGTACTGGCCCGCCACACCCACCACGACATCGCGACCCTGCGCGCGGACATGGACCGCGACAAGGTGTTCACCGCACAGGAGGCGGTGGCCTACGGGCTGGCCGACGAGGTGGTGAGCCGGCGCCTGGTGACGGTCTGAGGCGCCGGCCGCGCCCCTCAGGCCGCCAGGCACATCCCGTTGTACGGCGATCCCGGCACCGCGCGACGGCTGCGCGCGGAGTGCCGGGTGAGTTCGCCCTGGGCCAGGGAGAGGAGATCACCGAGGCCGAGACCGAGGGCCTGGGCGGCGGCCGCGAGGACCTCCGAGGACGCCTCCTTGCGGCCGCGCTCGACCTCGGAGAGGTAGGGCATCGAGATCCGGGCCGCGTCGGCCACGTCCTTGAGCGTGCGCTCCTGGGCGAGGCGCTCACGGCGCAGGACGTCTCCGACGAGGTCACGCCACAGGGGTTCCCTTGTCTCCCTGGCGGCGGGATTTCCCGGCGGTGTCGGGGCGGGGCGTTCGGACACCGGGCGGACGGACCCCGGGCGCGCGGACTGCGGGCGCAGGGGGATCACGCGGGCTTGGTTCGGCGCTTCGTTGCTCACCGGATCAGCCTAAATTCCATGGCCGCCATGGGAAGGGTCCGGCATTCTGCCCTGGGTGGAATCGACGACGGGAAGGTGCGGGCCCGGTGCTGCGCGACACGTTCAACGAAGCGGCGGAGCTGTACGACAGGGCTCGTCCGAGTTATCCACCTGCGCTGGTCGGGGAGTTGGCCCGGGTGGCGTGCCTCGGACCTGAGAGCCGGGTCCTGGAGATAGGTCCCGGCACCGGCCAGCTCACCCACGCTCTGGCCGGGTTCGGCTGCCACATCACCGCGGTGGAGCTGGGCGACGCGATGGCCTCGGTGGCCCGGCGGCGGCTCGCCGGGTTTCCCCGGGTCGACGTGCGGCACGCGGAGTTCGAGCGCTGGCCGCTGCCGGCGGCACCCTTCGACCTGGTCGCCTGCGCCACCGCCTTCCACTGGATCGACCCGGCCGTCCGAGTGGAGAAGGCGGCGGACGCGCTCCGGGTCGGAGGACGCCTCGCGGTCGTCGTCACCCACCATGTGGCGGGCGGCACGACCGACTTCTTCGCCCGGGCCCAGGACTGCTACGAACGCTGGGATCCGGCCACACCGCCCGGGCTGCGGCTCCGGCCGTCCTCCGAGATCCCCTCGGACCTGGAGGAGTTCCGGAACTGTCCGCGCCTCGGCGACGTCACGGTGACCCGGTTCGAACAGGACATCCCCCACACCGCCGACCAGTACATCGACGTACTCCTCACCTATTCGGGTCATCGGGCCCTCGACAGCACCCGCCGCGAGGGCCTGCTGGCCTGTGTCCGGGACCTGATCGAGTCCGGCCACGGCGGCCGCGTCACCAAGCGCTACCTGCACGAACTGATCATCGCGACCCGCGTCACCCCCTGAGGAACGACGATTTCGCGCCACCTGTCAACTTGGTGGGCATGCGTTGTCACTCCCCGGGTACGCGCAGTGCGAGGGAGCTGCGGGCGGTTCGGTCGGCCGGTGGTCCAGGGACGCATATGTCAGCGCGTTCCGGGTACACGGCAGGCTGCACGCCACGCAGGACCCGAGACAACCCAGGCCGAAGAGGCAGACGTCGAGCCGTGACTTTCGTGGGAGAGGTAATGCATACCGCCGTCACCGCCGTGAATCGTTCGGAGGCACAGGTCGCCGAGCACGCCAGCGGGACCAGGACGGGTCAGACACCCCTGCCGGGAGTCGAGGAACCGCGGTCCGTCGCCCCGCGGGACGCACGAGAGCTGTCCCGCCAGTTCTTCCAGCGCCTGACCGAGCTCGAAGAGGGGACGCACGAGTACCAGTACGCGCGTAACACCCTCATCGAGATGAACATGTCGCTCGTACGCTTCGCGGCCGGAAGGTTCCGCGGCCGCGGCGACGACATGGAGGACATCGTCCAGACCGGCATGATCGGCCTGATCAAGGCCATCGACCGGTTCGAGGTGTCCCGCGAGGTGGAGTTCACGTCCTTCGCCCTGCCCTACATCGTCGGAGAGATCAAGCGGTTCTTCCGTGACACCACCTGGGCCGTGCACGTCCCGCGGCGCCTTCAGGAGCTGCGTGTCGAGCTGGCCAAGGCCCGTGAGGAACTCGGCAGCCGACTGGACCGCGACCCGACGGTGGCCGAACTCGCCACCCTGATGAACATCTCCGAGAGCGAGGTGATCGAGGCGCAGATCGCCTCGAACGGCTACAACTCCTCGTCCCTGGACGCCGCCCTGACCGGCGACGGCCCCGAGGGCGGCGAAGCGGTGCTCGCCGACTTCATCGGCGTGGAGGAGGAGGGCCTGCGGCTCGTCGAGGACTTCCAGTCACTCGCCCCGCTGATGGCCGAGCTCAGCGACCGCGACCGGCAGATCATCCATATGCGGTTCGTGGAGGAGGCCACCCAGTCGGAGATCGGTGAGCGGCTCGGCTGCTCGCAGATGCACGTGTCCCGGCTGATCAAGCGGATCATCACGCGGCTGCGTGAGGGCATGCTGGGCGAGCTGGGCTGCGCCTGACACATACGGACAGCGAAATAAGCGGGTGTCGTCCCTGGTGGACGGCACCCGCTTTCGCGATCCGGTGGGCTCACACGAAGCTGTCGAATGAAGACAGGCCGAAGGAAGACGTTCAGGCGCGGCGTGCGCTCCCTCCGCGCCGCCTCACTCCTTGCCGCCGAAGCCCAGCACCGCCCTCACGCGCTTGCCGACCGGTACGCGTTCCGCCGCGACCTCCCGCGCCAGGACGTGCACGATCTCCAGGCCGTGCCGGCCGACGCGCTCGGGATCCCGCGGGAACCTGCGGGGCAGGGCCACGCTGCTGTCGTAGACCGTGACGACGACCGCGGCGTCGGTGCCCTCCAGCTCGAGGATGTACGGCCCGTTGCTGTGCCGGTCGGCGTTGGTGACGAGTTCGCTCACCACGAGGAGCACCTCGCCCTCGGTACGGTCGCCGATGGACGCACACCACTCGGTTCTGAGCTTGCCGAGGAAGTCCGCGGCGAACGACCGTGCCTCGGCGATGCATCCCGGTTCGCCGGTGTAGTGCGCCGCCTGCCGTAGGGGTTCCACGGGCACGTCGAAACCAGTCGGTATCACTGCCCCGTCCAGGTGATCGATCATGCGTTCTCTCTCGGAAGCCGGACTGGCCGGACGCTGCTGCACCAGTGCTCGTACCCCGAGCCGCGATTCGCACTCCAGGTGACGCGTCACACCGTCCAGGACACCGGAACGCCGTACAGGGAAGCCGACTATGTCGTCTCCGGCGTGGTGCCGGAGGTGAGGGGTGGCGGCGGTGCCGAGGAGCCGGGTGTGACGGGCTCGTCACTCGAGGACTCGCTGCTGGGCGGCTGCTGCGAGGGCGAGCTCGGGGCCGGTGAGGACGGGGAGATCGGGGCCGGCGGGCACGGCCTCGCCGATCCCGAGGGGGATGCGGTGGCTCCGGCCGACGTGGAGACGCAGGGCGACGCGGAGGTCGGGGGTGTGCTCGGTGCCGTCGGGGACACGCTCACCGGCGGTGAGGGCCTGGTCGGCGGGTGGGTCTTGTGGTCCTTGCCTCCGGTGTCGCCGCGGTGCCGGGCGATCCAGTCGTGGTGGTCGGGGTCGTAGATCACGAAGATGTTGATGACCGTCGTCGAGGGCGCGACCACGACCACGTTCGAGGGGCTGTACGACGCCCAGGTGTCGCCGGTGGTCTTCGGCGTGCTCTGCTGCGCGATGGGTGGGGTCAGCGGGTTGCCGCAGGCGCAGCGGGTGCGGGGCACCCCGTGGTCGTCGACGAGCACGGCGGTGCCGGCCTGGAGGACGGCCTGGTAGCTGGTGGCGGCGCCGTCACGGTAGCCATGGTTGGTGACGCGGGTGTCCATGCGCAGCTGGACGGGTGTGAGCGAGCGCAGGAAGGCGGGGACCCCGGACGGCTGGACGCCGGCGACCGAGGCGAAGACCCTGTTCTTCGCGGGGTCCGCCTGAAGGGCCTTGACCTGCTTCTCGACGTCGCAGCTGGAGACGTTGCGGGTGCCGCCGTAGAGACCGGGAGCGGCGCCGTCCACGCCGCGTACGGCGTTGGCGGGCTCGGAGGAGCCGGTCGGGGAGGCGGAGACCGGCGGCACGGAGCTGTCCTTCGCGGTCGACTCGGTGAAGGGGTCGGGGCCCGTCTTGGCGGCGGCCTGCAAGAAGACCTCGCCGTTGCCGCCTGCCGAGGGTGAGCCGCCGTCGGAGCGGGTGAACACGACCGCGAGGACCACGGCGGCGACGACCGCGGCGGCGATGATCGCGACCCGGGGCGCGGATCTCCACCAGGGGCGGCGGGGTTCCGGCTCGGGTGCTCCACCGCTGCTGCCCGGGGGCTGCGAGGGCGGGCCCGAAGGCGGCTGCGAGGGGCCCGACAGCGGGCCGGAGGGCGGCCCGGTGGGGCGGCCCGACGAGGGCGGTCCGACGCTCACGAGTTCTTCTTCCCGACGCGGGATTCCTGCGGCGCGTGATCCGATTGCCCCGATTGAGCCGCATTTTCCGCGACACTCCTATTGTCTGCTCCGGTCGAGTGCCGCCCGCAAGCGGACGCGGACGGACCTCCCGGCAGGCGCGCCGTCCCCGGGCTGCTTAGCGTGGCAGGGTGAACCCGCAAACCCCCTTCCACCAGGCGGTCGTCGCTCGCCACGGCTGGGTTCAGGCCCTGGCCACCGTCCTGGTCGCGCTGATCGCCATGGGGGTGGTGGCCGCGCTGGGGCTGTGGGCGGCGGGCGCGTCCGGCCTTCCGGACCACGCGTTCCCCCGGGTCGTCGCGGCGAGCGTCGTCACAGCCGTCGGCGGCACGGTCAAGCTGTCGGGAAGCGCGGGAGGGCTCGCCGGCAGCAAGGCCGGACTCACCGTGATCCCCCTCTCCGTGACCCTGACCGGTGCGCTGATGCTCGGCGCGGGATTCCTGCGGCCGCTGCGGCACCGGGCCGTCGCCGGCGGCCGCGAACTCGCCGGATGGGCCGCCCGGATCGCCGTCCTGTGGTTCCTCGCGCTCCTCGCCCTGGCCTTAGCCGCCCGTCAGACGTTCAAGCTCTCGCTCGGTGACGACACGCTGAGCGACCTGGGCGACCTCTTCGGTGTCTCCCCCGAGGTCGGCTTCACCACGGACGTACCGCAGACCCTTTTCTTCGGCGTCCTGTGGATGGCCGGCGTCCTGGTGCTGGCCCTGCTGGTCTCGCGCCGGGCTCCGCTGCCGGGGCACCTGCTGCGCCTCCAGGAGTCGGTACGGCCCGCGGCGCACGCCATGGTCGTGCTCCTCCTCGCCTACGTCGTCCTGGGCGCGCTCATCGCCCTGGTGGTCGCCGTGACCCGGGGGCATGCGCCCGAGACCCTCGCGGTGATCCTGCTGGGCCTGCCCAACCTGGTCTGGCTCACCCTGACCATCGGCCTCGGCGCCACCTGGCACGGCCGCGTGGAGGGCCCCTTCGGACTGCCCATGCCGCACGTCCTGGACGAGGTCCTGCGCTCCAAGGACACCGCCACGCTCAATCTGCACACCCTCGCCGAGCACGACGGCCGGGTCTGGTGGCTGGTGGTCGTCGACGCGGTCCTGCTGCTCTCGGTCGCGTTCCTGATGGCGGCCCGCTCCCCCGCCCGCGTCCGCGCCTGGCAGCACGCCGTCCGCCTGGCGCTCGCCCTCGCCCTGACGGTCCTCATGATCTGCCTCATGGGCCGTGTCTCCGCCCACTACGGCCTGTCGGTACTCGGCATCGGCGACCTCGGCGGCGGCCTGGGCGGCAAGCTGTTCCTCACACCGCAACTGTGGTCCGCGGTCGGCCTCGGCGTCCTGTGGGGCCTGGTCACCGGTTTCCTGGGCGCACTGCTGGCACGACCGGTACGGCGCAAAGGAGAGATCGAACCGGCTGACGGGTGACGCGGCGCATGACAGAGTGCGCTCAGTCGAGGAAAGGGCTGCACATGGCATCGGCTCTCGAAGACCGGCTCGCCGTCACGGAGTTGATCGCGCTGCACGGCCATCTGGTGGACTCCGGTGCGCTGGACCGGTTGCACGAGGTCTTCACCGCGGAGGTGGTCTACGACGTGTCCGACTTCGGCCACGGTGAACTCACCGGACTCGCCGCGATCAGGGAGGCGGCTCTGGCGCTCGGCGCCGGGAACCCCTTGGCCCACCACGTCACGAACGTGTTCGTCGAGGAGATCACCGACGACCGGGGCCGTGCCCGTTCCAAGGGTCTCGCCGTCATTGCGGACGGCTCGTGCGGCTCGGTCACCTACGAGGACACCGTGGTCCGCGTCGGCGCGCAGTGGCGGATCAGCCGCCGCAGGGTGCTGGCGCGGAAGCTGCCGTTGAACGGCCTGGGCCAGGGCTGACTACCGTCCCCGGACCACCGGCTCCGCCCAGCGCGGTGGAGGCTTCGGGCGGGTTTCCGGCGGTTCTACGGTGCGGAGGGCGACCTCCGTCGGCGGGTGGCCGCCCGTCGCCGTCGAGCGGAGGTCGGCGACGAAGTCGAGGCAGGAGTCGTGGCGGTCGTCGGGGATCTTGGCGAGGGCCCTGGCGAACACCGCGTCGAGCGCTGCGGGCAGGCCGGGGCGGGACTCGGAGAGGGCGGGCGGGGCGTCGTACTGGTGGGCCCACAGCAGGGCCATGTCGTCGTCGCGGCGGAAGGGCGGGTGGCCCGTGAGGGACTCGTAGACCACACAGGCGAAGCCGTAGACGTCGCAGCGGCCGTCGACCGGGCGGCCGGAGATCTGCTCGGGGGCCACGTAGTCGAGGGTGCCGACGAACTGGCCGACCGTCGTGAACCCGGTCAGCGACAGGGACTTCTTCGTGAGGCCGAAGTCGGTGAGGTAGACGTGCTCGGGATGGTCGCTGTCGGTACCGCGGGAGACCAGGATGTTGCCGGGCTTCACGTCCCGGTGGACCAGGCCGTGCTCGTGGGCCGCGTCGAGCGCGGAGGCCACCTGGGCGGCGATCCGCAGCGCGGTCGGCAGCGGCAACGGGCCCTGGCGGTCCAGCAGATGGCGCAGATCGCTGCCGGCGACGTACCGCATGGCGATGTACAGCACGCCGTCCGTCTCGCCGGCCTCGAAGACCGGGACGATGTGCGGGTGGTCGATCGCGGCCGCCACCCGGGACTCGTGGCTGAAGCGGTTGCGGAAGGTGTCGTTGCGGGCGAGCTCGGGGGCCAGCAGCTTCAGCGCCACCGTGCGGTCCAGGCGCAGGTCCCGGGCCCGGTAGACGACGGCCATGCCACCGCGGCCGATCTCCTGTTCGATGCGGTAGGTCGCGACCTGGCGGCCGACCAGTTCGGAGGGGCGTCCCGAGAAAAGGCTGGTCTCATGGGCCATCGGGGGTCACCACCTGGGTGGGGGCGTGTCCGGGGCTGTCGGCGGCCGCACGGGGCGCATCGTCGGTGGCGTAGGTGCTGAGCCGGGTCCCGTCCGCGTAGACCCAGCGTCCGTGCTGGGCGTCGTACAGCCACACGTGCTCCCCGTCGACGACCACCCCGATCCGCAGTCCCCGGGTGCGGCCGCGGAAGGTCTCCCCGTCCAGGCCGCCGCGGGCCAGCTCCTCGACCGCGGCCCGGTAGCCGGCGAGGGTCTCGTCGGCGCGGGCCAGCAGGGGGCGCGGGTCGGCGGCGCGGGTGAGCGGGCTCTCGGGGGCGGGCGGGTCCTGCGGTACGGCGACCAGGAGGCGGCCGTCGACCCAGGCCGACCAGCCGTTGGCGCACAGGACGTACGCCCAGTCGCCGCGCCGCTCGGCGAGCTGGACGGGGAGGAGGGGGTCGAGGGGCACGGTGGGGCGGGCGGGGTCGGGGGCCTCCCAGGCGGGCATGCCGTACCCGGGGACGACATGGGTGGGCCGGAAGCCGGGGGTCGTCATCGGCGGCCTACTTCCGCATGACCGCGGGTTCGTGGCGGCGCAGCAGCCGGGAGACGACGAATCCGAAGAACACCGACAAGACGACGAGCATGCCGATGTTCAGCAGCCACACACCCGCCGAGTGCTTGAACAGCGGATCACCGGTGAGGTCGCCGGGCACGATCCGGGCGAGGCCGATGGTGCCGGCCATCGCGCCGAGCGCCCAGCGCGAGGGCACCAGCCAGGACAGCTGTTCCAGGCCGGGCACGCCGTCGAGCTTCAGCAGGGCGCCGCAGAAGACGACCTGGACGATGGCGAGAAGCACGAGCAGCGGCATCGTCACCTCCTCCTTGCGCACCAGCGCGGACACGAGCAGACCGAGCATCATCGCCGTGAACGCCAGCAGGGCGACGGCGATCGTGATCTCGGCAAGGGGCGGCATCAACACGCCTTCGCCGCCCGGTGCGTTGAGGTCGACGCCGAGGAGGGCCACGAGGGTCAGCACGACCGCCTGCACGACGGTGATCGAGCCGAGGACGACCACCTTCGACATCAGGTACGCCGATCTGGACAGGCCGACGGCCCGTTCCCGCTGGTAGATGACCCGTTCCTTCACCAGCTCGCGCACCGCGTTCGCGGCGCCGGTGAGCACGCCGCCGACGCACAGGATGAGCAGGGCGTTCATCGCGGAGTCCTGGGTGAGCCGGCTGCCCGCGAGGGCCCGGGCCATGGCGCCCATGACGAAGGGGAGCGCGATCATGATGGCGAGGAAGGTGCGGTCCGCGACGAGGGCGGCGGTGTAGCGGCGGATCAGGGTGCCGAGCTGGGCGCCGCGGCTGCGGGGCCTCGGCGGGGGCGTGATGATGACCGGCTCGGAGCGGGGCATCGGGGGCTGCGCGGTGGCCTCGGCGACGTACTGGTGGTGGAAGGCCGAGGAGCGGAAGTCGCCCGCCCAGTCGCGGTCCTGGTCGCGTTCGAAGGCTTCGAACGCCTCGGGCCACTGGGTGAAGCCGAAGTAGGCGAGGGCGTCCTCGGGCGGCCCGTAGTAGGCGATCCGCCCACCGGGCGCGAGGACGAGCAGGCGGTCGCAGACGTCGAGGCTCAGGACGCTGTGGGTGACGACGATGACCGTGCGGCCGTCGTCGGCGAGGCCGCGCAGCATGTGCATCACCGAGCGGTCCATCCCGGGATCCAGGCCGGAGGTCGGTTCGTCCAGGAAGAGCAGGGAGGGCTTGGTCAGCAGTTCCAGGGCCACGCTGACCCGCTTGCGCTGTCCGCCCGAGAGGCTGTGCACGGGCTGCCGGGCGCGCTGCTCCAGTCCCAGCTCGCGGATGACCTCGTCGACCCGTTCGCGGCGTTCGGCCTTCGCCGTGTCCTGCGGGAAGCGCAGTTCGGCGGCGTAGGACAGGGCGCTGCGGACGGTCAGCTGGGCGTGCAGGATGTCGTCCTGCGGGACCAGGCCGATGCGCTGGCGCAGTTCGGCGTAGTCGCGGTAGAGGTCGCGGCCGTCGTACAGGACGGTGCCGTGGTCGGCGGGCCGCTGACCGGTGAGGGCGTTCAGGAGCGTGGACTTCCCGGCGCCGCTCGGGCCGACGACCGCGAGGAGGCACTTCTCCCCCACCGGGAAGGACACCTGGTCGAGCAGGGTCTTGCGGCCGCGGTCGACGGCGACCGTGAGGTCCTGGACGTCGAGGGAGACCTCGCCCGTGTCGACGTACTCCTGGAGCGTTTCACCGACCAGGCAGAACGCCGAGTGGCCGATGCCGACGATGTCCCCGGGCCCGAGGGGGGCGCTCGTGACGGGCAGGCCGTTGAGGTAGGTGCGGTTGTGACTGCCGAGGTCGACGATCTCGTACGAGCCGTCGGGCAGGGCGCGCAGCTCGGCGTGGTGACGGGAGACGATCAGGTCGTCGATGACGAGGTCGTTGTCTTCGGCGCGGCCGATACGGACCGTGCGGGTGGGCAGCGGGCGTACCGCGGTGGGCGCGCGGAAGGTGCCGGTCAGGCCCGGCATCGAGACCGCGGAGGGGCGCTCGGGGGCGGGGAGGCCCAGCAGGACCGCGCAGGGGCCGTCGGAGGGGCTGCCGAAGCGGATCACGCTGCCGGGGCCGACGTCCCACTCGTGGACGCGGCGGCCGTCGGCATAGGTGCCGTTGGTGCTGTTCTCGTCCTCGAGGGTCCAATGGTCGTCATCGGGTCGCAGCACCGCGTGATGCCAGGAGACCCGGGCATCGTCGATGACGATGTCGCTCAAGGGGTCGCGCCCCACGTGGTAATCGTGGCCCGGGCTCATCACCGTGGAGCCGGTGTCGGTCTCCAGGACGAGCTCGGGCGCCGTCGGTGCGACCGGCCGTTCCACCATGCCAGAATTCTACCGATTCACCCCTTTGCCCGCCCGGCGACCGGGATCGGACAACGGAGAGTGACGCGATACGGCATGGCTGAGCGGCGGAGAGTGCTGCGGGGCGCACCGGAGTGGGGGCGGCGGCTCGGGCGGCCACGGGCCGCGGCCTGGCCCGGGCCACGCCGGTCGGGACGACGACCAGGTCCAGGGGACGGGAGCGAGGACGGGGGTTCGGCTCGGGCCACGCTGGGTTGGGGCGGCGACCGGGTCCAGGGGACGTGGGTTCGGCTCGGGCCACGGCGAGTCGGGACGGCGACTCGGGCCAGGGCACGCGAGTGCGGCGTGGTGGTCGGCTCAGGCCACTCGAGCGAGGACGCGACTCGAGCCAGGCCACGCCGAGTCACTACGACGACTCGGTCCGAGCCCCCCGAGCGCGGAGCGGCAGGCGGCTCACGCCAGCAAGGATGCGGCTCAACCCGGACCCACGCCGGGCCAGGTCGGCAACGCGGTCCAGCCAAGCCGAGCCAGGACGGGCGACTCGACCCAGGCCGCCGAGCGCGGAGTGGCAGGCGGCTCACGCCACGCGAGCAAGGATGCGACTCAACCCGGACCCACACCGGGCCAGGTCGGCAACGCGGTCCAGCCAAGCCGAGCCAGGACGGGCGACTCGACCCAGGCCGCCGAACGCGGAGCGGCAGGCGGCTCACGCCACCGGGGTGAAGAGTGCTGAGGCCATTCGGTGCATTCTCACGGCGTCCACGGACTCGGCGAGCAGTTCGTACTCCGTGGTGTCGTCGCTCGCGGCGATCCGGACCAGCCGGCCGGCCGCCAACTCGTCGGCGACCAGCTCCTGTTGGTACAGATCGGCGCACCAGGCCCGCATCACGGCGGGTACGTCGAGCACGGTGTCGCCGACGGGGGCGAGGGCGCCCGCCGGGAAGTACTCGGCCTCGGGCTGGGGGTCTAAACGGTCGGCGATCCACGAGGCCCGGTCGCGTAACCACCACAGGGCGAGGGCGAGGGTGGGCGCGCGGTAGGTTCCGAGGGGCACGCCGATGCGCCGCCCGTCGCAGATGCCGTACCCCGTGACATGGCACAGGAATTCGTCGTGCACGATCCACTCCCCCGCTTGCTCCGTTCGCCTGCCGGCAGGGCCTCGCTTTCCGTGCGGCTCATGTGCGGTACGCGGTTCTTGCTGCTGTACGTGACGGGCACCTCGCTCGATGTGAAGGGCCTGTCAGTCGAGTATGTTCACTACTGAAACACTGTCACCACGTCTTTTTGGCCAGTCTCTTGGCATATTCACCCTCCCTCCTGGCCGAAATCTGACGGGTACACGTTCAAACGTCATGACCCGAGAGGTAATCGACGGTTCCGGGCGCCGCGGGCAAGGTTGTCTCACCAGGTCCCACCAGCACAGACGACCTCGATGGAGGCTGATTTCCCATGCCCGCGAACACCGACCGTTATGAGACTGCCGTCGCCCGCTACTTCGAAGCCTGGAACGCGCGTGAGCCCGAGGCACGCACGAAGGCCGTGGCGGCCGCCTGGGCGGTGGGCGGCGGGTACACCGACCCGCTGGCCGACGTGGTCGGCCACGACGAGATCGCCGCGGTGATCGCGGCGGCTCACGAGCAGTTCCCGGGTTTCACCTTCCGGATCACCGGCGCCGTCGACGGGCATCACGACACCGCGCGCTTCTCCTGGGAGCTCGTGAGCGAGGCCGACGGATCGGCACCCGTCGCCGGATCCGACGTGATCACGCTGGCCGGGGACGGCCGGATCAGGACCGTGCAGGGGTTCCTGGACCGGGTGCCCACCGGTTCCTGAGGGACGTCCGCGATGAGTTCTGCCCTCGCCGGTGGTCTCGTGAAGAGGAAGCCGTCGGCGAGGGAGAACATCATGGCCACGACCGGAGAAGTCGACGCGGAGTTCACCGCGGTCCTCAGCAGGAACCCCGAGAAGGGCAGCTGGACCTGTGTCCGCTGGCCCGCCTCCGTCGAGTTCTTCGGCACCCGCGGACTGGTGAAGGTCCGCGGGACGATCGACGGACACCCCTTCCGGGGCTCCTTCATGGCCCTCGGGGACGGCACCCACATGCTGCCCGTGAAGGCCGAGGTGAGGAAGGCCATCGGCAAGGAGGCGGGCGACACGGTGACCGTGCGCATCGAGGAGCGGACCGGTTGATCAGGCCTGCGTGTCCGACCGCGTCGGACACTGGCCGCCTGGCGGCGGCCGTCCCATCGGGTCGTACCCCAGCTCTCCCACGGCAGGCGCAGGTGCGGGATGCGCCTTCGCCCTGTGGTGGTGGGGACGCCGAGGTGACGGGGACCGGGCACCGGCCTGAAGCCGGTGCCCGGTTCGTTCAGCTGGCCGCGGTCGTCGCGGTCGGGTCGGTCACGCCTTGACGATCGCGTCGATCCTCGCCAGTTCCTCCGTGTCGAAGTCCAGGTTGGCGATCGTGCCCACGCTGTCCTCGATCTGCTTCGGGCTGCTGGCGCCGACGAGGGCCGAGGTGACGCGGCCACCGCGCAGGACCCAGGCCAGGGCCAGCTGGGCGAGGGTCTGGCCCCGGCCCTTGGCGATGTCGTTGAGCTCACGGAGCTTCTGGACCAGGTCCTCGGTGACCGCGTCCGAGTTCAGGAAGGGGCTGTCGCTCGCGGCCCGGGAGTCCTCGGGGATGCCGTCGAGGTAGCGGCCGGTCAGCAGGCCCTGCTCCAGCGGGGAGAAGACGATGGAACCGACCTGGAGCTCGTCCAGCGCGTCCAGCAGGCCGCCATCCTCGGGGCGCCGGTCCAGCATCGAGTAGCGCGGCTGGTGGATGAGCAGCGGGGTGCCGAGCTCGCCGAGGATGCGGGCGGCCTCGCGGGTCTGCTCGGCGGAGTAGTTGGAGATGCCGACGTAGAGCGCCTTGCCCTGCTGGACCGCGGTGTGCAGGGCCCCCATCGTCTCCTCCAGGGGGGTGTCCGGGTCGGGGCGGTGCGAGTAGAAGACGTCGACGTAGTCCAGGCCCATCCGGGTCAGGCTCTGGTCCAGCGAGGACAGCAGGTACTTGCGGGAGCCCCACTCGCCGTACGGGCCGGGCCACATCAGATAGCCGGCCTTGGTGGAGATGATCAGCTCGTCGCGGTACGCCGCGAGGTCGGACTTCAGCGCCTCACCGAAGGCGGACTCGGCGGCGCCGGGCGGCGGGCCGTAGTTGTTCGCGAGGTCGAAGTGGGTGACGCCGAGGTCGAAGGCGCGGCGCAGGATGGCCCGCTGGGTCTCGACGGTACGGTCCGCCGGGCCGAAGTTGTGCCACAGGCCGAGCGAGATCGCGGGAAGCTTCAGGCCGCTGCGTCCGGTGCGCCGGTAGGGCATCTCCGCGTAGCGGTCGGGGTGTGCGGTGTACAACGCGACTCCAGAGGGGTTGGCACGGTGGAACCAGGGTCTTGGACCTGTGTCCACTCTTTCGCGACCTGGGGGCATCGGTCCAACAGAAGAATCCGATGGAATTCAGCGGATAGGCTTCTCAATCATGGAACTACGCCATCTCCAGCACTTCGTGGCGGTCGCCGAGGACCAGCACTTCACCCGGGCCGCCGAGCGGCTCCTGGTGTCCCAGTCGGGGCTGTCCGCGTCCATCCGGGCGCTGGAGCGCGAGCTGCAGACACCGCTGTTCGTGCGGACCACCCGCCGGGTGACCCTCACCCCGGCCGGGCGGGCCCTGCTCGGCGAGGCCGAGCGGATCCTGGCGCAGGTGCGCTCGGCGCACGAGGCGGTGGCCGCGGTGCAGGGCGTACTGCGCGGGATGCTCGCGATCGGGTCCGAGCAGTGCATCGCCGGGCTGCACGTGGCGGGGCTGCTCGCCGCGTTCCGCCGACAGCATCCGGACGTGGAGATCTGTCTGCGCCAGGCGGGGTCGGCCGCGCTCGCGGAGGAGGTGGCGGCCGGGCGCCTGGACCTGGCCTTCGCCGTGCGGGCGGCGCAGGAGGACACCGACCAGCTGCGGGTCGTACCGCTGTCGAGCGAGCCCATGACCGTGCTGTGCCATCCGAGCCACCGGCTCGCGGCCATCGGCGCGGCCGTGACGCCCGAGGACCTGGACGGCGAGGTCTTCGTGGACTTCCATCCGGACTGGGGGCCGCGCCGCACCACCGACGCCGCCTTCGCCGACGCGGGTCTGCGCCGGAACGTCGCCCTTGAGGTCAACGACGTGCACAGCCTCCTCGACCTGGTGGACGAGAACCTCGGCGTGGCCGTCGTACCACGCCACTTCCGGCACAAGCGGGAGTCACTGACCGCGCTCCCGGTCAAGGGCACCGGCGAGACCGTGTACGAGACGGTCGCGCTGCTTCCCCCCTCACAGGCCACTAGCCCGGCGGCCCGGGCACTGATGTCCCTGCTGGAAACAGGGGGCTTGAGTACACCTCAGGACGGGGCCCACGCCTCGTGACCTGATCCGTCCCGCGCACCAGACTCATGACCGTTCCCGAGGACAACCACGGTCAGGAGTAGGGAAGATGACGGACCCCACACGACGGAACGTACTGCGCGGCGCGGCGGCGATCACGGCGGCCGGCGCACTCGTCGGCTCCGGAGCAGGTGCCTCGCCCGCCGTGGCGGCGCCCGGGACGGCACGCCATTTCCCGTTCCTGGAGGGCGCGTTCAAGCCGGTCACCGAGGAGCTGACGGCCTTCGACCTGCCGGTCACCGGCCGCATCCCCCACGAGCTGAACGGCCGGTATCTGCGCAACGGCCCCAACGTCCTGGGCCTGGAGGACCCGCGCGCCCACCACTGGATGCTCGGCGACGGCATGGTGCACGGCGTGCGGCTGCGCGAGGGCCGCGCCGAGTGGTACCGCAACCGCTGGGTGCGCTCTTCCCAGGTGGCGAAGAAGCTCGGCGAGCCCTACCCGGGTCCGGTGCCGCCGGACGACTTCCCGTGCAACACCCATGTGATCCCGTACCGGGGGCGGATCCTCGCGCTCCAGGAGAGCGGGCCGCTGCCGTACGAGCTCGACGAGGAGCTGAACACCGTCGGCACGTACGACTTCCGGGGCACCGTGGAGGGCGCGTTCACCGCACATACCAAGTTCGACGTCCACGCCGGTGAGCTGCACGCGATCGCCTACTACCCGACCTGGGACCACGTCCGGCACCTGGTCGTGGACCCGGCGGGACGCGTCTCGCGCAGCACACGGATCCCGGTGGCGGACGCGCCGATGATCCACGACTTCGCGCTCACCGAGCACTACGTGATCATCCTCGACATGCCGGTCACCTTCGATCCGGCGGGCGCCGAGCGCGGCGACATCGTGCCCTACGTCTGGAACGACCGGCATCCGGCCCGGATCGGTGTGCTGCCGCGCGAGGGAGGTGCGGTCCGCTGGTTCGAGGTCGACCCGGTGTACTACTCGCACACCCTCAACGCGTACGAGGAGGGCTCGAACCTGGTCATCGACACGACCAACTTCGACGGACCCTTCCTCGTGGCGGGCAACGGGTCGGGAGGCCCGTACACGGCGGGTACCCCGCGGCTGGACCGCTGGACGGTCGACCTGCGTCAGGGGCGGGTGCGGGTGCGGACCCTCGATGACCGCCCCCAGGAATTCCCGCGCGTCAACGAGGCGTTGGTGTCCCGCCGGCACCGCTACGGCTATTCGGCGGCCTCCGCGGAGATGGCGGTGGCCTATCAGGCGGTCGACGGCAACCCGCCGCCCGACCGGGCGTTCAGCAACGCGCTCATCAAGCACGACCTGCTGCGCGGCACCTCACAGGTGCACCGGCTGCCGCGGGACGCGGCGGCGAGCGAGGCGCTGTTCGTGCCGTCCGACCCCTGCGACGGGAGGGCGGCCGAGGACGACGGCTATGCGATCGCGTATGTGCACAACCCCGATCGCGGGGCCTCCGACCTGGTGATCCTCGCGGCCCAGGACTTCACGGCCGAGCCGGTGGCCCGGATCCATCTGCCGGGACGGGTGCCGCTCGGCTTCCACGGGAGCTGGATTCCCGACGCCTGACGCGTGGTCCGGGGCCGGAGTCCGGCGCGTGGCCCGGGGCCGGAGTCCGGCGCGTGGCGCGAGGGCCGCAGTCCGGCGCGTGGGCCGGGGGCCGCAGTCAGGCGCCTGACCCGGGGGCCAGAGTCCGGCGCCCGACGCGAGGGCCGGATTCCGACGCGTGACGCGGCGTGATGCGCGATGGTGGGTGGCATGCATGCAAAGGACATCCTCATCGACGGTTACAGCCGCATCCAGGAAGAAGTCCACGCCGCCGTCGAGGGCCTGGGCCCCGACGACCTCAACCACCGTCCCGGCCCCGACGCCAACTCCCTGGCCTGGCTGGTCTGGCACCTCACCCGCGTCCAGGACGACCACGTGGCCGGCGCCCTCGGCCTCGACCAGGTGTGGCTGACGCAGGACTGGGAGAAGCGGTTCGGCCTCGATCTGAAGCCCCGGGACATCGGCTACGGGCACACCTCCGCGCAGGTCGCCAAGGTGCGGGTCGACTCCGCGGACCTGCTGACCGGTTACTACGACGCCGTGCACGCCCAGAGTCTCGAAGCCCTGCGCGGGCTGAGCGCCGAGGACCTGGACCGCGTCGTGGACGAGAACTGGGATCCGCCGGTCACCCTGGCGGTGCGGCTGGTCAGCGTCCTGTCCGACGATCTCCAGCACGTCGGACAGGCCGCCTACCTGCGGGGGCTCCTTCAGAGCGCGTAGCCCGGCAGGACGACGTCGTCGATGAGGGCCTTGCGCTCGTCGAACGGGATGAAGGCGCTCTTGAGCGCGTTCACCGTGACCGTGCGAAGGTCCTCGACCGTCCAGCCCGCCTCCTCGACCAGCAGGGACATCTCGCGGGTCATCGTCGTACCGGAGACGAGACGGTTGTCGGTGTTGAGGGTGACCCGGAAGCCCAGGTCCTTGAGAGCCGTGATCGGGTGCTCGGCGATCGAGGTGGCCGCGCCGGTCTGGAGGTTGGACGTCGGGCACATCTCCAGGGCGATACGGCGGTCCCGGACCCAGCCCGCCAGCCGGCCGAGCTTGCCGCCCGCGAGGTCGGGGATGTCCTCGGTGATCCGCACGCCGTGGCCGAGCCGCTGGGCGCCGCACACCTGCACGGCCTGGTGGATGCTGGGCAGACCGTGGGCCTCACCGGCGTGGATGGTGAACGGCACGTTCTCGCGGCGCAGGTGCTCGAAGGCGTCCAGGTGGTCGGCGGCCGGGAAGCCGTCCTCGGCGCCCGCGATGTCGAAGCCGACGACACCGGCGTCCCGGAAGGCCACAGCCAGGTCGGCGGCCTCGCGCACCCGGTCGAACATCCGCATCCCGCACAGCAGGGTGCCGACCCGCACCGGGGTGCCCGCCGCGGCGGCCTTCGCCATACCGGCGGCCAGGCCCTCCTGGACGGTCTCGACGACCTCGGCCATGGCCAGCCCGCCGTTGGTGTTCAGCTCGGGGGCGTAGCGCACCTCGCCGTACACGACCCCGTCGGCGGCCAGGTCGAGGACGTACTCCTCGGCCGTGCGCAGCAGGCCCTCGCGGGTCTGCATGACGGCGAGGGTGTGCGCGAAGGTGGCTATGTAGCGCACCAGGTCGCCGGAGTCGGCGGCCTCGAAGTACCAGGCTGCGAGCTCGTCCGGGTCGGTGGTGGGCAGGGTGTGGCCGACCTCCGCCGCGAGTTCCACCAGGGTGGCGGGGCGCAGGCCGCCGTCGAGGTGGTCGTGCAGGACGGCCTTGGGGAGGCGGCGGATCAGGTCGGCGTCTACGCGCGTAGCGGTCATGGCGGGGTCTTTCTTCGAACGTCGAACGGGGCGGCGGGAGGATCAGTCAGCGGGCTGGAGCAGGTCCCAGCGGTTTCCGTAGAGGTCCTGGAAGACGGCGACCGAGCCGTAGGGCTCGTGGCGGGGCTCCTCCAGGAAGGTCACGCCCGCGGCGAGCATGTGGGCGTGGTCGCGGGCGAAGTCGTCGGTGTGCAGGAAGAAGCCGACGCGCCCGCCGGTCTGGTTCCCCACCCGGCCCTGCTGCGCCTCGCCCTTCGCGCGGGCGAGCAGCAGGTCGGTGCCGCCTTCGCGTTCGTCCGGCCGTACGACGACCCAGCGGGAGCCGTCCGGGCGGGGGGTGTCCTCGACGAGCCGGAAGCCGAGGGCCTCGGTGTAGAAGCGGATCGCCTCGTCGTAGTCGTCGACGACGAGGGTGACCAGGGCGACGCGTCTCATCGGAACCTCTCGGGACGGGTGGTTGACGGGAGAGGTTATACGTAAAACCTGGGGGGCGCCAGTCCGCTCTGGCGGGGGTCCCGCGGGCGGGCCGTACGGCGCGTGGCAGGCTGGTGATCAACGCCGGGGTCACGGCTCCGGCGCCCCTCACCGGACTGCCGCACAGGAGTGGCGCACCATGACCGAACTTCCGAAGTCGACCGGAGCCCCCGCTCACCAGAACGTCACCTTCCCGAGCGGCGGCACCACCGCGCACGGCTATCTGGCGCTGCCGCCGTCCGGGAGCGGGCCGGGTGTCATCGTCATCCAGGAGTGGTGGGGTCTGACCGACCACATCGCCGACGTCGCCGACCAGCTGGCGGCGGAGGGCTTCGTGGCCCTCGCGCCCGACCTGTACGGCGGCAATGTCGCCCATGACAACGCCGAGGCCCTGCGGATGATGCGGGAGCTGCCGGTCTCGCGGGGCGTGCAGCTGCTCTCCGGAGCGGTCGACCACCTGCTGTCGCTGGACGAGGTCACCTCGGACACCGTCGGCGCGGTCGGCTTCTGCATGGGCGGCGGATTCGTCCTGTACCTGGCGGCGGCGGACCCGCGGGTGAGCGCCGCGGTACCGTTCTACGGCGTGATCCAGGGAGAGCTGCCCGATTTCTCGGGCCTGAAGGCGGAGATCCTGGGCCACTACGGCGAGCTCGACCGGACGATCCCGGCGGAGAGCCTCGACGCTCTGCGCGAAGCGATCCGCGACCAGTCCGGGGTCACCCCGGACCTGCGTCTCTACCCGGCGAACCACGCCTTCTTCAACAACGGGGGCCAGACGCACGACCCCGAGTCCGCCACCCGCGCCTGGGAGAGGACGGTGCCGTTCCTGCACGAGCGGCTGGGGTAGGGCCTGCCCTTTGGATCGGGCCGGCTGTGAGGCGGGGTACCTTGCGGCGGATCGGGCCGGTTGCAGCAACGGTGTCCTGTCGTGCCGAACGTGCCCAGCATGGTCCACCAGGCGGACCACAGAGGCTTGGAGGTGCCTGCGGAGTCCGAGGCCCAGCCTCAAGGTGGCGGTGGCCGCGCTTCGACCGCTCGGCGGCGGGCGGCCCTGAACTGCCGGGTTCAGCGGTGACGACAATCCGGCCATGCCCGTCAGGACGGTCGGGCCCCCTTCTGCATGGTCCACCGCGCGGACCACGCGGGTGGCGCCTGCGGAGTCCGGCACACCGAGCCGCGAGGTGACGGGGCCGGCCCGCCAACCCGTGCGCGGTGGGCGACCAGGAGCTGCCGGGCCTGCCATGACGACAATGCGGCCGGGCCATCGGAGCCACCTCGGGCTCGCGCCTCCGGCAGGGCGGCGGGCCGGACCGTCGACCGCTGCGCGGCGGGCGACCCCGACTGCCGGGCCCGGCCGTGACGACAATGCAGCCGGGGCCTCCGGAGCACGGCCAGCCCCGCGCCTCCCGATGACCCACCGGGCCGACCACAGAGGCTGCGGGAGCCTGCCAGGTCCGGCACGTCCAGCCCCAAGGTGACCGACCGGACCGTCGACCGCTGCGCGGCGCGCCACCCCGGACTAGCCGGCCCGGCCGTGACCGTGATGCGGCGGGGAATCTGCTTCACCAGGACCGCGACGGTCGGGTGTTGGCGGCGCCTCGGTCCGCGGTCGTAGGGCCGTGGACCGAGGCGGCGGGGCGTGGCGGCCGGTAGCGTCCCGGCCATGACGATCACCGAGGGCCGCACCCTCGAGCAACGCAAGCGCGATGTACTGGCCCGGCTGGAGCGCGAGACGGACGTCTGGGTGGCCACGGCGGACGCCGGCGGGCTGCCGTGTCTCGTCGCGCTGTGGTTCGCCTGGGACGGCGAGTCCGTCTGGCTGTCCACGCGGATCACCAATCCCACGGGCCGCAATCTGCGCGACGGCGGACGCGTCCGGCTGGCGTTCGGGGACACCCAGGACGTCGTGCTCGTCGACGGGGAGGTGCGGACGTACGACGGAAAGGAGGTACCGGTCGCGGGGATCGAGACTTTCCGGGCGAAGACGGGCTGGGATCCACGTGAGGACAGCGCCTCCTACGCCTTCTTCCAGGTGCGTCCGCGCGCCGTGCAGGCCCTCAACGGCGTGCACGAGATGCGCGGACGGCACGTCATGAAGGACGGCGTGTGGGCCGTATGACCTCTCAACCAGCCTTCTGATGCAGTGAGTTCAGGGTGTCCAGCTCGTCGTCCGTGAGCCTCAGCGCGCCCGCCGCGATGTTCTCGACGAGGTGGTCGGGGTTGCCGGTGCCGGGGATCGCCAGGATGTGCGGGCCCTGGGCGAGGGTCCAGGCGAGCCGGACCTGGGCGGGAGTCGCGCCGTGCGCCCGCGCGACGGCGAGCACCGCCTCGTCGTGGGCGGTGGTGGCGCCCTCGGGTCCGGCGTCCCCGGCGATCGCGTAGAACGGCACGAAGGCGATGCCCTGTTCGCCGCAGATCCGCAGCATCTCGTCGGTGACCCGGTTGCGGGAGTCGAGCCCGAAACGGTTCTGCACGGACACCACCGGCGCGATGGCCTGCGCCTCGGCGAGGTGCCGGGGCTCGACGTCGGAGATGCCGAGGTGCCGGATCAGGCCCTTGTCGCGCAGTTCGGCCAGGGCGCCGAAGTGCTCGGCGACCGATTCCTGGCGCATCCGGCGGAGGTACACCAGGTCGAGGTGGTCGCGGCCGAGCTGGCGGAGGTTCTCCTCGACGTGACCGCGCAGGTCCTCGGGCCGGGCAGAGGTACCCCACTCCCCCGTGTAGTCCCGGAAGGGCCCGACCTTGGCCGCGATGACCAAGTCGTCCGGGTACGGGGACAGCGCGCTGTTGATGATCTCGTTGGCGGAGCGCAGCGAGGAGAAGTAGAAGGCCGCCGTGTCGACGTGGTTGACGCCGAGCTCAATGGCCTTGCGCAGTACGGCGATCGAGCGTTGCCGGTCGCTCGGCGTGCCGTGGTGGAAGGCCGCGCTGCCCGTCAGCCGCATCGCGCCGAAGCCGATGCGGTTGACGGTGAGATCGCCGAGTGTCCAGGTGCCTGCCGCGTCCGCGGTGATCGTTTCGGAGGTCATCGGCGGATGATGACACACCTCCGGCCCGTCCTCGTCGGCACTTTCCGAACTTCTACCTCCGCTGCGCGGCCAGCCGGATGGGCGCGTTGGCCGCGCCGAACCCGGAGTAGCCGCCCGAGCGCTGGACGAACTCGAAGAAGACACGTCCGACCGTCTCGGTGTAGCAGTGCCGGAACTCGCCGCCCCGCTCGTCGCGGTCGTAGAGGATGCCGAGCTCACGGTACGTCTCCAACTCCCCCTCGGCGAACTCGAACCGGGCCTCCAGGTCGTCGTAGTAGTTCGCCGGGACGCGCAGCAGCCCCGCCCCGGCCGCGCGGAAGCGGCGGACCGCGGCGACGATGTCGTCGACGGCGAACGCCACGTGCCTGGCCCGCGTCTCACCGCCCTCCTCCGGAGTGGGCGCGAGGTTGAGGACCAGCCGGGGCCCGGCGGTGGAGGCGGACAGGGCACGGCTGCGGAACAGGCCGTAGGGGTCGGCGAGTTCGACGGTGTCGTGCGGGCTGAGGCCCAGCACCGTGCGGTGGAAGAGCACCGACTCGTCGAAGTGGTGCCAGGGCTGGGTCAGCGCGAGGTGGTCGATGGTGAGGGCGGTCGCGGTCCCGCCCTCGGCCGTGTACGCGAAGTCGTCGGTCCAGCTGGGGAGTTCGGGGCGGCCGGTCGCGCAGAACAGGACTTCGGTGCCGTCCGGGGCGGCGATCGACTCCAGGGGGACGTCCTGTGCGGCGCGGCGCTTGGGCAGGGCGGGCGCGAGCAGGGCTTCCGCCCGCCGTGCGGAGGCCGCCGGATCAGCCGTCTCCAGGCCTACGGCGGCCAGGGCGGTGTCGGTACGGCGGCCGGCGGTGCCCGCGTTGACCAGGACGCGGGCCTCACCCTGTTCCCAGAGGTCGACCGGCTTGCCGTGATGGCGGGCGGTGCGGGTGAAGCCGAGAGCCGTGAGGAGTTCACCGACGGGTTCGGGGTCACTGGTGGCGAGTTCGGCGAAGGCGACCCCGGAGGGGATCACGGGGGCCGGGAGCGGGGAGACGCCCGCGTTCTCCTCCAGGGCGAGCAGGGAGCGCAGCCCGTCCAGCGCCGTTCGGCCCGCGTCCGCCTGGCGGAAGACGTCGTTGAAGACCTCCAGGGACAGGGGGCCGTCGTATCCGGCGTCAAGGACGTGGCGCAGGAGTCCGGCGACGTCGAATCCGCCCTGGCCCGGGAAGCAGCGGTAGTGGCGGCTCCACTGGAGGACGTCCATGGCCATCAGCGGGGCGTCGGCGAGCTGGAGGAAGAAGATCTTGTCACCGGGGATGTCCGCGATGCCCTTGGGATCGGAACCCCTGGAGAGGATGTGGAAGCTGTCCAGGCAGGTGCCGAGCGCCGGATGGTCCGCGGCCTCGACGATCCGCCAGGCGTGGTCGTAGGTGCTGACGTGTCGTCCCCACGCGAGTGCCTCGTAGGCCACCCGGATGCCGAACTCCTGGGCCAGGTCGGCCAGTCGGCTCAGCTGCTCCGCCGCGAGGGCGTCGTCGTCCACGGCCTGCGGGGAGACGCTGGAGCAGACGAGGACGGTGTCGGCGCCGAGCCTGCCCATCAGCTCGAACTTGTGGCGTGCGCGCCGCAGGTTGCGGGCGAAGGTCCTTTCCGGGACGGCCTCGATGTCCCGCATCGGCTGGTAGAGGTCGATGCGCAGCCCCAGGTCGGCCGTGCGGGCGGCGATCTCCTCCGGGGCCAGGGGGCTTGCGAGGAGGTCGTTCTCGAAGATCTCGACGCCGTCGAAACCGGCTCGTGAGGCGGCCGTCAGTTTCTCGGTGAGGGTGCCGCTGAGGCAGACGGTGGCGATGGACTTGCGCATGGTTGTTCCCGAGGTCTCGCGCGTGTCCGCTGCGGAGGGGTTACGCATACTCGCTCCCGAGGTCGATCCAGGTCCTCCCGGCGTGTCCCGCGGCTCCGGCGGAGGCCTCCTGCGCCCGCACGAGCGGGAGACGGGCCTTGATCACGGCTCGGGGGCGGGCGTCAGGCGGTTCGGTCATGCCGGCGGTGAGGTCGCCGGGGGGGGCGTAGATCATCGAGCCGTCCGGCGTTGCGGCCGACGAGCACGATCTCGCCGATCCGTACCGCGCGTTCCGGACGCCGAGGGTGCGGTTCGGTGGCACCGGGCGTGATGCCGGGGCGGGACAGGACGAGGCGCACGTGCGGCAGGCGTGGTTCGGCTCGGTGGCCACCTGGCGGTCCACCGGACGGTCCCGTAGGCCCGCTCCGATGCTCACAACCCGCCCGAACCCCTGTTGGCCCATGACCCACCGGCGCGGACGGTGGGACGCGCTTGCGGTGAGACACCGCCAGGTCCGGTTCCGTAAGGACTGCTGCTCGCACTGGGACTCCATGGTGACCACTAGACGGTCCATACGATCCACTGTGCGGACAGCCTAGGCGGCACCCGCTTCTCGAACAAGGGCGCGGCAGCCGGAAAGGGCAAGGGCGCAGCCAGGGCTACACGTGGTCATCACCCCACGGCCCGATCTTGGGCGTTGCGGTATCCCTGGTCCGCACAGCGGACTACGGTCGGGAACAGCAGCGGCCGAGGGCCACGGGGTACACGGGGAGGCAGCGGGTGAGCGACGGACAGACGCGGGCGGGAGGCGACGCCGACCAGCAGGCGGGCGGGGTGCGCAGTGTGCGGCGGGCCTTCGACATCCTCACTCTGCTCACCGAGGACCGGCCGGTGATCACTTTGCGGGAGATCACCGAGTCGACCGGTCTCCCGAAGACGACCGCGCTGCGTCTGGTGCAGACCCTGGAGGAGACCGGCCTGCTGGGCTCGCACCCGTCCGGCTACACCGCGGGGCCCGCGCTGTGGCGCTGGGCCTATCTCGCGCGCGGCCAGTGGGAGGTGCCGCAGGAGACCCGGAAGGTCATGCGCGACCTCGCGGACCGGCTCGGCGAGACCGTCAACCTGTTCGTCGCCCGGGGCGTCCACCGCATCTGTGTCGCTCACGAGGAGAGTCCGCACCCGCTGCGTCATGTCGTCGACGTCGGCGACGAGCAGCCGCTGTGGGCGGGCGCCTCCTCGAAGATCCTGCTGCGGGGCACCTCCGAGGCGTTCCTGCGCCGGGTCGCCGTCGCCTCACCGCAGGGCGAGGCGCAGCTCGAGCGGCTGCGGGCCTGGGTCAGGGAGGCGGCCGAGCGCGGTTACGCCGTCAGCAGCAGTGAGTTCGACGAGGGACTCACCGCCGTGGCGGTGCCCGTCGTCGGCCGCACCGGCAAGGTCGTCGCCTCCCTCTCCCTGAGCGGCCCCAGCCACCGCTTCCCCTACGAGGCCGTCGAGCGCTTCGCCACGGAGCTCGCCGAAGGCGCCCGCCTCATCTCCGACCAGGGATTCAGCCACCCCCTGAGCAGCGACGCCTGACGTACGGGACGCCGGTGCGCCGGGCCGACTCGCCCAGCCGCTCGGGAGAGGGCGAGGTCACGGTCGGTGCCCTCGCCCCCTCCTGCGGACGCGTCGTCAGCCGGAAGCCTGGTCGTTGTCCTTCATCTCACCCCAGCCGTGCCAGCGCTCGACCTCGATCCAGGCGCTCACGCGGCCCCGGACCCGGTTCGGGTAGGGACGGCCGCCGTAGTGGGTGGAGAGGCGGTCGATGTCGGCGAGGTCCTTGTCCTCGTACGTCTCGATCATGCGGCCGATGAGCGTGATGTGCGTGTACCAGTTGTCGCTGTCCAGGACCGTGAGGGTGACGCGGGGGTCGCGGCGCAGGTGCTTCAGCCGGACCCGGCCCTCGTCCAGGTTGATCAGGACACGGCCGCCTTCCCAGAGGTACCAGGTGGGGGTCGACACCGGTGTGCCGTCCGAGCGCAGGGTCGCCATCACGCAGGGGTTGGCGCGGCTCAGCAGTTCGACGGCCGCGGGCGGCAGCGGGGGCTTGGACATGCGGGGCCCTCCTCGGGGGCGGGTGTTCCGGTCTCGGGGTCAGGGATTCCGGTCTCGCGGTCAGGCATCCTCCCCGTCGAAGCTCGCGAAATAGGCGGCGGCCATGTCCTCGTCGCCGTGACCCTGGGCGGCCGCGCGTTCGAAGCGCTCGGCGCTCGCGGCGGCCACGTCCAGGCGCACTCCGCTCCGCTCGCCGGCCTCGACGATCAGACGGGCGTCCTTGGCGGCGGTGGAGACCGCGAACTGGGCCGGTGACAACCGGTCGTTGAGGACGAGCCCGGACTTGGCGCGCAGGTATCCCATGTCGAGGGGGCCGCCGTCGATGGCGTCGAAGAAGTCCTGCGGGTCCACGCCGAGGGCCTTCGCGAGGGCGAGGGCCTCTCCAGCGGCGTTGGTCACGGCGAGCACCCAGCTGTTGGCGACCAGCTTCAGCCGGGTCGCGCTGCCCTCGGCGCCGTCCTCACCGGTCCACACCGTGCGGGCGCCGACCGCGTCGAAAACGGGGGTGACGGCACCGCGCCCGTCCACCGGTCCGGCCGCGAGGACCAGCAGCTGACCGGCCTCGGCGGGCTGGCGGGTGCCCAGAACGGGCGCGTCGAAGAAGACCAGCCGGTGCTCACGGGCGAAGGCGGCCAGGTCGGCGATCGCCTCGATGCCGGCGGTGGTCGACTGCACCCAGGCGGAGCCCGGGCGGAGCCCCTCGGCGGCCTGGCGCATCACGTCCAGGGCCGCGGGGCCGTCGTACAGCATGGTCAGGACGACATCGGCGCCGCGCACGGCCTCGGCGGGGCTGCCGGCGATCTCGACCCCGTCCGCGGCCAGCGGCTGTGCCTTGTCGGCGCTGCGGTTCCAGGCGCGGACGGTGTGTCCGGCACGGGTGAGGTTGCGGGCCATCGCGGCACCCATGATGCCGGTGCCCAGGACGCTCACGGTGAGCTTGTCGGTCATGACGTCAACTCCATGCGGTGGTGCGGATGTTCTGTCAGGCACCGAGCTTGCCGGAAACATCCCGGACGAGCCCGGTCCGGGGATGAAGGGGAGCTCGCGGTCCAGGTACTTCGATCCGGCGGCCAGTTGGTCGGGGTCCGGTCGGCGGGCATCGCGGTGCTGACCGCACGGGTGCAGGTGGCGTGGAACACGGGGCGCTCCTGGTGCGTGCGGGTGACGCGCCTCGAGGGCTGCCCGGTAGGCCGGGGTGTCGTAGGAGTCGGAGAACCGCGCGACCCGCGGCCGGGCGGGGACAAGCACCTCGGTGGTCACGGCGGCCATCTGGCGTACGTCGCGGTGGGCGTGCGGGGGTTCGTAGCCGCGGCCGAGGCAGGTGCGGGGCGACGGTGCCGGGGTGGGCGATCTCGGGGGTGAAGCGGGCGGCGGCCCGGCGCAGCAGTGCGACCAGCCGGTCCTCGGAGAGGTAGCCGTTGCCGGGACCGATCCCGAGGAACACGTGGTGGCCGGCTTCGACGAGGCCCGCGCAGCGCCTGGAGAAGGGGGTGGCGAGGAAGCCCTCCCCCGGGCGGGCCGCAAGCGAGGGTGCCCAGGCCGTCGGCATCGCCCAGTGGTGCATCGGTACGCTCCCCGTCTTCCGCGCAGGCAGTGCGCTGTGGGTTCTCCGGTCTCACCATCGAGACTAGGACCACTCGGCGGCGAGGCCCGGCAGGCCCTGGGGGAGCTGCCGGGCCATCAGCGCGGTTTCCACTCTGGTGGGACAACAAGAGCGCTCCGCGCACCGCGTCCGGCTACCGGCTACCGGCTACCGGCCGAGCGGCTTCTCCAGGATCGCCTTGCGGTGGCTGAAGGTCTCGATGGAGTAGCGGCCATGGTAGTTGCCCATGCCGCTCTCCCCGACCCCGCCGAACGGCAGGTCGGAGACGGTGAGGTGGGCGAGGGGCAGGCCGTAGCCGAGGCCGCCGGAGGAGGTCTCGGCGGCGATGCGGCGGCGGGTCGTGTCGGAGTCGGTGAAGACATACAGTGCGAGCGGCTTGTCCCGGTCGTTGATGAAGTCGATGGCGGCGTCGAGGCCGGGCACGGTGACGATGGGCAGGATGGGGCCGAAGATCTCCTCCTGCATGACCGGCGCCTTGGGGTCGACGTCGGCGAGGACGGTGGGCGCGATGTACTTGGTCGTACGGTCGCTCGCGCCGCCCACGACGGTACGGCCCGAGTCGAGGAGGCCGGTGAGGCGGTCGAAGTGCCGCTCGTTGATGATCCGGCCGTATTCGCCGGACTCGGCCGGATCGCTGCCGAACAGCGTCTCCACGGCGCTCGCGAACAGCGGCTCCAGGGCGGCAGCGGTCTCCGGGTCGGTGAGGACGTAGTCGGGGGCGACGCAGGTCTGCCCGGCGTTGAGGAACTTGCCGCGGACCAGCCGGTCCGCGACCACGGCGAGATCGGCGTCGCGGTCGACGAATGCCGGGGACTTGCCGCCCAGTTCGAGGGTGACCGGGGTCAGGTGCTCGGCGGCGGCGCGCAGGACGATGCGGCCGACCGTGCCGTTGCCGGTGTAGAAGATGTGGTCGAAGCGCTCGGCCAGCAGGGCCGTGGTCTCCGGGATGCCGCCCTCGACGACGGCCACCGCGTCCGTGTCCAGGTAGGCGGGGAGCAGCCGGGCCACGGCGGCGGAGGTGGCGGGGGCGAGCTCGCTGGGCTTGGCGACCACCGCGTTGCCCGCGGCGAGGGCGCCGACCACGGGGGCGAGCAGCAGCTGGGCCGGGTAGTTCCAGGGGGCGATGACGAGGACGACGCCGAGCGGGTCGTACTGCGTCCAGGCGCTCGCGTCGGCGCCGAGGTGTGCCGGGACCGGGGCGGACTCGGGGCTCAGCCAGTCGGTGAGGTGGTCCAGGGTGTGATCGATCTCGCGGATCGTGAAGTCGATCTCGGTGCGGAAGGCCTCGGTGGAGCTCTTGCCCAGGTCGGCGTGGAGGGCGGCGGCCAGCTCGGTGCCGTTGTCGGTGAGCATCTCGCGCAGGCGGCGCAGCTGGGTCGTGCGCCATTCGATGGGCTTGGTGCGGCCGCTGCGGAAGGTGGCGCGCAGTCGGGCCACGACGTCGGCGGGCTGCTCGGGGGCGGGGTGGTTCACGGGGTGCCTCGCTGGGTTGGGCGGGCCTTGCGGCCTGGTCTCGACGGTCAGATGTATATTGCAACCTTTTCGTGGCCGGGTAAATTCCGGGCCGCCTTCACTACTTTCCGGGACGGGGTCACTCAGTCCTTCCGGGACCAGGTCACAGCGATCGGCGGCGGTGTTCGAGATAGGTGCGCTCCACCGGGTTCTCGGTGAGTTCCGCGGCCCTGGCGTAGGCGGCCGCGGCTTCCGTGCCCCGTCCGAGCCGGCGCAGCAGGTCGGCGCGGACGGCGTGGAGGACGTGGTAGCCGTCGAGGTCCAGCGTGTCCACCAGGGCGAGGGCCCGCGCGGGTCCCTCGGTCTCGGCCACGGCGACCGCCCGGTTCAGCGCCACGACGGGGCTTGGCGCCACGGCCATGAGCTGGTCGTACAGCCGGCGCACCTGCTCCCAGTCGGTGGGCGCGTCGCTGTGGACCGCCTGGATGGCGGCCTGGATCTGGTACGGCCCCGGCCGGTTCCGGCGCAGGCACCGCCGTACGAGTGACTGACCCTCGGCGACGAGCGCGCGGTCCCAGCGGCCGGGGTCCTGCTCGGACAGCGGTACGAGTTCGCCGCTGTCGTCGGTACGGGCGGCCCGGCGGGACTCGATGAGCAGCATCAGCGCGAGCAGACCGATCGCCTCGGGCTCGTCCGGCATCAGCTCGGCCAGCAGACGGCCCAGGCGTACGGCTTCGGCGCACAGTTCGGGGGTGCCGCCGTAGCCCTCGTTGAAGATGAGGTAGATGACGGCCAGGACGCCCTTGAGCCGGTCGGGGAGGTCGGCGTCGCGGGGGACGCGGTAGGGGATGCGGGCGTCGCGGATCTTGGCCTTGGCGCGGACGAGCCGTTGGGCCATCGTCGGCTCGGGTACCAGGAAGGCGCGGGCGATCTGCGCGGTCGTGAGACCGCCGAGCAGCCGGAGGGTGAGGGCGACCCGGGCCTGCGGGGCGAGCGCGGGGTGGCAGCAGGTGAAGACGAGACGGAGCCGTTCGTCGCGCACGGGGCCCTCCTCGGGCGGTGCGTCGGGAGCGTGCACGAGGGCGGCCTCGGCGTGGCGGGCCTGCCTGGTGGACTCGCGGCGCAGCCGGTCGATCGCGCGGTTGCGGGCGGTGGTGATGATCCAGCCGGCCGGGCTGGGCGGCACGCCGGTCTCCGGCCAGCGCCGTACAGCCGTGGTGAAGGCGTCCTGGACCGCTTCCTCGGCGAGGTCGATATCGCCGAGGAAGCGGACGAGGACCGCGACCGCGCGGCCGTACTCCTCGCGGAAGACGCCCTCGATGTCCAGGGTCATCAGTCCTCGGACTGGTGCTGGAAGGGCCGCACCTCGATGGGCAGGGTGGTGGCCTGGGCCGCCTTGCGCCCCCACTCCAGGGCCGCGTCCAGGTCGGGCGCCTTCACGATGCAGAGGCCGCCGAGCTGTTCCTTGCCCTCGGCGTACGGCCCGTCGGTGATCAGCACGTCGCCGTCGCGGGGCCGCAGCACGGTCGAGGAGTCCGGGCTGTGCAGTCCCCCGGCGAAGACCCAGGCCCCGGCCTCGCGGAGCTCCCGGTGGAAGGCGTCGAGCCGCTTGCCGATCTCGGCCATCTCCTCGGGGGCGGGCACCTCGTCCCAGCCTGGCTGCATGACGTTGAGCAGGTAGTACTGCATGTCGTTCTCCTCCTGTGAGTGTGTCTCACCTCCTACACGAACGGCACACCCCCGGATCGACACCGCGCGCGACGGGATCGGGAGAATCCTGTCCATGACCACCGCACCGCACCCGCTCCTCGCCACCGCCCGCACCCTCGCGGACGGCCTCCTCGCCCCGCACGCGGCACGCGTCGACCAGGAGGGCGTGCCCCCGAGTCACCTCGACGCGATCAGGCGCTCGGGCCTGCTGGGGGTGAGCGCGCCGAAGGAGTACGGCGGTGCGGGCGCTCCGGACGCGGTGGCGCGGGAGGTCCAGGAGATCCTGGCCGGGGCGTGCTGCTCCACCTGGTTCGTCCAGACCCAGCACCACTCGCCGGTGCGGATGCTCGCGAAGTCCGCCCTCCCGGCGCGAGAGCGGCTGCTCGGGCCGCTGGCGACCGGCGAGCTGCTGGCGGGGATCGCGTTCGCGCATGTGCGCGCCTTTCCGCGGGTGCCGGTGCGGGCGACGGCCGAGCGGGACGGCTGGCGGTTCGACGGGAGAGTGCCCTGGTACACGGGCTGGGGTCTGAACGACGTGATGCTGCTGGCCGGCGTGTCCGACGCGGACGAGGTGGTGTTCGCGTTCACCGAGGCACGCGAGCAGCCGGGCCTGCGGGCGTCGGAGCTGATGCGGCTCGCGGCCCTCACCGCGGCCCGGACGGTGTCGCTGGAACTGGACGGGCTGTGGCTTCCCGGAGACGCGGTGGTGCTGCGCGCCCCCCAGGCGGAGTTCGCGCTGGAGGACCAGCCCCGCAACACCAACGCCTCCCCCGCCGTCTTCGGGGTGGCGTACGCGGCGCTCCAAGTGCTGGAGGACGCCGGGGAGTCGGAGACCGCGAGTGCTCTTCGCGGACCTCTCGACGAGGTGCGCGGGCAGGTGTACGCCCTGGCCGGGCATCCCGTCCCCTACGAGCGCGTCGCCGAACGGCTGGCGCTCAAGACACGGTCGTACGACCTGATGCGTGCCGCCACGACGGCGGCCGTGGTGGCCGGGGGCGGCCGGGCCATGGGGCTCGACGGCACGGCCCAACGGCTGTTCCGCGAGGGGATGTTCCTCCTCGTGCAGGGGCAGACGACCGAGGTCCGCCGCGCGCATCTGGACGCTCTGGCGCAGCTCTAGGCCAGGAAGTCGACGAGGGCGGCCGTGAGGTGGGCGGGGGCGTCCTCCTGTACGAGGTGACCGGCGCCCGGGACGGTTTCGAGGCGTGCGCCCCGGATGCGGGCGACGAGTTCGCGCCCCTTGTCGACGGGGATCCAGGTGTCGTCCTCGCCCCAGCACACCAGGGTGGGGAGCGCGATCTCCCCGTACCGCTCCTGTACTTCGTCGGTGTATCGCTGGTCGGCCTGGGCGATCTGACGGTAGAAGGCCGCCTGGCCCGGGTCGCCGAGCCAGGGTTCGACCAGCCGGTCGAGGACGGCGGGGTGCAGGCCGGGGCTGCTGGCGGAGCTGACGTACTCGCGGACGAGGGCCCGGTGCAGAGCGGGCGGCAGTTGGTCGAAGACATCGGAGTGCTTGCCGACCAGCCGGAAGAACGGCGACCCCCACGGGGCCAGCGCGACCGGATCGACCAGGGCGAGCGAGCGGTAGCGGGCGCCGTGCAGCAGATGGGCCCGCAGGGACACCGCGCCGCCGAAGTCATGGGCCACGACCCGGGGTCGGTCCAGATCCCAGTGCGCCAGGAGCTCGGTGAAGACCCTGCCCTGGGCCGCCAGGGAGACGTCCTGGCCGGCGAACTTCTCCGAGGTCCCGTAGCCGGGCATGTCCCACACGAACACGTGGTGGCGGCGGGCCAGGGCGCGGGCGACGGCACGCCAGACGTAGGAGGAGAAGGGGGTGCCGTGGAGCAGGACGACCGGGGCGCGGCCGGGGTCTCCGAGGCTGTCCCAGCGGACCTCACCGGAGCTGCTGCGGAAGGTCCTGGTCAACGGCCAGTCGCTCACGGGCTGTTCCTCACGACGGTTACGCAGGTCGAGTCTGTGAGCGTACGTGGTGACTGCCTAGCTCGCGAACGGCACCTGCGCCGAGGGCGCGGCCCGCTCGCCGAACGGGTGCTGCCACAGGCCCTGTCCGGCGAGGCGCGGCAGGACTCCCTCGCCGAACCAGTAGGCCTCCTCCAGGTGCGGATAGCCGGAGAGCACGAACTCGTCGATGCCGAGCGCGTGGTACTCCTTGATCCGTTCGGCGACCTCGTCATGACTGCCGACCAGCGCGGTGCCGGCGCCGCCGCGCACCAGGCCGATGCCGGCCCACAGGTTGGGGTGGATCTCCAGGCCGTTTCGGTCGCCGCCGCCGTGCAGGGCGAGCATCCGCTGCTGGCCCTCGGACTCGCTGCGGGCGAGCCCGGCCTGTACCGACCTGACGGTCTCGGGGTCGAAGCCCGCCAGGAGGCGGTCGGCCTCGGCCCAGGCCTGTTCGGAAGTGTCCCGGGTGATGACATGCAGGCGGATCCCGAAGCGCAGGGTGCGGCCCTCCCGGGCCGCGAGCCCCCGCACCCAGGCGATCTTCTCGGCGACCTGTGCGGGCGGCTCGCCCCAGGTGAGGTACACGTCGGAGTACTTGGCGGCGACCTCGCCGGCGATGGGCGAGGACCCGCCGAAGTACACCTCGGGCACCGGGTCGGGCACGCGTGCCAGCTTCGCGTCCTCGACCTGGATGTGCTCGCCGTGCAGATCGACGGTCTTGCCCTCCCACAACCCCCGTACGACCTCGAGGAATTCACCGGTACGGCGGTAGCGGGCGTCCTTGTCGAGGAAGTCCCCGTAGGCCCGCTGCTCGTGGCTCTCCCCGCCGGTGACCACGTTGAGCAGCAGCCGCCCGCCGGACTGCCGCTGGAAGGTGGAGGCCATCTGCGCGGCGAGCGTCGGCGAGACGGAGCCGGGCCGGAAGGCGACCAGGAACTTCAGCCGCTCGGTGTTCTGGCTGACCATCGCGGTGGTCAGCCAGGCGTCCTCGCACCAGGCGCCGGTGGGCGTGAGCGCCCCCACGAAGCCCAGGTCCTCGGCCGCGCCGGCGATCTGGCTCAGGTAGGCGACCGTCGGCGGCCGGTCCCGTCCGGAGACGGTGGCGGGCGTGCCGTGGCCACCTCCGACGACATGGCGGCTGTCGCCGTTGGTGGGCAGGAACCAGTGGAAGGTGAGGGACATGGGGGGTCTCCGATCGGGAAGGTCCGCTGTTCGCTAGAGGAGGCCGTGCCGGGGCGGCCGGGTGCCGTTGAGCACGTACCTGCCGATGTGCTGGATCTTCCAGCGGGTCGGGTCGTGCAGGGTGTGGGTGCGGGCGTCGCGCCAATGCCGGTGCAGGTTGAGGGAGTTGAGGGCCGAGCGGGTGCCGGACACCTCGAAGAGGGCGCTCGCCACCTCCACCGCCGCCTGGGCCGCCTGCACCTTGGCCGTGGCGACCGCGATGGACGCCTCGGCCGCCGAATCGTCGGTGAGGTCGGCCCGGGCGGCTTCCACGGCCCGCGCGGCCTCGCGCAGCAGGGCCTCCGACGCCCGTACCCGGATGGCGAGTTCACCGAAGCGCTGGATCAGCAGCGGGTCCTCGGCGGCCGTCTCGACGCCGCTCTCGAACCAGGGGCGGCTCTTCGTCCGGACGAACTCCGCCGCCTCGGCGAGCGCTCCCCCGGCGATCCCGGCGTCGATCGCGGCGTGCAGCAACTGGGCGACCGCTCCGTGGAGTTGGGGGCCCTCGAAGGTGAGGTGGTGGGGCAGGACCCGGTCGGCCGGGACCCCGACGCCTTCAAGGCGGACGGTGCCGCTGGCCGTCGTACGCTGGCCGAGGCCGTCCCAGTCGTCGACCACCGTCAGCCCCGGCGCGTCCCTGGGCACGTAGGCGACGTGCAGGTTGTCGTCCTCGGCGCGGGCCAGCACGGGAATCCAGTCGGCGAACAGGGCGCCGGTGGAGTAGTGCTTGACGCCGTCCAGGCGGTACGAGCCGTCCGCCCGCGGGCGCAGTCGGGTGCGGATGTCCTGGACGTGTTGGGTACCGGCCTCGGACTGCGCGTTGCCGAAACGGCGGCCGGCGAGCAGCTCGGCGAAGAAGAACTTGCGCTGCTCGTCGGTGCCTTGACGGCGGATCACGTTGACGTAGGCGAAGTGGCTCTGCGGGATCTGGGCGAGGCTCGCGTCGGCGGCGGCGAGCAGCCGGAAGATCTCCGCGAGGGTGACCGCGCTCACGTCCGCACCCCCGTGCTCGGCGGGGACGGTGACGGCGAGCAGCCCGGAGGCGGACAGACGGTCCAACTCCGCGCGGGGCAGCCTGCGTTCGGTGTCCCTGGCGGAGGCGCCCGCCCGGAACTCCGCGGCGAGCGACGCGGCGACCGCGAGGGCCTCCGCGTCGTCGGCGATCACGTGGGCGGCCTGGATGTCCTGGGTGGCCTGGACCTCCTGGGTGGCCTGGGTCGTCGCCACGGTCAGCCCGCCGCCGCCAGCACCGGTCGCCGTCCCAGGACGGTCGAGAACTGGTCCACGACCTGGGTGAGCGCCTCGGTCGCGGTGGGCGCGACGGTCAGCGAGCCGTCCTCCTGCACGCTGATGTCCTTGTCGAGGGTGAACCAGCCCTGCACGATGTGGGCCGCGCCCATGGAGCTGAGGACCGGGCGGAGCGCGTAGTCGATGGCCAGGACATGGGCGGTGGAACCGCCGGTGGCCAGGGGCAGCACGGTCTTGCCGGCCAGGGCGTACTGCGGGAGCAGGTCCAGGAGGGCCTTGAGGACTCCGGAGTACGACGCCTTGTAGACCGGGGTGGCCACGACGACCCCGTCGGCGCGTGCGAACAGCTCGGTCGCCTCGACGATCGCCGGGTGCTGGAAGTCGGCGCCGAGCAGGGCCTCGGCGGGGATGGTGCGGACGTCGAGCGGGATCACCTCATGGCCCTGCGCGGTCAGGCGCCGGTCGAGGTGGCGCAGCAGCCGGTTGGTGCGGGAGGAGGCGGAGGGGCTGCCGGAGACGGACAGGACGGTGGCCATGCGGTCCTCTTTCGGGGAGGCGGGGCGCCCCCTGTTCAGGAGGGGGCGCCCCGGCGGGAAACGGTCAGGAGTACCAGGTGGGTTCGGGCAGTTCGCCCTCGAGGACCCAGCGGCCGACCTCGCGGCGCTTGTAGGCGACCGGGTCGTGCAGGGTGTGGGTGCGGACGTTGCGCCAGAACCGGTCCAGGCCCTCCGAAGTGGCCGTGGAACGGGCGCCCGTCACCTCGAAGATCCGGCCGGCGATCTCCAGGGCCACGTCGGTGGCGCGGGCCTTGACGGCGGCCACCCGGACCTCGAAATCGCCGCGCGTCTGCTCGGTGACCGCGTCGGGGTCGTCGTGCAGCCGCTGTCCCTCGGCGGCGACGGCGTCGGCGAGGGCCTCGGCCGCCCAGAGCTTGGCGGTGAGGTCGCCGTAGATGTCGATGACGTACGGCTCGTCGACGGCGCGCTCGAAGCCGCCGTGCAGCCAGGAGCGGGACTTCTCGCGGGTGTAGGTGGCGGCCGTCTCCAGGGCGCCGCCCGCGATGCCGAGGTAGAAGTTGACGAAGACCAGCTGGATGGTGGGGACGTTGAGGGTGTTGTAGACGCGCGGCTGGAACACCTTGTCCACATATCCGGCCGCCGACGACCAAGGCGTGCGGACGCCGTCGAGGGTCACTCCGCCGCTCTCGGTGAGGCGCTGGCCGATGTTGTCCCAGTCGTCGTGGAAGGTCAGGCCCGCGGAGTCGGAGGGCACGATCGCGAAGACATGACTGTCGGTGCCTTCCAGGACGCCTTCGAGGACGGTGACGTCGGAGACCTTGCTGCCGGTGGAGAAGGTCTTGCGGCCGGTGTAGACGAGGTCGTCGCCGTCCTCGGTGACGACCACGTCCTTGTCGCGCGGGTTGACCGCGCCGCCGAAGAACCAGCGGTTCCGGGATGCCTCGGCCTCGACGTGCTCCCACTGTTCGCGGCTGCCGACCAGGCGGGCGGCCCAGAACCACAGGTAGTGGTAGCCGAGGAGCTGGCCGATGGAGCCGTCGGCCTTGGCGATCTCGCGGACGACCCGGTAGGCGGTGGGCCAGTCCTGGCCCCCGCCGCCGTGCTCGGTGGGGCCGAGGAGGGTGACGAGGCCCGCGTCCTTGAGGCGCTGGACCTCGGCGTACGGGGTGGCTCCCGCGCGGTCCCGTTCGGCGGCGTCGGTGGCGAGGACGGCGGCGACCTCGGCGGCGCGGGCGATCCAGTCCTGGGCGGTCTTGGGGGTGGGGCGGGTCTGCCAGTCGGTGTTCGTGGCGGTGCTCATGTCGGTGACCTCCTCAGATCTGGGCGGGGGTGGACTCGGGGAGCTGGGCTTCCAGTTCGCGCACCAGGGGCAGCACGCGCTTGCCGAAGTACTCGACCTCCTCGTGGTAGTGCAGGAAGCCGAGCAGGAGGAGGTCCACGCCGAGCTTCTTGTAGGCGACGATCCGCTCGGCGATCTGCTCCGGTGTGCCGATCAGGCCGGTGCGGAAACCGTCGTTGTACTGGACGAGGTCCTCGAAGGAGGAGTCCTGCCACATGCCCTTCTTGTCGCCGGTGGACTGTCCGGCCTGCTTCACGGCGGCGCCGAAGCCCTCGACGGCCTCGTGGTCGGCCTTGGCGACGATCTCCCGGAGGGTCTCGCGGGCCTCGGCCTCGGTGTCCCGGGCGATGAGGAAGCCGTTGAGGCCGAACTTCGGTGCGCTGCGCCCGACTTCGGCGGCTGACTTGCGGACGTCGGTGAGCTGCTCGACCACCCCGTCGAAGTCCTTGCCGTTGGAGAAGTACCAGTCGGAGACCCGGCCGGCCATCTGCCGTGCGGCGGTGGAGTTGCCGCCCTGGAAGATCTCCGGGTGCGGCCGCTCGTCGGTGTTGAGGGGCTTGGGCTTGAGGGAGAAGTCGCGCAACCGGTAGAAGTCCCCGGCGAGTTCGGCGTGGTCCTCGGTCCAGATCTTCCGCAGGGCGGTGATGAACTCCTCGGAGCGGCGGTAGCGCTCGTCGTGCTCCAGCCAGGGCTCGCCCAGGGCGGTGAACTCGCCCTTGAACCAGCCCGACACGACGTTCACCGCGAAGCGGCCCTTGGAGAGGTGGTCGGCGGTGGCGCCGAGCTTGGCGAGGACAGCGGGGTGCCAGAGGCCGGGGTGGACGGCGGCGATGACTTTCAGGCGCTGGGTGGCGAGCAGCAGGGCGAGGCTGAAGCTGGTCGACTCGTGCTGGTACTCGGCGCCGTAGCTGGCCATGTAGCGGACCTGGCTGAGGGCGTACTCGAAGCCGTTGTTCTCGGCGAGGACGGCGAGTTCGCGGTTGTAGTCGTAGCCCCAGTCGGTGCGCTGCTCGATCCTGCTGGTGACGAGTCCCCCGCTGACGTTGGGGACCCAGTAGGCGAATTTGACGGGCGCGGCAGGCATGCGTGACTCCTGTTGCAAAATGTTTTCGGGCACGCCGAATTCAAGGGGTGCGCGGGCACACGGAATTCAGGCGCGGAAATCTCGAAAAGAAGGGGCAAGCGCGGCGGATCGCAGGGAGGCTGATCAGGCCGCGGCGCAACAGGAGGCGCTGGAGACGCGCGCGAGGTCGACATGGCGTCGCCGCGTGAGGTCCAGTCGCATCTTCATGTCGTCGATCGTGACAGCCGTCGGCGAGAGGCGTCAAGGAAAACCCGACCGGTCTCGTATCGCGGACCATTGAATTTCACGAACGTGTGACAGGGAAACCCTTGAACCGGCCGTGAAATGAGCCGCATTCTGCGGGCATGCGGACGGAACAGCTGGAATACATCGCGGCGGTGACGCGGCTCGGATCGCTGCGCCGGGCGGCGGAGGAACTGCGCCTGTCGCAGCCCGCGTTGAGCGAGACCGTGCGGAACCTGGAGCGGGAGCTCGGGGTGGACCTGCTGGAGCGCAAGCGGTCCGGGGCGACGATGAGCGCGGAGGGCCGGGAGCTGCTGCCGCACATCGTCGGCGTACTGGAGGCGGTGGACCGGCTGCGGTCGGCGGCGGGCGAACAGCACCGTGTCAGCCGTATGGTCCGCGTCGGCACGGTGAACGCGGCGACCGTGCCGCTGCTCATCCCGGCGGTCGAGGACTTCCGGGCCGCGCATCCGGTCACCCAGGTCGAGGTGGTGGGCGCGCAGCAGACGGAGATCCACCGGGCCCTGGCCGAGGGCGGGTTCGACCTCGGTCTCGTCAACCACCTCGACGGCGACGACACACCGGCCGGATTCGAGTCGACCCGACTGCTGCACGGACGGCCGGTGGTGTGCCTGCGCCCCGACAGCCCGCTGGCCGCGCGGACGGGTGTGTCGGTGGACGATCTGCTCTCCCAGCCGTTGATCGCGATGCGTACCGGCTATGTCATGCACCGCTTCGTCCACCGGCTCCTCGACGGCCGTGACGCGTCGTTCGCGTACTCCACCGACGGCGCCGAGATGGGCAAGCTGATGGTGGCCGAAGGGCTGGGGGTGACCGTGCTGCCCGATTTCAGCGTGGTCGGGGATCCGCTGGAACGGCAGGGCACGATCACCCACCGGCCGATCGAGGGAGACACGACCCGGGTGCTGCTGATGCTTCAGCGCCGCAGGGCCGAGTCCGTGCCGCGGGCGGCCCGGGATCTGCACGAGGTGTTCGTAGGCCGGGCCCGTCAGCTGGGCGGGACGCTGACCGGTTCCCTCTGAGGACGCGGGTCAGTCCTCGTCACGCCCCGGGACCACCACGAGGAACGCGTCGGACTGCAGATCCATCACAACGGTCGCAGGCTCACCCTGCGCACGCCTCTGCGCTGCGTACTCCTCTGCCGGCCACGATCCGCGAGGAGCTCCCGCAGGAAACCGCTCCAACACCTTCGCGCTCATAGCGGCGAACACCTCCAGCATCGATGTACGACTCGAACCGTCTTGTCTCGTACCAGTGCGGCTTCCCGCGATGGGCGCGACCATGTCCGCGTTCTCGCCGGTGCCGGACGGGCGGACCCGGCGAGCGCCCTGCCCGCGGTCGCCGCGTCGGCCGGTTCGCGACGTGCCGCATCCGAAGGGGGTCATGGCACGGAAGTGACCGGCAGGGGGACCGAGACGAAGGACCGAGGGCCGATGGAGCACGACGACACGCGAGCGGGCCTGCGGTGTCTGGTGACGGGCGCCACCGGGTACATCGGCGGACGGCTCGTCCCGGAACTCCTGTCGGCGGGTCACCGGGTGCGCTGTCTCGCCCGTTCCCCGGAAAGGCTGCGCGACCATCCCTGGGCCGGCCGTGCCGAGGTGGTGGCCGGTGACGTGACCGACGCCGCGTCCGTCGCGCGGGCCCTGGACGGGGTGGACGTGGCGTACTACCTGGTGCACGCGATGAACTCCGGAGAGGGCTTCGAGGAGACCGACCGCCGGGCCGCGCGGATCTTCGCCGAGCAGGCCAGGGCCGCGGGGGTGCGGCGGATCGTGCACCTCAGCGGGCTCACCCCGGCGGGTGTGCCCGAGGACGAGCTCTCCCCGCACCTGCGTTCCCGCGCCGAGGTGGCCCGCATCCTGCTCGCCTCCGGGGTCCCGGCCACGGTCCTGCGGGCGGCCGTCGTCATCGGCTCGGGCTCCGCCTCCTTCGAGATGCTGCGCTATCTGACCGAACGCCTTCCCGTGATGGTCACCCCGAGCTGGGTGCACACCCGTGTCCAGCCCGTGGCGGTCCGCGACGTCCTCCGGGCCCTGGTCGGCAGCGCCCGCATGCCGGCGGACGTCAGCCGGGCCTTCGACCTGGGCGGCCCTGAGGTTCTCACCTACCGGCAGATGATGATCAGGTACGCGGCGGTCGCCGGGCTGCCGCGCCGGGTCATCCTTCCGGTGCCGGTGCTCACTCCCGGGCTCTCCAGCCACTGGGTGGGCCTGGTGACGCCGGTGCCCGCCTCGATCGCCCGGCCGCTCACCGAGTCGCTGCGGCACGAGGTGGTCTGCCACGAGAACGACATCACCCGCTGCCTCCCCGGCCCGCCCGCTCCCGCGATCGGCTTCGACGACGCCGTACGACTGGCTCTGCAGCGGGTGCGGGAAGCGCGGGTGACCACCCGGTGGTCGTCGGCGTCGGTGCCGGGCGCCCCGAGCGATCCGCTGCCCACCGACCCCGGCTGGGCCGGCGGAAGTCTCTACAGCGACCACCGGGAGCTCCGGGTCGCGGCGTCACCGCAGGCGCTGTGGCGGGTCGTCGAGGGCATCGGCGGGGAGAACGGCTGGTACTCCTTCCCGCTCGCATGGGTGGTACGAGGAGGGCTGGACCGGCTGGCGGGCGGGGTCGGGCTGCGGCGGGGGCGCCGGGACGCGGCACGACTGCGCGTCGGCGACTCGCTGGACTTCTGGCGGGTGGAGGCGATCGAGCCCGGCCGGCTGCTGCGGCTGCGGGCGGAGATGCGGCTGCCGGGCCTGGCGTGGCTGGAGATGTCAGTGGTGACCGACGAGGACGGCCGCACCCGCTACCGGCAGCGTGCCCTGTTCCATCCGCACGGTCTGCTCGGCCAGGCCTACTGGTGGAGCGTCTCGCCCTTCCACGCGATCGTCTTCGGCGGCATGGCCCGCAACATCGCCCGCGTCGCGGCGAGTTCGGCGGCCCGCGATCCGGAGCACACCCCCGTCCACTGACCTCCCGGCTCCTCCCCGCACCCCGGAGTACGCACATGAGCATCTCGGTCGTCCTGTTCACCTGCGACCTGCGCCTGCACGACCACCCCCCGCTCACGGCGGCCCTCGACGGCACCGAGCAGGCCGTCCCGCTGTTCGTGCGGGACCGGGCCGTGGACGCCGCCGGATTCGCCGCTCCCAACCGGCTGGCGTTCCTCGCCGACTGTCTGCGCGACCTCGACGCCGGTCTGCGCGAGCGCGGCGGCCGGCTGGTGGTGCGCTCCGGCGACCTCGTCGACGAGGTGCGCAAGGTCGCCGTCGAGGCGGACGCCGACGAGGTGCACATGGCGTCCGACGTCAGTGCGTACGCCCACCGGCGGGAGGAGCGGCTGCGCCGGGTCCTGGAGGCGGAGGGCGTACGGCTGCACGTCCACGACACGGTTGCCACGGCCGTCACCCCCGGCGTGGTGGTCCCGGCGGTCTCGGACCACTTCGCCGTCTTCACGCCCTACTTCCGGCGCTGGTCCCAGGAGCGGCTTCGCGACCCGCTCACGGCCCCGCGGACCGTGCGGGTCCCGGAGGGGGTCGGATCCGAGCCGCTGCCGTCCCGTGCCGAGCTGTCCGGGCTCTCGGAAGGACTCACGGCGGGAGGTGAGACGGAAGGCCGCAAGCGGCTCTCCGCCTGGCTGCGGATCTCTGTGGCCGGGTACGGGGACGGCCACGACGACCTGGCCGGCGACGCGACCTCCCGGCTCTCCCCGCATCTCCACTTCGGCACGCTCTCCGCCCTGGAACTCGTCCACCTGGCGCGCCGCGCGGCCGGTCCGGGCGCCGAGGCCTTCGTACGGCAGCTCGCCTGGCGCGACTTCCACCGGCAGGTGCTCGCCGCCCGCCCCGCCGCGGCCGCCACCGACTACCGCACGAAGCACGACCGTTGGCGCACCGAGCGGACCGCCGGCGACGACATCGAGGCGTGGAAGGAGGGCCGCACCGGCTACCCGATCGTCGACGCGGCGATGCGCCAGCTGCGCCACGAAGGGTGGATGCACAACCGCGGCCGCCTGCTGACCGCGAGCTTCCTCACCAAGACGCTGTACGTGGACTGGCGGATCGGTGCCCGGCACTTCCTGGACCTGCTGGTCGACGGGGACCTCGCCAACAACCAGCTCAACTGGCAGTGGGTCGCGGGCACGGGCACCGACACCCGGCCCAACCGGGTACTCAACCCGGTCACCCAGTCCAAGCGCTACGACCCCGACGGCACGTACGTCCGCCGCTGGGTGCCCGAACTGGCCACGCTGGAGGGGCCCGCGGTGCACGAGCCGTGGAAACTGCGGGGCCTGGACCGAGCCGCGCTGGACTATCCGGATCCGATCGTGGAGCTGTCCGAGGGGCTCGCCCGCTTCAAACGGGCGCGTGGCCGCGAGTGAGGGTCAGGGGTGCGGCGCCGGATACAGAGCGGCCAGCGTGTCCAGGGCGTCCTGGAGGGCGGTCGGCCGCAGCATGCCCTGGTCGGCGCGGCCGAGCCAGCCTGGCCCGCCCAGCATCACCACGGGCTTGCGGCGGGCGCCCTTCACACCCCACTGGGCTCCGGCGATGTGCCGGGCCAGCGGCAGGCTCGCCGTGGAGCGGGACTGCGCCCACAGGACGACGGCCGCCGGACCGAGCCGGTCCACCGCGGCGGTCAGCGCCTCCCCGGGTACGGCGGCCCCGAACATCCTGGTGGGCAGGCGCAGTTCGCCCAGACCGGCCTTGAGCGCCTCCAGAGCCAGCGTGTGCTGCTCACCGGGGACGCAGGCCAGCACGACCGGCCCGGGGCCGAGCGCCCCGCCCCGTCGGACCGGCGGACCGGCGCAGCGGCGCAGCGCGGTGGACATGTGCCAGGACAACAGGTGCTCGACCTCGACGTAACGGTCCTCGGACGAGGCCCACTTGCGACCCACCGCGTGCAGCGTGGGCACCATCACCTCCTGCCAGGCGACGGCGAGGCCGTGGGTCTCGACCGCCGCGGTCAGCTGCTCCTCCACGGCGGGCGCGTCGAGGCGTACGGCCGCCCGGGCGAGGCCGCGGCACTCCTGGCGCACGTCGCCCAGGGGGAGCGTGCCGGCCGCCCGGGACCGTGCGCCGGTCGCGGGTGCCGGTGTCCTCGGCGGGACCCCACCGCCGTCCGGCCCCGGCGCCGCCGACTCCTTGGCGGCGCGGGCCGCCTCGGCGGGCGGCGCCCCGGCGGAGGTGAGCCGGCACATCGCCTCCAGCACGGCGACGTCCCGCGGGGTCCAGCGACGGTGCCGGCCGTCGGTGCGGACGGCGGGGCCGATGCCGTAGCGACGGTCCCAGGAGCGCAGCGTGGTGGGCGACACCCCGAGGCGACGGGCCAGGGCGCCGGTGGTGAGACTCGGTTCCTCGCCGTCCGGTATGCCACGCATGGAGCGACTATACGACGCAGAACCGATGCGAGTCGCTGCGCGCGCAGGCTGTAGCGGATTCCCGGGACAGGAGACGGCGGGGAGGGCCAGTCAGCGCAGGAAGACGCCGAGTTGGTGCCGGTGGTCCGCCACCCACGTCCGCGCGTCCCGCACCTCTTCCACCGCCCCCTGCTCGCGCAGCCCGATCATGGCCCGCTCCCCCCGCAGGGCGCCCGCCTCGATCCCCCTCCAGCACCGGTCCTGCCACCACAGCACCGTGTCCAGCAGCCCGTCCCGGGAGTCGAGGCCGTAGGCATCGCAGATCAGCCGGATGCGGCGAGCGGTCTCCCGTACGTCCGCGACGCCCGGCCCCAGGTCGAGGTACTGCCAGCACACATGGGCGATGTCGTGCATCCGCTCACCCGGAGCGGCCAGGTCCCAGTCGATGAACGCGGTGGGCCGCCAGGCGGCGTACACGGTGTTCTTGGGCGCGAGGTCGTTGTGGCAGACGACGTCCTGGTCTTCGGCGAGAGCTGTCCCGTGGGTCAGGTCGTGGAAGGCGCGGACGAGTCGGGCGACCTCCGCGAGGGCCTCGTCGGTCCGGGCCTCGGCGCGCTCGCGCGGGGTCACGGCGGCCCGCCCCTCGACATGACCGAAGATCTCCCGGCCGCGTTCGTCGACGCCGAGGAACCGCGGCGCGCCCTGCCAGCCGGCGCACTCGAACAGAGCGAGCAACTCCCTTACGAAGTCCGACCGTTCGGACGGCGGGCGCCGCACGGTATCCCCGACCCGGACGACCTCGTTGACCGCGCCACCGTCGAGCACCGACTCCTTCATCCGACCGCCTCCCCGAGGCAGGATCGACCCATGGACCCGAACCGAACCTTCACCCTCGTCCCACCGCTGCGTCTCGAAGGCTACGGCGTCCGGCTGCGCGCGTGGGCGGACGCCGACCTCGCCGACCTGGTCGCGCTCTACGACGATCCCGAGATGGCCCGGTGGACCCCGGTGGCCTCACCGTTCGGCCCGGACGCGGCGCGTGCCTATCTCGCCGGTGCGCGGGAGGGGCAGGCCGACGGGCGCAAGGTCCAGTTCGCCATCACGACCGACGGGGTTCTTCCGCGGGGTGAAGTGCTGCTGTTCCGCAGCACTCCGGACGAACGGGACCTGGAGCTCGCCTACGGTGTCGGTGCCGCCCACCGGGGTCAGGGGCTGGCCGGGCGGGCGGTGCGGCTGGCCGCCGAGTACGGCGTCCGGGAGATCCGGCCGCGCCGGGTGGTGCTGCGCATCGACGCCGCCAACGCGGCGAGCGAGGCGGTGGCGCGGTCCTGTGCGTTCGAGCTCACGGACGAACCGCCGGTCAGGAGGGTGTCACGGGGCCGGGAGGCCGTCCTGCGCACCTGGCGGCTGAGCGCCTGACGAGCGGGCGCCCGCCGGCACGCTGCGCGTGGTGACCGACGGGCGCACGGTGATCGACGTCGCGTCCGAGGTGACGGCCGCGACCAGGTGGGGTTCGGGCGCGGATCAGCTGACGTTCAGTGCCGTGTCGTCGAGGACGAACGACGTCTGGAGCGTGGAGCCCTCCGTGCCGGTGAACTTGAGAGTGACGGTCTGGCCGGCGTAGCCCGCCAGGCTGAAGCTGCGCTGTGTGTAGCCGGAGGCCGCGTTGAGGTTGGAGTACGTGGCAAGGGTGCTCAGGACCGTGCCCGAGCTGTTCAGGACCTGCACCTTGAGGGTGTCGTAGGCGGTAGTGGTGGTGGTCTCGGCGGTGTCGACGTGGAGGTAGAAGCTGAGGGTGGCCGTGGTGCAGGCCGCCGGGACGGTCACCGGCTGGGACAGGGTGTCGGTGCGCGCGGAGCCGTAGCCGTCGAGCCAGGCGTAGTAGGAGCCGGTGCGGGCGGACTCACTGCTGGAGTTGGTGATCACGCCGCTGGTCGCGGTCCAGGTCGAACTGCCCGACTCGAAGCCGTTGTTGCCGAGGAGCTGGGCGGAGGTGCAGGTGGAACCGCCGCCACCGCCGCCGCCGCTGCTGCCGCTCCCGCCGGCCAGCCACTCGGTGGCGTTGAGGGCGAGGGGCGCGTTGGTGGCGCCGGAGTCGTTCCAGCCGTCGTAGAGGGTGTTGCCGGACTGGCCGGTGCCGTCGTCGATGGGTGAGCTGTCGCCCCAGAAGGCGACCCGGCCGCTGCCGAAGGTGCTGGTGGCGAAGAAGGCGCCGGTGTTGCCCGAGTAACCGGTGCGGTAGAGCAGGCCCTTGACGTTCGCGTTGTCGGCGGGCTTGAGGGTGGCCGTGGTGCCGCTGGCGATCAGGCTCTTGGTGACGGTGCCGAAGGAGCCGTGCAGCACGGGGTTACTGCTGTCACTGATCGCGCTCGGGTAGTCGGAGCTGATGCTGAGCGAGTCGATGGAGAAGCCGAACGGGTCGGTGGAGTCGACGCTGTTGTTGGTCATCAGGTCGTTGAGGATCTCGACCGCGTCCTCGCCGTCGTTGTTGCGGTCGGCGCCGGTGTGGTCGGAGATCATGAAGAGGCCGCCGCCGTTCTTCACGAAGGTCATGATCGCCGTCTTCTCGGCGGTGGTGAAGAGCGTGTTGGGCTCGGGCAGGACCAGGGTGTCGAAGTTCGACAGGTCGGTGGCCGAGGAGCCGCCGTACGTCAGGGCGCTCGTCGCGGTCTTGAGGCTGTAGTCGCCGGTCTTCTGGAGGGCGACGCCCCAGGAGGAGAGGGCGCCGGTCCAGTCGGTCTCGGCGGAGGGCGAGGAGTCCTGGCCCAGGGGGTCGGGCTGGCTGGTGGAGATGACCCAGTCCGCGTTGCCGGCCGTCTCGGCGTGGCCGTTGTCGAAGAGGATCCGGTGGGGGGTGGCAGCGGCGGCGGGGGTGGCGGTGGCCTGCACGACGACGCCCGCGGCGACGAGGCCGACGCCGGCGAGGAGCGCGCCGAGTCTGTGGCGGGGAAGGGTGAGTCCGGGCATCCGGCATACCTCCGTGAGGAGTTGGGGAAGGGTGATGCGGGGACGGGAACTACGCGCATAGATATACGACCAATTTGAACGGTACATGGCACCCAGGAGACTGAACAGAACCGTTCCGGTTCTCCCGACGAGGATTGACCCGGTGTTGACCCACGGTTGGGACACAGCGTGCTGACGGTTCCAAATCCCGTTGCGGACGCCGGGGTTGGACGGAAGGCTTCACACTCCCGCCGCCCCTCCCCCTCGTGACGGAGACTCGCTTGTCCTTCGACATCACCCCGCTCGCCGATCCCCGGCCCGCCCCCTCCAGCCGCCGACTGGCCTGGCTGGCCGCCGGGGACGAAGGTGTCCCGCTCGGGTCCGCGTTCCTGCGGCTGTTCACGCAGGAGGGGCAGGAGCATCTCGCCGAACTGCAACTCGCGGTGCACGGCGCCGAGCGGAGGCGGGGCGTCGGCACCCGTCTTCTGGAGGCCGCCGTGGACGCGGCGGGGGCGGAACGGCGGCGGTCGGTGATCGCGCAGGCCGTGGAGGGCTCTCCCGCCGATCGGTTCCTGGCCGCACGGGGCTTCCGAAAGGTCCTGGCGCTCACGTACGCCCGGCTCCCGCTGGCCGACGTCGACCGGGCCGCGATCGACGCACTCGTCGAACTGCCCCACCCCGGCTACCGGTTGACCGAGTGGGACGGCATCGTGCCGGACGCGCTCGCGCGGTCGTTCGCCGGCTCCCGGCGTGCGATGGACGACATGCCGATGGAGGGCACGGACTTCGGCAGGGTCGTCTGGGACGTGGAGCGTGTGGTCGCGGCCGCGGAGGCCGTCGCCCGGCGCGGGGAGCTGCTGCACACCGTCGCCGCCGTGGACGCGACGGACGGCGGCGTGGTCGGGTTCTGCGAACTGGTCGTGCCCGGCGACGGGTCGGGCGACGGCCGGCACTACGGCACCGCCGTGCTCCCCGAACACCGTGGGCGCGGCCTCGCCCGCTGGATGAAGGCCGCGGCCGTCCGCCACGTCCTCGAACGGCACCCGGAACTGGCCGGGCTCCGCACCGACACCGCGGCGAGCAACACACCGATGCTCGCCGTCAACGACTCCCTCGGCTACGTGCCGACGCACAAGGCCGTGGAGTACCAGCTCGACCTGTGATCACCGGGTCGTCGCGGCCCGCAGTGCGGCCAGACCGTCGCGGCCGGACGGGTACACGGGTGTCCAGCCCAGTTCCCGCTCGGCCTTCCGCGTCGACACCCGCATGCTCGACGAGAACATCGTGTGCGCGTACGCCATCGGCCGGGTCAGCCACAGGGGTACGGACATCGGCCTCGGCAGTCCGAACTCCTCGGCCACGCAGAGCAGATGGGTACGGAAGCCCATCGGCGTGCGGTCCGCGATGTTGTACGCCTGCCCGGGGCGCCCGTGCTCGACCGCGGCGGCCACCGCGCGGGCCGCGTCGGTGAGTTCCACCCAGGGCAGGACCCTGCCCTGGTCGGCAGGCGCGGGCAACTGCCTCCTGCGCAACAGCGGCAGGAGGGCGTCCGTGCCGCCGGGGCCGTAGAAGAGGCCGAACCGTAGCGCGACGCCCTCCAATCCGGCCGTCTCGAAGGTGAGTTGTTCCTTGGTGCGCATCCCGGCGAGGTGCCGTTCCAGCTCCGGGTCGGTGCCGTGCGGCCCGAACACGTCGTCCTCCGTGATCGCCCGGTCGCCGAAGTCGCCGTAGCCGTATCCGAAGACCATCGACTCGGTGACGAAGCGCTGTGCTCCGGTGGCCCGGGCCGCCTCGATCAGGTGGGCGGTGCCCTCGATGCGCAGGGCGTCGGTGGCGTACATGTCGCGGTGGCGCACGGGCGGCTTGCGCAGGGCGGTCGCCGCGTGGACGACCGTGTCGAAGTGCTGTCCGTCCACGGCGCGCAGCAGGGCGTCGCGGTCCATGAGGTCGGCGCGGACGCCGTTGCCCTCGCTCCGGCCGAGTCCGGTGACCTTGTGGCCCGCGTCGGCCAGAGCGGTGGCGATGTGGCGGCCGAGGACACCGCTCGCGCCGGCGAGAAGGATGTTCTGGTTCGTCGTCATACCGGTGCGACGGATCGGGCGGGCCCGGATGTGACATCCGAGCCGCCGGCCCTTTCGAGCCGGCCCAAGGTTCTACGGCTGGTACACGTGCGGCTGCGTGATCGTCATCGGCTCGAACCCGAGGCGTTCCAGGATCGGGCGGCTCGCGGCCATCGCGTCGACCTGGAGGTAGCGGTATCCACGCTCCACGGCGGCCCGGGCGCGGTGGGCGACCAGGGCGCGGTAGATGCCCCGGCCGCGCCAGCCCTCGACGGTGCCGCCGCCCCACAGACCGGCGAAGCGGGTGCCGGGCACGAGCTCCATACGGGCCGCGCTGACCGGCACGTCACCGGCGAGCGCGACGACCGCGACCACGGTCTCGGGATCGTCCTGGAGCCGCGCGAGCAGCTGGTGCCGCAGCCGGGAGCTGTCGGTGCCGAAGGCCTTCTCGTGCACGTCCGCCACCAGGTCGACCCCCGCCCGGTCGGTGACCGGGAGGAAGCGGACCCCCTCGGGCGGCTCCACGTCCAGGGTGAGATCGGCGACCTCGGCGATCATCAGCGTCTCCTCGGGCTCGGGCGTGAACCCGGCCGCCCTCAGCCGATGTCCGAGGTCGAAGGGCAGGTCGTGGCCGTACAGTTTCCACTCGAACTCGCGACCGAGCCCCGTGTAGTACGTGATCTGTTCGGCGATCGCCTTGTCGGCGCTCGACTCGTCCAGGGCGGACCACACGACACCGTTCCATCCGTGCTCGGCGGCAACCTGCCGGACCACCCCGCCGACCCGCTCGACACGCGCGCCGGGACCGTCCGGCTGGGCCCCTTCGCGCATGTCCCGGTCGAAGAGGGCGAGTACCGCAACATGATCCATGGGCTCACTTCATCACCCGTACGCCGCCGCGGCAATGGCGTTTACGGCCGCCCCGCCACTCCGCGCACCGCCGCCAGGTAGCCGCTGAGCCGGTCGCGGTTGCGGGCCAGGCAGTCGATCCGGGCCTGGATGCGGTCGACGTGGGCCTCCAGGATCGCGGCCGTCTCCGGTGTCAGGTGTTCGGGTGCCAGCAGGATCTCCTCCGGTCCCGAGAGGTACGGCAGGATCGTGCGGATCATCTCCGTGGTCAGACCCGAGTCCAGCAGCCCGCGGATCTGCTGGACGTCCCGGACCGCCGCCTCACCGAAGGCGCGGTAGCCGTTGCCGGCCCGCTCGGGGTGGAGCAGATCCTGTTCCTCGTAGTAGCGCAGCAGCCTGGTGGGGACACCGGTGCGGCGGGACAGCTCACCGATCCTCATGACGTACTCCCGGGTCGCCCTTGCCTTCACACTGATGTGAAGGTCCGAGCATGGTCACATGTCCACCACTTCCCCTGCCAGGGGCACAGCCCCGCCCGCGTCCGCCCCGCTGCCGTGGTCCGGGCTCCTCGCCCTGTCGACGGCCGCCTTCACCGCGGTGCTGACCGAGCTGCTGCCCGCGGGTCTGCTGCCCCGCATGGCCCCGGCTCTGGGCGTCTCCGAGGCCCGGATCGGCTTCCTCGTCACCGGGTACGCGGCCGCGTCCTTCGCCGCCGCGATCCCGCTCACGGCACTGCTGCGCGGGCTGCCGCGCCGGCCGGTGCTCGTCGGGGCGCTGCTCGGCTTCGCGGTGAGCGACGCGGTGGTGGCGCTGTCCTCGTCGTATCCCCTGACGTTCGCCGCCCGGCTGGTGGCCGGATGCGCGGGCGGGACGCTCTGGGCGATGCTCGCCGGGTACGCCGCACGGATGGTGCCGGCCGCGCGGCGCGGCCGGGCGATCGCGATCGTGCTCGCCGGGATCACCCTCGCCCTGTCCCTGGGCGTCCCGGCCGGCACGGCGCTGGCCGGAGCGGTGGGCTGGCGCACGGGCTTCGGGATGCTGTCCGCACTCGCGGTGCTGCTGGTGGGCTGGGTGTGGTGGCGGGTGCCCGGCTTCCCGGGCGAGGCGCCGCACGCGCGTGTGCCGCTCGTCCAGGTCGCCGCGCTGCCGGGTGTCCCGGCCGTCCTGTCCGTCACGCTGTTCCTGCTGGTGGGACACCAGACGATGTACACGTACGTCGCCCCGTTCGCGGCGCATGCCGGGTTCGGCCGTACGGGAGTGGTCCTGCTGGTGTTCGGGGCGGCGACGGTGGTGGGGGTCTGGGTCACCGGGATGCTGGTGGACCGGCATCCGCGGCCGGCGCTTCTGGGCGCGCTGGGGCTGTGCGCGGCCGTGATGCTCGCGCTGGGGCTCGCTGCCGGGGTGCCGGGCGTGCTGCTGACGTCGGTCGTCCTGTGGGGCGTCGCGTTCGGGGGCGCGCCGACGCTGATCCAGACGGCGCTGGTCGACGCCTCGGGCCCGGAGCGGGCGGACGCGGCCACCTCGTTGCAGACCACGGTGTACAACGCCGGGATCGCGGTGGGGTCCCTGACCGGGGGTGTCGCGCTGGAGGGCCTGGGCGCCGGGGCGCTGCCGTGGACCGCGCTGCCGTTGGTCGCGGTGGCCCTCGGGGTGGTCACCGTGGCCCGGAAAACGTTCCCGGCGACACGGCGATGACCTTAGGCTCGTGGCGAGGAGGGCCGTACTCCATGGTCGTGAAGGACACCGAACTGCCGTATCTGCGCCGCTGCGTCGAGCTGGCCACCGAGGCGCTGGAGGCCGGGGACGAACCGTTCGGGTCGGTCCTGGTGGGCGCGGGCGGCGAGGTCCTCGCCGAGGACCACAACCGCGTGGCCTCCGGTGACCGCACCCGGCATCCCGAGTTCGAGCTGGCCCGCTGGGCGGCGGCACACCTGACACCCGAGGAGCGGGCCGCGGCCACCGTGTACACCTCCGGCGAGCACTGTCCGATGTGCGCGGCCGCGCACGCCTGGGTGGGTCTCGGACGCATCGTGTACGTCGCCTCGTCCGCGCAACTGGCCGAGTGGCTGAACCAGTTGGGCGTCCCGGCGCCCCCGGTGCGGACCCTGCCGGTCAACGAGATCGCCCCCGATGTGATCGTGGAGGGCCCGGTGCCCGATTTCACGGAGCGGGTACGGCAGTTGCACCATCGGTTCCACCGGCGCTGACGGATCTCCCGGGATGCAGCACCTCTCCCCCGGTGCCTACGATCGATAAGGATCCCGGACCAGACCGAAGGCCCGGTCTCCTCCATTGGCCAGTGGGGGGAGGCGCTTGCCCTTGCATTCGGCACGTCGGCCGATGGCCGCCCACCTCGCTCTGGTCGCCCTCGCCACCCTCGTCTACATGACGGTGCCCGCCGCGCGCACCCCGCTGTGGGCCGTCATCGGACTCGCCGGCGTAGGCGCCGTGCTGGTCGGCATCCGGCTGCACCGGCCCGCCCACCGCTGGCCCTGGTGGGCGCTGGCAGCGGGCCTGCTCACCTTCATCACGGGCGACACGTACTACAACGTCGTGGAGGAGTACTTCAACGCCTCCAACCCCTTCCCCTCCCCCGCCGACGCCTGCTACCTCGCCACCTACCCGCTCTTCGCGGCCGGCCTGTACGGCCTCATCCACTACCGCTGGGCGGGCCACGACCTGCCCAGTCTGCTGGACGCGCTGATCTTCACCGCGGGACTCGCCCTGCCCGTGTGGGTGTACCTGGTACAGCCGCTCGCCGAAGTCCAGGGCCTGACCTGGCAGCAGCGGGCCATCAGCATCGCCTACCCCCTCGGTGACGTGCTGGTTCTGGCCCTGCTGGCCAGGCTGCTGACCCCGGGCCCGGTCGGCGGGCACAACCGGTCGGTGCAGCTGCTGGTGGTCGGCACGCTGACGCTGCTCGGCTTCGACATCGCGTACGGCATCCTCCAGCTCAACTCCCTGTGGCAGGCCGACACCCTGCTGGACTCCGGGTGGCTCGTCTTCTACACGGCCTGGGGCCTCGCCGCCCTGCACCCCTCGATGACGGCGCTCACCGCCGCAGTACTGCAGGAGCAGTCCCCGCTCCCGCCGCCGAACCGGCTCGCGATGCTGGCGGTGGCCACCTTCATCGCCCCGGGGATCCTGCTGTTCGAGGCGGTCACCCACAGCGCCCACCACACGGGCGTGATCGCCGCCTTCTCGGCCGTGCTGTTCCTGCTGGTCATCCTGCGGCTGGCGGGCATGGTCGTGGCCCACCGCGGGGCGGTCGCGCGCGAACTCGCCCTGCGCCGGGCGGCCGGGTCCCTGGTGTCGGCGATACGGCAGGAGGAGGTCGCGCGGTCCTGCGAGGCGGCCGTCGACATGCTCCTGGGGCCGACGGTCCGCCACCGGACCCTGCTGCTGTCGGCCGAGGAGGCGCCGCCCCTGCTCCCCCACCATGCCCGCCGGGTGTCCCCCGCCGACCTGGGGCCCGACATCGCCGCCCGGCTGGACGGGCTGCCCGCCGTGCTGGTGTGCCCCATGACCCGGCCGGACCGCCCGGCCACCGACGACCCGGGGGTCCTGCTGGTCGCCGGCCCGCAGGGACCGCTCACCGAGACGCGTGGCTCCCTGGAGATCCTCGCCTCCCACGCCGGGCTCGCCATGGAACGGGTCCTGCTGCGCCAGGAGGTGATCCGCCGGGAGAGCGAGGCCTACTTCGCGACCCTGGTGCGCAACACCTCCGACGTCATCCTGATCGTCGAGGACGACGACACCATCCGGTACGCCAGTCCCTCCGCGGCCGCCGTGTTCGGCACCGCGGACCTCGTCGGCACGTCGCTGCCGGACCTGGTGGATCCCCGGGACCGGCAGCGGGCGGCCCGTGGGCTGACCGCCGTACGCGACCACGGGCCGCGCGTCTCCCACGACCACTGGTGGGTGCGGCACCGGTCCGGGCGGGTGGAGGTGGAGGTGCGGTGCAGCGACTTCCGCAACGAGCGGACCGTGGCCGGCCTGGTGGTCACCCTGCGCGACGTGACCGAGCAGCGCAGGCTGGAGCACGAGCTGACGCAGCGCGCCTTCCACGACTCGCTGACCGGGCTGCCCAACCGGACGCTGCTCCTGGAGCGGATGGAACGCGCCCTGCTGCGCGGCCGCCGCGAGTCGTCCCTGACCTGTCTGCTCTTCATCGATCTCGACGACTTCAAGGAGGTCAACGACACGATGGGTCACTCGGCGGGCGACCACCTCCTGCTCGACGTCGGCAACCGGCTGACCCGGACCCTCAGACGCACCGACACCGCGGCCCGGCTCGGCGGCGACGAGTTCGCCGTTCTGATGGAGGACGCCCGGGAGCCGCTCGACGCCGAACTGCTGGCGGCACAGGTGATACAGACGCTCACCAGGCCGTTCGTGCTCGGCGACGAGTCGGTCACCGTCTCGGCCAGCGTGGGCGTGGCCACGGCCCGCGACAGCACCGACGCCGAGGAACTGCTCAGTCACGCCGACCTCGCGCTGTACGCGGCCAAGGCGGCGGGCAAACGGCAGTGGCGGCGCTTCCAGGCGATGCTGCACACCCGCATGGTCGAGCGGCACGATCTGCAGAGCCGCCTCGCCCGGGCGGTCGCCGCACAGGAGTTCACCCTGCGCTACCAGCCCGTCGTGGACATCGACGCGGGCGAGGTGGTCGGCTTCGAGGCGCTGGTGCGCTGGCCGCGGGCCCCGCACCGGCCCGTCTCACCGGAACAGTTCATCACCCTGGCCGAGGAAACCGGGCACATCGCCCCGCTGGGCTCGTGGGTGCTGGAGAACGCGGTCGGCGACATCGCGGGCCTGCAACAGCTTCCGGGGCCCGCGACTCCGCCGTACGTGAGTGTGAACGTGTCCGCGCGCCAGTTCCGCGACACCGGCTTCGTGGACCAGGTGGGGCGGGCGCTGCGGACTCCCGGGCTCGCCCCCGGTTCCCTCCAGCTGGAGCTGACGGAGACGGTGCTGCTGCGCCGGGACACCCAGATCCAGGCGGTGCTCCATGCCCTCAAGGAGCTGGGGGTGCACATCGCGGTCGACGACTTCGGCACCGGGTTCTCCTCGCTGCGCTATCTGCGGGACTTCCCCGTCGACGTACTGAAGATCGACAAGACCTTCATCGACGACATCACGCGCGACGCCCAGCAGGTCGCCCTCGTCGAGGGCATCGTCCGCATCGCCGACACGCTGGGGCTGCAGGTGATCGCCGAGGGCATCGAGGATCCGGCGCAACGGGACATGCTGGCCGCGATGGGGTGCCGGTTCGGACAGGGGTTCCTGTTCGCCCGGCCCATGACGGTGGAGCAGAGCGAGCGGGTGCTGCGGCAGGACGGCGGCCGTTTCACCCCGGGTGCCGGTGGCACCAACGGGCGCCCGACCCGACGTACCCCGCGGACCTCCGCCGGGAGACGCACGGCGGAACTCGAACATCTGCGGCGCACCAGTCCGATGAGCGACGCGGTCATCGACGAGGTGCGCGGCCGCCGTATCCGCAGCCGCGGCCACTGGCTGATCGACTTCGCCTCCTGCAACTACCTCGGCTTCGACTGGGATCCGGAGATCGCCGCCCGCATCGATCCCGAGGTGCAACGGTGGGGCACCCACCCCAGCTGGTCACGGCTGCTGGGCAGGCCGCGGCTGTATCCCGCGCTGGAGGAACGCCTCGCCGCGCTGCTGGGCGCCCCCGACACCCTGCTGCTGCCGACACTGACCCTCATCCACGCCTCGGTGATCCCGGTCCTCGCCGACGGCGGCCACATCTTCGTCGAGGCAAGCGCGCACCGGACGGTGTACGACGGCTGCCTGGTCGCCCGCGGCCAGGGCGCCACCCTGCACCGCTTCCACGCCGAACGGCCCGAGGAACTGGACGCGTTGCTCTCCTCGGTCCCCGCGCGCACGACCCGGCTGGTCTGCATGGACGGCGTGAACAGCATCACCGGCAACATCCCCGACCTGCCCGTGCTGGCCGCGCTGTGCCGCGAACAGGACGCGACGCTGTACGTCGACGACGCGCACGGCTTCGGGGTGATCGGGGAACGCGCGCCGAACGAGCCCTGTCCGTACGGCCTGCGCGGCAACAGCGTGGTGCGGCACACCGGCGAGTCGTACGACGGGATCGTGCTGGCCGGCGGCTTCTCCAAGGCGTACTCGTCGCTGCTCGCGTTCCTCGCGCTGCCCACCGACCTCAAGAACCGCCTCAAGACCGCCGCGGCCCCCTATGTGTACTCGGACCCCTCCCCCACGGCGTCCCTGGCCACCGCGCTGGCCGGACTGGAGGTCAACGACCGCCGGGGGGACGTGCTGCGGGCCGACCTGTACCGCAAGACCATGCGGGTGCTCGACCATCTCGCGGACCTCGACGTGCGCACCCTCAACACGGACCGGCTGCCCATCGTGGAGATCCCGCTGGCCGACCCGGCCGACCTCGACGCGGTCGCCGCGTTCCTGTGGGAGGAGGGCATCTACGTGACGCTCGCCGCCCACCCGCTCGTGGCGCGCGACCGGGTCGGTTTCCGGGCGCAGATCACGGCGCTCAACTCCGACGAGGACATCGACCGGCTCAACGCCACGCTGACCGCGCTGGCGGGACGCTTCCGGCTGCGGCCGAGGAACTGAGGAGGTGGGTACGGTGATGATGACGCACAACGACGACGTGGACTGGGACCGCTGGCCGGTCGCCGACTATCTCGCGGAGAACTACCGGGAGTTGCACCCCTCGGACGCCGAAGTGATCGCCCACCACTCCGCGTTCTACCGGCGTCTGGCTCCCGGCGGGGTCACCCGCTCGGTGGAGTTCGGTGCCGGGCCCAACCTCTACCCGCTGATCCTCGCGTCCGCGGCGAGCCGCCATGTGGACGCCGTCGAGGCCGGCGCGGGCAATGTGGCCTATCTGCAACGGCAGATCGTCTGCGGGCCCGACGCGAGCTGGCTGCCCTTCCACACACTGTGCCACGAGCTCAACCCCACCATACCGAGGACCCTCGCGGGATCACTGGCGCAGGTACACGTCGTCCACGCGGACGTCCGGGACCTGGAGCCGGGCGGGTACCAGCTGGCGTCCATGCACTTCGTCGCCGAGGGCGCCACGGAGGACTTCGCCGAATTCGCCGGTTTCTGCCGGGCGTTCGCCCGCTGTGTGGTGCCCGGCGGGCATCTGGTGGCCGCGTTCATGGAGAACATGCCGACCTACCGCATCGGCCCGACCTCGCGCTGGCCGGGCTGCCCCGTGAGCCCGGAGACCGTCACGGAGGTCTTCGCGCCCCTCACCCGTGAGCTGTCCGTCACCCGCGTCGACACCGACACGACACTGCCGGACTACGGGGACTCCGGGATGGTGCTGCTCACGGGGGTGACGGCGGAGAGGTGAAGGTGAGCGGACGCGGACGCCCACGGCCTCGCCCTGGCCGTCGGGCCGGACCGAGCGACCACCGCATCCGCCGCCAGAGGGACGGGGCCGGCGGCCACCGACGACAGCCACGACTCACCGTCCGGTGCGAGGCGGGCCCACAGGCTCGTACGAGCACGCCCCGACCGCCGCTGTAGAGCAAGAGCGCGCACACGGGTGCCAAGCCCCACCGTCGTCGAAAGACGGGCCCACGGGTGTCGTGCAGGCACGGCCCGACCGCCGCGGCCGGACAGAAGCGCGCGCACACGGACAGCCACGCCCAGCGTCGTCGAAAGACGGGCCCACGGGTGTCGTGCAGGCACGGCCCGACCGCCCCTGCCGGGTGGGAGCGTACGGGCACCGGGCAGCCACGACCCCCATCCGGTGTCGAGAGGCGCGCCCTCCGGTGTCGTACGAGCACCGCCCGGCCCCGCTGTAGAACATGAGCGCACACACAAGGAGAGCCACGACCCCACCCGTCCTCGAAAGGCGGGGCCAGGGGGTGCCACTGCAGGGCACCCGAGCACACCGGACAGCCACGCCCCCATCCGCTGTCGAGAGGCGGGTCCACGGACGTCGTACGAGCACGGCCCCACCCGTGGCAATAGGGCAACGGCTTGCCTTTCGTGCTGCCGGGCCATTTGACGTCGTGCAGCCGGGGCCCCGTCGCCGTACAGCCGAGGCACTGTTCCGCACCGCACGGCAGGCGCCGAGGCTCACCGTCGTCGTGCGGCGGAGACCGCACGTGGTCGCCGCCCCGCAGGGCCTCGCCGCAGGTTTCCGTCAGCGCGCGCCTCGTGGGCGGAAGCGGCGGTAGACCGCGGCTCCGCCGAGGATCAGCGCGGCGCTGCCCATCGCGGCGGGCAGGGTCTGGTCCGTGCCGGTGTGGGCGAGGGCGGTCCCGGGCCCCGGTGAGGTGGGCGCGGTCGGCTGCGGGCCGGGGTGGCTCCTCGGCGGCGTGCCCGGCGTGGGGTTCGCCTGCGGGGCCGGAGTGTCGGGGAGGTCATCCCCTGGCGCGTTCACGGACTCGTTGCCGACGGACGGGTTGCCGACGCCGACGGCGTTCACGGAGTTCCCGCTGACGTTGACCGGCAGGTGGACCGGGAGGCGCACCCCGTTGCCGGAGAGCACACCCGGTGAATCGTCTCCGTCGCCCTGGGCCCGCGCGCCACCGCCCGCCGTACCGGCGCCGAAGTCCTCGTCGACGCAGGTGTTGCCCGCCGCGGGGTTGAGCAGCCCCACCACGTCGACCGTGTTGCCGCACACGTTCACCGGAACATGCACCGGGAGCTGGACGGTGTTGCCGGAGATCAGCCCGGGCGAGCCTGCCGCGGTACCGTCCGCCGTACCGCCGGCGTACGCCGGCATCGCCACGGCCATCGCCCCGGACGCGGCGGCGACGGCGATCACACCGTTTCGGGTGACCCGTCTCATAGGTTCCCTGCCTTCCAGACATGGACGCGGGCACTCACCCGCACCACGTAAAACGCAGGCGAACCATCAGAGTTATGGCTAATCGGCCTTTCACCCCATCGAGCGACATGGTTGTCGAACTTGCGGCAAAACCGACTCATGGGCATCGAGCGGGCACAGGCTAGGGCACATTTCATGATCCCGCTCGTCCGGAGGCGTGCCGCCCGGGGGACGCTTATCGTGATCGAGGGCGCCGATGGGCGTCCTTGGAGGCATGGATGCTCGCCAAGGTGACGAGGCGGCGATGCGCTCTGTCCGGAGCCGTGGGACTGGCACTGCTCGGTGCCGGACTGCCGGCCGTGGCCGCGGCCGACTCGGGACCGGACCTGTCGCGCTTCTACAGCCAGAAGATCAAGTGGTCGAAGTGCGTGGACATGGAGACCCCGCACAACCTGCAGTGCGGAAAGATCACCGTTCCCCTCGACTACGCGAAGCCCCGCGCGGGCACCCTCGACCTGGCACTGGCCCGTTACCGGTCCACGGCCAAGCACAAGCGGGGTTCGGTGGTGCTGAACTTCGGCGGCCCGGGCGGCGCGGGCGTGCCCGCACTCGCGGCCGGCGGCGACGACTTCATGGGCCTCACCGACGGGTACGACGTGGTGTCCTTCGATCCGCGCGGCGTCGGCAGATCCTCGCCGGTCAGCTGCGGCGCCGGCACCGACGAGGCACTGGCGGCCACGGACGACGAGGCAGCCGTCGCCCAGGATCCGCGGACCGTGCTCGGCAGGTTGCGGGAGGCGGCCGGCCAGTGCGCCAAGCACTCCGGCCCCGTGCTCCGGCACATCGGCACGGTGAACGTCTCGCGCGACCTGGACGTCATCCGCCAGGCCCTCGGCGACAAGAAGCTCAACTACCTGGGCTTCTCCTACGGCAGCCGGCTCGGGGCGGTGTACGCGGCCCAGTTCCCGAAGAAGGTGGGCCGGTTGGTGCTGGACGGTGTGGACACCCTCACCGAACCGCTGTCCGAGCAGGGCGTGGCGGGCGCGGCCGGGCAGCAGACGGCGCTGGAGGACTTCGTCGACTGGTGCGTGAAGGACATCGCCTGTCCGTTCGGCACCGACGCGCGCGGCGCCCGGGAGCAGGTCGTGCGGCTCGTGGCGTCGCTGGACGAGGATCCGGTGCCGACGGGATTCGGCCCCGACTTCACCGGACAGGACCTCGTGGGCGCCATCAGCCAGGCCCTCTACAGCGAGGATCTGTGGCCGTCGCTGGAACGGGCGCTCGCCCAGCTCGTGGAGGACGGCGACACCTCGGGAGTCCTCACCTTCGCGGGCGGCGGCTCCGGCTTCCTCACCCGCGCGCGCCCTCCCTCCGACGACCCGACGCACACCCCCCTCTCCGACGTGGAGGACGTGCCGCTCGACAATCTTCCGGCGGCGCTGATGGCGATCAACTGCGCGGACGATCCCGACCGCCCCGGCGCCGACCGGATCACCGAGGACCTGCCCCGGCTGCGCGCCGCCTACGAACAGGCGTCCCCGGTTTTCGGCCGCTACCGGCTCACCGAGTACCTCATGTGCTACGGCCGCCCCAAGGGCACCGACTTCATCCGTGAGGAGGTGAACGACGTCCGCACCCCGAAGATGCTGCTCGTCGGCACCCGCGGCGACCCCGCGACGCCGTACCGCTGGACCGTGGAGACCGCGAAGCGCCTCGGCGACTCGGCCGTGGTCCTCGACAACAGGGGCGAGGGCCACACCGGTTACGGCTCCTCCAAGTGCGTGCACCGCAAGGTCGACGACTTCCTGCTGTACGGCAGCCTGCCGCCGAACGGCAGCTCCTGCGGACCCGAACGCGACGACTGAGCACAGCTCCTGCCACGATCGCCCCCTCTAGGGCTCCCAGTACGCGAGCCGGTGCATGGCCGTGGCCGCACCGGTGAAGCCGTCGTCGCCCAGCACCTCACGCAGTTCCGCGTTGAAGCGGTCGATCTCCGGCTGGGCGGCGCGCAGGGCATCGGTTCCCGAGTCCGTCAACTCCAGTACGACGGCCCGGTGTTCACGCGGGTGCGCCTCCTTGGCCACGAGACCCGCGGCCGTCAGCCGGCCGACCAGTCCGGTCACCGCCGACTCGCGCAGCCCGAGCGTGCGGGCGAGCCGCTGCTGGGTGATACCCGGCTCGTCGCGCACGGCGAACAGCGCGCCGAGCTGGGCCGTGGTGACCCCCGCGGCGGCCACGCAGCGCCGGTCCGCGGCGGTGCGCAGACGGTGCGCGGCCCGCTGGAGCAGGAAGTAGAGGCGCTGGTCGTCGGGCTCGGGCATGGGCCGATGTTGACAGACACGAGGGGTTCGCACCACCCTCGCTTCACTAGTGAAGTGAGGTAGCGGATGACTCGGACCCTGGACCTGGAGCTCGCCCGGAAGGTACTGGCGGCCCAGCCCTTCAGCACTCTGGTCGGCGCCCGGCTGACCGACTTCGAGGAGGGAGAGGCGACGCTCGAGTTCGACATCCGCGCCGATCTGCTCCAGCAGCACGGCACGGTGCACGGCGGAGTGCTCGGCTACGCGGCGGACAACGCGCTCTCCTTCGCGGCGGGTTCGGTGGCCGGCTCCACGGTGACCACCGCCGGCTTCTCCATCGACTTCCTGCGCCCGGCCCGCGGCGAGCTGCTGCGCGCCCGCGCCCGGGTGGTACGGGCCGGCCGCACCCGTGTGGTGTGCCGGTGCGACCTCAGCACGGTGGGCGCCGACGGCACAGAGACCCTGTGCGCGGTGGCGCAGGGCTCGATCGCCGTACTCGAACCGCTCACGGCGTGAGCGGTCAGAACTCCACCGGGTCCCGCACGATCGGGCAGGTCATGCAGTGCCCACCGCCCCGGCCGCGCCCCAGTTCGGCGCCGACGATGGTGACGACCTCGATGCCGGCCTTGCGCAGCAGGGTGTTGGTCTGGGTGTTGCGGTCGTAGGTGAAGACCACACCGGGCTCCAGGGCGACGGCGTTGTTGCCGCTGTCCCATTGCTGGCGTTCGGAGGCGTAGACGTCCCCGCCGGTCTCGACGACTCGCAGCTCCGGCAGTCCGAGGGCCTTGGCGACGACGTCGACGAAGGCCGCCGAGCCCTCGTCGACGACTTCGATGCCGGGCGCCTTGTCGCAGGGCCTGAGGGAGAAGGTGTGGACGGCCTCCATGATGGCCGGGTAGAGGGTCACCAGGTCGCGGTCGGCGAAGGTGAAGACGGTGTCCAGGTGCATCGCGGAGCGCAGTTTGGGCATACCGGCGACGACGACGTGCTCGGCGGCGCCGTTCGCGAAGAGGGCGGCCGCCACCTGGGTGATCGCCTGCCGCGAGGTCCGCTCGCTCATGCCCATCAGCACGACACCGTTGCCCACCGGCATGATGTCGCCGCCCTCGAACGTGGCCTGTCCCCAGTCGAGTTCGGGGTCTCCCCACCAGACGGTGGCGCCCGCGAAGTCGGGGTGGAAGGTGTAGACGGCCTTCATCAGCAGCGTCTCGTCGTGCCGGGCGGGCCAGTACAGCGGGTTGAGGGTGAGGCCGCCGTAGAGCCAGCACGTGGTGTCGCGGGTGTACAGGGTGTTGGGCAGTGGCGGCATCAGGTACTCACGCACGCCGGTGGACTCGCGGGCCAGCACGATGTGGGCGGAGCGGAACTCCTCGGGCAGGTCGGTGGTGGCCAGGCCGCCGATCAGGTAGCGGGCGAGACGGTCGGGTTCGAGGGTCTCCAGGTAGGCGCGGGTGGCGTCGATGAGGCCGATGCCGACCTCGTTGGCCACGATCTTGCGGTCGAGCAGCCAGTCCCGGGCCCCGGGGACCGCCATGGTCCGCGCGAGCAGGTCGTGCAGCTCGACGACGTCCACGTCCCGTTCCCGCAGCTTGTTGACGAAGTCGGCGTGGTCGCGCTGGGCGTTCTCCACCCACATCACGTCGTCGAAGAGCAGGTCGTCGGAGTTGGTGGGGGTGAGTCTGCGGTGGGCGAGCCCGGGCGCGCAGACCAGCACCTTGCGCAGCCTTCCGACCTCGGAGTGGACGCCGTATGCGGTACTGGTCACGAGGAGCACCTTTCCGAGCACTTGAGAGGTCAGAGGCTGATCCAGCCCAGCGTCAGGGCGACCATCCCGAGGACGGCCCCGGCGACCGAGACGGCGAGGATGACGAGCTCGCGCGGTGAGAACAGCCGTCTGCCCTGCTCCTTGCGGGCCATCACGAACAGCGCGGTGGCTGGGGCGTAGACGATGAAGGAGACGAGGACGAACTTCAGGCCCGCCGCGTAGATGAGGAACGCGGTGTAGAGCGTGGCGAGGAGGGCGACCACCAGTTCGCCCCGCACTCCCACGCGCACCGCGAAGGCCGCCGCGAGCAGGAACGGGATCAGGGTCAGCGCGCTGGTCAGATCGAGGGCGAAGTTGAACGCGTCGTCCGAGAACAGGGTGACGACGAGGAAGAGCTGGCTGAGCAGGGTGGTCATCACCAGTGCGGGCACCGGGACGTCGGCCGCCGTCGAGCGCTTCAGGAACCGCGGCATGTCGTCGTCCTTGGCCGCCACGAACAGCACCTCCGCGGCCATCAGCGTCCAGGCGAGATAGGCGCCGAGCACGGAGACGATCAGGCCGACGCTGACGAAGACCTGGCCCCAGGTGCCGACCGCGTGCTCCAGCACGCCCGCCATGGAGGGCTGGCGCAGGTCGGCGATCTCGCTCATCGGCATGATGCCGTACGACACGATGGTCACCGAGGCGAAGATCGCGAAGACGCTGAGGAAGCCCAGGACGGTGGCCCTTCCGACGTCCTCGCGGCGGCGCGCGTGACGGGAGTAGACGCTCGCGCCCTCGACTCCAAGGAACACGAAGACCGTTGCCAGCATGGTGCCCTTGACCTGCTGGAACAGCGAGCCCGCGTAGTCGGCGCCGGCGAAGTTGTCGGCGAAGACGGACGGCTTGAGATAGCAGAGCGCGAGGATCACGAAGACGAGGATCGGCACGATCTTGGCGATGGTGACGATCCGGTTGATCGCCGCCGCCTCCTTCACGCCCCGGCTGATGAGCGCGAAGAACAGCCACAGCCCCGCCGAGGAGAGCACCACCGCGAGCACGGTGTCGCCCTCGCCGAGCGCGGGCCAGAGGGTGCCGACCGTCGACATGATCAGCACCCAGTACGTCACGTTGCCCACGCAGGCGCTCGCCCAGTAGCCGAACGCCGAGAAGAATCCGAGGTATTCACCGAAGCCGGCCTTGGCGTAGGCGTACACCCCGGCGTCGAGGTCGGGGCGGCGGACGGCGAGGTTCTGGAAGACGAACGCCAGCATCAGCATCCCGGTGCCGGCGACCGCCCACGCGATGAGCGCCCCGGCCACGCCCGTCTCCTGCGCGAACCGGCGGGGCAGGGAGAAGACACCGGCGCCGACCATGGAACCGACGACCATGGTGGTCAGCGTCGGGAGGCTCAGTTTCGCGGTGGTGGCGGGGGCCCGGACCTCGGTGTCGTTCTTTGCCATGAGATCATCACGTTAACCACGCAATGTTCTGATTGCCCGATCGAGTTGCCCCAAATGCCTGATCGGCCGAACGGTCCTATGGTGCTGTTATGGAGCACGCACTCAGCCCTGCGACCCTCTCCGAACTGCGCCGCCCGCGCGCCTACCCGGCGGTGTCCGTGCTGACGCCGACCCACCGCCGCGAACCCGAGAACGCCCAGGATCCGGTCCGGCTGCGCAATGTGGTGGCCGAGGCCAAGAAGCAGCTGGAGGCCGATCCGGCGGTCCCCCGGGAACGGCGCATCGACGTCGCCCGGCAGCTCGATCAGGCCCTCACCGAGATCGATCTGACGCATGCCGAGGACGGACTGGTGATCTTCGCCGCGCCGGGCGAGCACCAGGTGTGGTCCCTGGCCCGTGCCGTTCCGGAGCGTGTGGTGCTCTCGGACACCTTCCTGACCCGCAACCTCGTCTCCGCACAGGCCTCCGAACGGCCGTTCTGGGTACTGTCGGTCTCCGCCGATCGCGCCGCGCTGTGGAACGGCGGCGTCGACCGGGTCACCGAGCACCGGTCCGACGGCTTCCCGCTGACCAGGACCCGCGAGAACTTCGACGCCGAGCGCCTGGAGCGGATCGGCGACATGCCGAGCACCTTCCGGGACGAGGACACACGGCACTTCCTGCGGGACGCCGACACGGCGATGACCAAGCTCCTGCGCGAGGACCCGCGGCCGCTGTACATCACCGGCGAGACCGCCGCGCTGTCCGCGCTCGACGATGTCGGAAGTGTCACCAAGGACGCGGTGCACGTCCCGCACGGCGGTCTCGCGCACGGCACCCCGGACGCCGTGTGGCAGGCGGTGCGGCCGCTGGTCGCCGCGGAGGCACGCAAGAGCACCGAAGCGGTGACGCACGAACTCGAGTCGGCGCGCGGGCGGCGGGCGTTCGCGGCCGGCGTCGACGAGATCTGGCAGAGCGCCCGGGAGGGCCGCCTACGACTGCTGGCCGTGGAGGAGAACTACCGGGTGACGGTGCGCGACGAGGGCGGCGACCATCTGGTCCCGGCCGAGAGCGGCGACCTCGACGCCCGCGAGGACATCGTGGACGAGATCGTCGAACAGTGCCTGGAGACCGGCGCCGACGTCCGCTTCGTCCCGGACGGCACACTGGGCGGCGCCGACGGGATCGCGGGGGTGCTGCGGTACTGAACGGGAGGGCGTCCACCGAGACGCCGTACCCCCCTCACACGCTCCCGAAGAGCGCGTTGAGCCCCTGCTCGACGGCTTCGCCGAGGTCCTCCTGGCCGGCGCCGACCAGCGCGTAGGTCCGCAGCAGGAAGCCGCGCAGGGTGGGCGTGTCGAACTGCAGGAGGGCCAGGCCGTACGGCGAGTGGAACTCCACGACCGTGGTGTCCCTGCCGCACGGCCAGATGTGCACGTCCCCGCCGCCGGCCGGGCCGCGCAGCCCCTCCTCCAGCAGGGCACGGGCGAAGGTCCAGGTCACCTCCCGCCCGTCCAGGGAGACTTCGGACGGGAAGTCGACGCACACCGCCAGCGGGTCGGTGGAGCCGTAGCGCAGCGTGGCGGGAACGGGCAGTCGCCGGTTCTCCGCGGCGATCAGGCGAGCGTGGGCGGTCTGCTCGAAGGTCGTGTCCATGTTCTTAGGAGCTCGCAGGCGCCGTTTGCATTACGTCTGAGCGGGGGTGAATTTTTGTGACCCGCGTCACATGCGTGCCACCAGGTGCGATCCACCTGTGTCACACTCCTTGGAACACACGCCCGTCGAACACATGGATGGACACCGGGACGACCACTCCGGCGCACCATCAAGTCACGTAGGCCACCTACGACTTGGCCCACCGAACGGCGTAGACGACACGCGCCGTACGACCGCTCTGTGAAGACTGTGGCATATGCCAGAAGCACCACCGTATCGTGTGCCGCCAAATCCCTTACAGCGCGTCGCGGCCTGTGCAACAGTCGTAACGGTCCCTCCACCCCTCCTTGGTCGAACCGTCCCCGCATCGGAGTGCGTCATGCCGTCCCACCTCTCCGCGGACCGCCCCGCCGCCCAGCCCCCAGGACGCGGTTCGGTCGACGCGCTCATATCGCAGGCGCGGCGGCTCAAGGGTGACGTGGACGCCGTACGACGGGACGCGCCCAGCGACGAATCGGACCCCCAGGAGCGCTGGCAGCGCGCGCTGTACGACCTCGCCCTGCACCAACTCAGCGATCTGGACCAGCACTTGGCCCAGCTGCGGGACGGACCGCCGCCCGTGCCGTCGGCGCCCGGGGCGGAGTCCGCCGCGCGAACCGCGCCGCCCGCTCCCCGGCGCGGCTCGTTGCTCAGCCGGGTCGGCAGCGCGGAGTGGAACCTGCTGACGGACGAGGCCAGTTGGTCCGGGGAGCTGTACGAGATCCTGGGCCGCGACCGCACCACCGCCCCGCTCACCCTCGACGAGCTCCCTTCCCTGGTGCTCGACGAGGACCGGCCGAAGCTGACCGTCATGGTCACGGACTGTCTGGTCGACGCCAAGCGCATAGACGGCGAGTTCCGCGTGGTGCGCCAGGGGGGCGAGGTGCGCACCGTCCACATGATGGGCGAGCCCGTGCTCGCCGCCGACGGCAGCACCGCCTCGATGTGGGCCGTCCTGCGGGACGTCAGCGAACTGCGCCGCAGTGAACGGGCGGTGAGCGAGACCCGTGACTCGTTACAACGCCACCGGCAGCGCGCGCACAGCGAGCACCGGCTCGCGGTCGAGCTGCAGGAGGCCGTGCTGCCGCCGGGGCGTGGCTCCCTGCGGCTCCCGCACCAGGGCACCCAGACCCTGGACCTGGCCGCCCACTATCTGCCGGCGTCATCGAACGCCCTGATCGGCGGCGACTGGTACGACGCACTCGAACTGGCCGACGGCGAGACGCTCCTCAGCGTCGGCGACCTCACCGGCCACGGAGTCTCCGTGGCCTCCGGCAGGGCGACCCTCCTCGGTGCCGTACGCGGCATGGCCATGGCGGGCACCCAGCCTGGCCGGCTGATGGCCCTGCTCAACCAGTTGCTCGACGCCACCGTGCAACCGGCCCTCGGCAGCGCGGTCTGCTGCCGCTACCGCCCCGATACCCGCACCCTGGTCTGGGCGCAGGCCGGGCACCCCGCCCCGCTGCTGTTCCGGGGCGGGACGGGGCGCCGGCTGGACTCGCCCGACGGCGTGCTCCTCGGCGCGACCTCCGCAGCCGTCTACGCGCAGGCCGAGGAGACCCTCCAACCGGGAGACCTGCTCCTGCTGCACACGGACGGACTGGTGCCCGGGTGCGACCACACGGCTGCCGTGGAGCGGCTTCTGGACCTGGCCCCCCGGTTCGGCGGGGCGCGCACCGCGCAGGACTGTGTGCGGATGGTCATGGAGGAGTTCGGCGAGACCGAACGCGAGGACGACGCCTGCGTGCTCATCGCCAAGGTGACTTCATGACAAGCGTGACTTCGGACAAGCTCACGCCCGTGCGCTGTTGCCACCCCTTCCCTTCGGCTTCGGCAACGCCAGCCTGATCTCCTCGCGCAGTTCGTTGATCTTCGGGTAGCTGGAGTACTCGGCGGTGAGCCGGTACATCTGGCGCAGCCGGTCCCAGGTGCGGTGGGAGGAGTTGGAGCCCATCGAGACCAGCGCCAACCGCGCGTAGCGGTCCGCCTGTTCGGGGTCGTCGGCGATGAAACAGGCCGAGGCCATCGACAGGAAGTCGAAGATCTTCGACCGCTGCCGCCCGTCGACCCGCAGCGCGAGGGCCTTCTCCGCGTAGTGCTGGGCGTGCGCGGCCGCACCCGGCTCGTGCTCCGCCAGCGTGCGGTAGGCCAGAGCCTGCATGCCGTACAGATCCTCCTCCTTGAAGGTCTGCATCCAGCTCGGCGACGGCACGTCACCCTTGTCGGAGACGAAGAGGTCCTCCGCCTGTCCGAGGGTGCGGCGCATGGCCTGGCCCTTGCCCATGGACGCCTGTGCCCAGGCCTCGATGGTGTAGAGCATCGCCTTCGTGCGGGGCAGCACCTGTTCGCCGGAGCCGGACCGGGCGAGTTTCATCAGGTCGAGCGCGTCGTCGGGCCGGCCCAGGTGCACCATCTGGCGGGCCGCACGGGAGAGCGCCTCGCCGGCGCGGGGCCGGTCACCGCCCTCTCGCGCGGCATGGGCGGCGATCACGAAGTACTTCTGGGCGGTCGGTTCGAGGCCGACGTCGTGGGACATCCAGCCCGCGAGGACGGCCAGGTTGGCGGCGACGCCCCACAGGCGCCGCTGGAGATGGTCGGGGTGCCGGTAGGCGAGCATGCCGCCCACCTCGTTGAGCTGGCCCACGACCGCCTTGCGCTGCAGGCCGCCGCCGCGGGCCGCGTCCCAGGCCCGGAACACCTCGACCGAGCGCTCCAGTTCCTCGATCTCCTGCGACCCGATGGGGGCGGCCTCGTAACGGTCGAACCCGGCGGGGTCGGCGTGCAGGGGGTCGTCGAACTGAGGGGCATCGGCGGTGAGGGCCGGATCGGTGTGCAGCCAGTCGTGCATGGCACCGGTGAGTGCGGATCCCGCGGCGAGCGCTGCACCCGCGCCCACCAAGCCGCGTCGGTTGAGCATGAGGTCCATTCCCGTGAATTCGGTGAGGACCGCGGCGGTTCGGTCGGGCGCCCACGGCATGCCGTCGGGATGTTCCGCACTCCCGTCGCCCTGCCGTTTCCCCGTACGCCCGTGCCTGACCAGACCGAGGTCCTCGATGGTCACGACACGGCCGAGACGCTCGGTGAACAGAGCCGCCAGCACCCGCGGCACCGGATCGCGCGGGATCTCTCCCATGTCGATCCACCGCCGCACCCGGGAGGTGTCGGTCGAGAGCTGGGGATGGCCCATTGCCGCCGCCTGCCGGTTGACCAGCCTCGCGAGTTCACCCTTGGACCAGCCGGCCAGGCCGAACAGGTCCGAAAGTCGGGTGTTGGATTGTCCGCTCACGTCAAGCCCCCAGGTTCTCGGCTGAGTTGACAGTAGCCCCGCGTCAGTTGCTCGGGGACTATTCGCCAGGGTTCGCCAGGGTTCGCCAGATGGTGTGCCACGCGGCATATGCGGTGAGGTAGGAACGCGCCACCCCGACCCGGACCGCACAGGGACATTCCCCAGGGTGCACCCGGTGATCCGGGCCGGGCGGCGCACTGCTTTCCCAGGCACAGCAGGCACACGAAGGGATCTGTCTCGCCCATGTACGCAGCATCGTCCTCCGTGTCCGCCCCGCCCCGGTCGCCGCATCTCCGCCCGGGCGGTGGCCCCTACCTCGACCCCGCGCGGCCGACGGCCCCCGTACCGGGTACGGGCAGGGCACGGCGCGTTCCGGGGCTCGGCACCCAACCGCTCAGCGGGAGACTCGACTTGTCCGGCCCCCAGGGCGCCCAGCTGCGCACGGCGATCGCGTCGGTGCACCGGATCTGCCCGGAGTTCGCGCCGGTGCAGGTGCTGCGCCGCAGCGGACGCTCCGTGCTCCTGGTCGGTACGACGGGACGCAGCACGGCCGTCGCCAAGTGTTTACTCGACCACTCCCCCGTATGGGCCGAGCGGATCCGGCACGAAATAGCCGCCTACCGCTCGTTCGTCCGGCACCGCCCTCCAGTGCGCGTCCCCCGGCTGATCGCGGCCGACCCGGACAACTGCACGCTCGTCATCGAGCGGATGCCCGGCCGGGTGGCGGCACTGCACCGGCATCCCGCGGAGGCTCCGCCCCGCGCCGACATCAGGGCGGCGCTCGGCGCGGTCTGCCGGCTCAACGCCTGGCGGCCCCCGGTGGGCACCTTCGACGCCCCGCTCGACTACGCGGCCCGCATCTCCCGCTACCACGAGCTGGGGCTGCTGACCGACCGGGACATGGGCGACCTCCAGAAGCTGCTGCACGGCATCGCGCACTCGGCGGGCCGGCAGGGCATGGGCCAGTTCTGCCACGGCGACGCACTGCTCTCGAACATCCTGCTCTCACCGGCCGGTCCAGTGCTGGTGGACTGGGAGCACGCGGGCTGGTATCTGCCGGGCTACGACCTGGCGACGCTGTGGTCGGTCCTCGGTGACGCGCCGGTGGCCCGTCGTCAGATCAGCCAGATCGCCCAGTCGGCGGGCCCGGCCTCGCGGGACGCTTTCCTGGTGAACCTGATGCTGGTCCTGACCCGTGAGATCCGTACCTACGAGACGGCCGTGCAGCGTTCGATGCACGACGCGACCCCGGCGGCACCGGGCGCTGCCCACCCGGGTGCTGCGCCGTCCGGCGAGGAACAGCGGCTGCTGCTGAGGCGGCTGCACGACGACTGCCAGCTGGCCCGTCGGGCCGTGCGCGCGGCGGTCGGCACTCGCTGACGGGGACGGTGGTCCGCGGTGCGCCCTGTGGAGCGGCGCGCCGCGGACCTTCGTATGTGCTGCTTCTCGCCAGGGGCCATTGGTGTACGCCACTGACGCCCCCCAGGCCCGTGGGGCCCCGCCACGAAACTCCCGTGGTTCCCGGGTGACAGGGGAAATCCCCTGCCTCTGGGCATGATTGACGGATCGTCGACAAGCCGGTAGCACTGACGCACGCCCGGCCCCGCTCGACTCATCGCGCTCGATCGTCCCAGGAGGCTGCATTGCGAGGATCCGTCACCGACCCCAACAGAGCCACCCGGCGGGTGGTCGGCACGCTGGCCGGCACCGCCCTGCTGCTGCCCCTGCTCGGTGCGGCCCCGTCGTCGGCCGAGGACTCCTCGGCCGGCCTCCAGCGGGCCTTCGCCGCGGCGGCCGCCGAGTACCGGGTGCCGCAGAGCGTCCTGCTGGGTGTCTCGTACCTCCAGTCCCGCTGGGACACGCACGGCGGCGCCCCGAGCGTGACCGGGGGCTACGGCCCGATGCACCTGACCGACGCCCACACCGCGCTCGCCTCGGCGACGCACCACAGCGAGGGCACGGAGGACGCACGCGGCGACAGCGCCCGCGCCGCCCTGCTGCCCGACGCGAGGATCCCGGAGCCCGCGGACCTCCCCGCCCGCCTCGAAACACTGCCGAAGGCCGCCGAGCTGACCGGCCTGAGCACGCAGGACCTGCGCACCGACCCGGCGGCGAACGTCGCCGGCGGTGCCGCGTTGCTGGCCGCCGCCCAGAAGGACCTGGGCGAGCCGCTGAGCCAGGACCCGGCGGACTGGTACGGCGCGGTGGCCCGCTTCTCCGGCGCGGACGACAGCGCGACCGCGGCGGCGTACGCGAACGACGTCTTCGAGGTGCTTCGCTCCGGCGAGGAACGCACCACCGACGCCGGTCAGCGGATCGTCCTGGCCGGGCGGCCGCAGCTCGCCCCGGACACCGCGCAGCTCACCCGGGCGGGCCTCAGGAAACCGAAGGCGGGCGACACCGAGTGCCCGAAGACGGTGGCCTGCGAGTGGATCCCGGCGCCGTACCAGGAATTCGGGGACAACGACTACGGCAACCACGACCTCGGCGATCGGCCGGCCTCGCAGAGCATCAAGTACATCGTCATCCACGACACTGAGGGCTCCTGGGAGGGTGTCCTCAACCTGGTGCAGGACCCGACCTATGTGTCGTGGAACTACACCCTGCGCTCGACCGACGGTCACATCGCCCAGCATGTGAAGGCGAAGGACGTGGCCTGGCACGCGGGCAACTGGTACGTCAACGCCAAGTCGATCGGCCTGGAGCACGAGGGCTTCCTGGCGAATCCGGACGCCTGGTACACGGAGGCGATGTACCGGTCCTCGGCGCGGCTGGTGAGGTACCTCTCCGCGAAGTACGGCATCCCGCTGGACCGGCAGCACATCCTCGGCCACGACAACGTGCCGGGCCCGACGACCTCGACCGTCGCGGGCATGCACACGGACCCCGGCCCGTACTGGGACTGGCGGCACTACTTCGAGCTGCTGGGCCACCCGTTCAGGGCCACCGCCCCCAGGTGGGGCGGTCTGGTGACGATCCGTCCCGACTACGCCGCCAACCAGCCGCGGTACACGGGCTGTGTCACCAAGGGCGAGCCCTGCGCCTCCCACGGTTCGAGCGAGGTACGCCTCTACTCGGCCCCCGACGAGAGCTCCGCCCTGATCACGGACATCGGGCTGGGCGGCAAGGCTCCGACGACCGACGTCAACGACCTGTCGTCGCGCGTGTCCACCGGCCAGCAGTACGCGGTCGCCGGCCGGGACGGCGACTGGACGGCGATCTGGTACCTGGGCCAGAAGGCGTGGTTCAAGAACCCCGCGAGCAGCCCGACCGCGGTGAGCGCCGCCGGACTCGTGGTGACCCCGAAGGAGGGCCTGGACAGCGTCCCGGTGTACGGCCGCGCCTACCCCGAGGCCTCCGCCTATCCGACGGGGGTTCCCGCGCAGGCGGTGTCGCCGCTGCCGTACAAGGTGCTCAAGGGCCAGACGTACGTCGTCGGTGACAAGGTGCCCGGCGAGTACTACTACGCGGTCACCTTCACGACGGACTCGCACAAGGTCGTGGTCGGCCAGGACCGCTACTACGAGATCCAGTACGGCCACCGGGTGGCGTTCGTGCGGGCGGCGGACGTCGATGTGAAGCCGTCGGTACAGCGCCGGCCGGGGCAGCCGCGCCGGTAGGGAGCGTCCGGGAGGTGGCGGCTCCACTCCTCGGGAGTGGGGCCGCCACCGGCCCGGCGGTCAGCCCTGCTGGAAGAGCTCCGCCGGGAGGGGCTTGAGGAGGGCGTACAGGTCGTCCGTGATCGGGCGGTCCCAGGCGGCGATGGTCACCAGGACGTTGTCGCTGCGGTCGAACTGGACGCAGGAGATCCGGCTCTCGGAGAGCTTGAGGCGGCGCACGATCAGGAGGTTGTCGCCCTGCATCACCGGCACGTCCTCGGTGTCGGTGACGGTCACCTCCTCGTCGTTCTCCAGCGCGATCAACAGCTGGGCCACCTCGAAGGGGACCTCTCCTTCGGAGACCTCGCGGGCCGGGGAGCCCTCGGGGAGGTTGCCGATGATCATCGCGGGGCCGCGGCCGCCGAAGAGGTCGTAGCGCAGGAAAACGCCCTGGCAGGTGCCGTCGGGAGCGGGCAGGAGCCCCGCGCCGAGGTTGCCGGGCCAGTCGCCCGGGTCCATGGCCAGTACGTCGAAGTCTGGACCGGCGGGGGTTGCGCTGCGGCGGCGGAGGAACGACATGCGCCCATGGTAATGCGGTTACGTGCTCGTGCGGGCGCAGGTGTGCGGGGGCCGGCCGGGCGGGTACCGGCGCCCCTGCGTGGGATCGCTCACCGTTCGCGGGCCGGTACTGTCCGTTTCCGGTTCGGGTGCGCCGTGGCACGGCCCACCGCGGCCGTGGCTAGAAGGCGTGTTCGTACAGCACGGCGAGAAGGTAGATCAGCCCACCGGCTCCGGCGATCCCGGCCAGCGTGGCGCCGGAGCGGGATCCGGCTGTCGCGCCGGCGTCCCGTCCGGACAGGGTGAGCACCATGACGATCCCGAAGTCGAGGACGGCGAGCCCCATCGCCGTCAGGGCCGCCCAGCCGGCGATCGCCCGGAAACCGAGCGTCTCCAGCCCGGTGAGCGGCTGGTCGCGTACGGGGATCGTGGATCCGATGCGGGCGTCGGCCTCGATGACCGCGTCGGTGTCCACCAACCGGCCGCCGGCCGACAGCAGTTGGCCATGGCATTCGATGGTCGGCTTGCTGTGGCTCCCCACCACGTCGCACGAGTCGACGTGCAGTCGTCCCGAGGTCCCGGACAGCCCCACGGCCCCCGCGAGCATCAGACCCGAATAGCCGGTCAGCACCACGCCGAACACGACGGCGCTCAGGGCGGCCAGGGCCGAACGGAACCGCTCACCCCGCCGGTTCCGCAGCTCACTGCGCCGCGTCTCCCGGAACGCCCGCAGCCGTTCGCCCTTCTTGAACCGCCGTCGGGCCGCCTTCGACGTCACGGTCGCTCCCCTTGCTTCCTGTGGCGCTCATGATGCCGTGCCACGCGGGCGCGGTTGCCGCAGGAGGGCTTGCACCACTCCTGCCGCGGATGATCCTTCAGGAAGTAGCGCACGCAGCGCGGGGCATGGCAGGCGCGCAGCCGCGGCCGGTCGGCTCCGGAGAGAAACGCGATCGCGGCCTGCGCGAGTACGGCCGTGAGGTCGGTGCCCGGCAACGGCCGCCGGTGTACGACGGGTTCGGCGTCGTCGGTCCAGTGCAGCACGGGGACGGTCGGGGTGCGGGCGGCGGCCGCGTTGAGGCGGGCGACGGCCTCGGGCACCGGCAGGAGGCGTGCCGCGTCGGCTGGGCTGGGCTCGCCGGGGCGCACGGCGCGGGCGAAGAGGGCGCGGACGGCGGCCCGCAGGTCACGGACGGCGGCGAGGGTCATCTCGTCGACGACGAGGTCCGCGGCGTCCGGCAGCGTCTCGGCGTGCTCCCGGACCCACGCGGTGAGACCGGCGAGGCCGCTCAGCTCGTCCGCGACGCCGCCGTGTCCGTCGTGCCGGATGGTGAGGGCCAGGTCCAGGGCCAGACGGGTGTCGCTGTTGATCGTGTCCTGCATGCGGCTAATGCTAGACGTCGCCGCATGCATTAACGCACGGTCGTCGCAGCAGCACTGGTCCGCCGACCGGGCCCCGGCGGCCCTTCAGCCATCCAGAAGATCCTGCGGTTCCCGTCCTGCGCCCACCCTCAGGTGAGGTCGAACTCTCCCTCCCGCGCCCCTGACACGAACGCGCCCCACTCGGCGGGGGTGAAGATCAGGGAAGGGCTCTCCGGGCGGCCACTGTTGCGCATCGCGATGAACCCCTCGACGAAGGCGATCTGTACATCCCCCCGACCGCGGCTGCTCGAGTGCCAATCGGCGTTGCTCAGGTCCAGCTCCGGCTTGTCCCAGCCCATGAGCGGCTGCTGCTGGATGGTGGTCTCGGCCACGTCCGTGCTCCTCCCGATTGCGTCGTCCGCGGCCAGCCTAGCGATCGACTCCGACCGCCGACAGGCCACGTGCGGGGGACCTTTCGGGAAGCAATTCACGCATCAGGGGGCTCAGACCCCACGAGCCACATGGAGAAGAACTGGGATCCACCGCCGTAGGCGTGCCCGAGCACCTTGCGGGCGCCCTCCACCTGGTGTTCCCCGGCCTGTCCGCGCGCCTGGAGGGCGGCCTCGGCGAAGCGGATCATGCCGGAGGCGCCGATCGGATTGGTGGAGAGCACCCCGCCCGACATGTTGACGGGCAGATCTCCGTCCAGCTCGGTGACCCCGGCCTCGGTGAGCTTCCAGCCCTCGCCCTCGTCGGCGAAGCCGAGGTTCTCCAGCCACATGGGCTCGTACCAGGAGAACGGCACGTACATCTCGACGGCGTCGATGTCCCGGCGCGGGTCGGCGATCCCCGCCTGCCGGTACACGTCGGCCGCGCAGTCCTTGCCGGCCTGGGGCGACACGGCGTCCTTGCCGGCGAACAGCGTGGGCTCGCTGCGCATGGCGCCGCCCAGCATCCAGGCCGGGGGCCGGGGCGCTCGTGCGGCGCCCGCCCGGTCGGTGAGCACCATCGCGCAGGCCCCGTCCGAGGACGGGCAGGTCTCCGAGTAGCGGATCGGGTCCCAGAGCATGGGAGAGGCCTGGACCTTCTCCAGGGTGATGTCGTGCTCGTGCAGATGCGCGTACGGGTTCTTGAGCGCGTTGCGGCGGTCCTTGTACGCCACCAGGGAGCCGACCGTGTCGGGCGCACCGGTGCGCCGCATGTACGCGCGCACGTGCGGGGCGAAGAAGCCGCCCGCTCCGGCCAGCAGGGGCTGCTGGAAGGGGATCGGCAGGGACAGACCCCACATGGCGTTGGACTCGGACTGCTTCTCGAAGGCCAGGGTCAGGACCGTGGAGTGCACCCTGGCCGCCACCAGGTTCGCGGCGACCAGTGCTGTGGAGCCGCCGACGCTGCCCGCCGTGTGCACCCGCAGCATCGGCTTGCCCACCGCGCCGAGCGCGTCGGCGAGGTACAGCTCCGGCATCATGACGCCCTCGAAGAAGTCGGGCGCCTTGCCGATCACCACGGCGTCGATGTCCGCCCAGGTCAACTCGGCGTCCTGGAGCGCCCGGAGGGCCGCCTCCCGGACGAGCCCGGCGATCGACACGTCCCGGCGGGCCGCGACATGCTTGGTCTGGCCGATGCCTACGACAGCCACGGGCTCCTTGCTCATCGGGGATCCCCTTCGAGTACGGCGACCAGGTTCTGCTGGAGACAGGGCCCGGAGGTGGCGTGGGCGAGGGCGCGGTCGGACTCGCCCCGGTGGACACGGGCGGCGGCCTCGCCGATGCGGGCGAGCCCGGCGGCCATCATCGGGTTGGCGGCGAGGGCACCGCCGGACGGGTTGACCCGCGTGGCGTCGCCGAGCCGCAGGGCCTTGCGCAGGACGACCTCCTGCGAGGTGAACGGCGCGTGCAGCTCGGCGGTGTCGACGGGCCGTTCGAAGGCGCCGGCCCGTTCGGCGGCGAGGCGCGCGGAGGGTGAGTCGGTCAGGTCGCGGACGCCGAGCGAGTGCGCCTCGATGCGGTGGTCGATCCCGCGGATCCAGGCGGGGCGCTCACACAGTTCCCTGGCCCGCTCCCCCGCGGCGAGGATCACCGCGGCGGCCCCGTCGCCGATGGGCGGGCAGTCTCCGGTGCGGAGCGGTCGTACAAGGTAATCCCCCTGCGGTACAGGTCCCTTGAGCTGTGCGCGCGGGTTGTCGGTCGCGCGGTTGCGGGCGCCGATCTCCGCCAGCTCGCGCTCGTCCGTGTCGCCGGCGTCGATGAGCGCCTGGGCCTGGAGGGCGGCGAGGGCGACGGAGTCGGGCCACAGCGGGGCGACGTAGTACGGGTCCAGCTGCCGGGTGAGGACGTCCCGGAGGGAGCCGGGTGAGGACTTGCCGTAGGAGTACACCAGCGCGGTGTCGGCGTCCCCGGAGAGCAGCTTGGTCCACGCCTCGTACAGCGCCCACGCCCCGTCCGTCTCGACGTGCGACTCGGAGATGGGGGGCCAGGCGCCGACGCCGTCGAGGGCCAGGGTGAAGGAGAAGGCCCGCCCGGCGAGATAGTCACAGGAACCGGAGCAGGTGAAGCCGATGTCGGCGGTCTTCAGACCGGTCTGCGCGAGGACGTCGTGCAGGACCGGCATGAGCATCTCCACCTCGGACACCTCCTCGGTGGAACGCAGGGTGTCGGACTGGGCGAAGGCCACGACGGCGATGTCGCGGGGCTCCGGGGCTGCGTCGCTGGTCACAGGAGCTCCTTGTACGTCTCGTAGTCCGCGTCGGGTTCACCGGTCGGCCGGTAGTGGTCCGGGTAGCGGCCGCCCTCGGTCCACACCGGCTCGACCCGGAGGCCCATGCGCACCTGGTCGTAGGGGATGCCGCCGATCCGGCCGTGCAGCGCAAGGTCGGCGCCGTCGAGCGCGATGTGGGCGTAGACGTACGGCACTTCGATGTCGAGGTTCTTGGCCTTGATGTTGACGATGCAGAAGGTCGTGACCGTGCCGCTCGGGCCCACTTCCACCTGTTCCGCCGTGGCGACACCGCAGGTGGGGCAGGCACCTCTCGGCGGCACGTACACCTTGCGGCAGGACGGGCAGCGCTCACCGACGGCCCGGCGTTCGGCGAGGGCGTTTATGTAGGCGGTCTGGGCGCGGCCCGGCGAGTAGGTGTAGTCGAGACGGGCCTGGGCGACGATGCCGTGGACCGGGTCCTCGAACTCGCCCGCGTGGACGGTGACTTCGGCGTCCTGCCCGTCGTACGGCTCGAAGCAGGCGATGTCGGTGATGGCGCCGGTGCGTTCCTCGGCCCAGCGGACACGGACGCGCATGCCGGTGCGGACGGCGTCGGGTCCTGGGGCGTCGAGGGCGTGCAGCAGGGCGGTGTCGGCGCCGTCGAGCTTCACCAGGACCCAGGCGAAGGGCGTGTCCAGCGGCTGACCGCGGCGGGGCTCGTGGTTCCAGGCCCAGGTGGTGACGGTGCCGGTGCCGCCGACGTGGACGAGGTCACTGATCTCCTCGGCGGTGACGGGGTCGTACTCGACGGGCGGGACCAGGGTGCGGCCGTCGCGGGTCTTCACACCGAGGATCACGCGCTCGCGCAGAGCGGTCAGGAAGGCGCTCTGAACGGGGCTGAGGGAACGGGTGAAGGGAAATTCCACGACGAGCGGGGCCTTGAGTACGTCAGCCATCGGCGCGTTGCCTCCATCAGAGGTCGGTACGAGAGGCGCCCCTTCAGAGGCGCGGGGCGGTGACATGTGCGGCTCCGCCGCATGGGCGCGACCAGCCACAGCTGAAAACCGGCCGAAGCGCTACGCACGCTTGTAATCGGGTGACCGCTTCTCCGCGAAGGCACGCGCACCCTCCTTCGCATCAGCCGTGTCGAAGATCGGCCACCCCCGCTTCAGCTCGGCGGCCAGCCCGTCGGTCTCGGTCATCTCGGCGGTCTGGTAGACCGAGGCCTTGACCGCCTCGACCGCCAACGGACCGCAGGTGTTGATCAGTTCCGCGATCTCCAGGGCCTTGGCGCGTGCCGTGCCGTCGGGGACGACATGCCCGATCAGGCCGATGCCGGCGGCCTCCCGCGCGGTGTACGGCCGCCCCGTGAGCAGCATCTCCAGCGCGTGGGTGCGCGGGATCTGTCGTTGCAGCCGGACCGTGGAGCCGCCGATCGGGAACAGGCCTCGCTTGACCTCGAAGAGGCCGAAGGTCGCGGACTCGCCGGCGACCCGGATGTCGGTGCCCTGGAGCATCTCCGTGCCGCCCGCCACGCAGTACCCCTCGACCGCCGCGATCACCGGTTTGCGGGGGCGGTGGTGGCGCAGCATCGCCTTCCAGTGCAGGTCCGGGTCGGCGGTGAGCCGGTCCCGGTACTGCTCGCCGCCGGTGTCCTTGCCCGCGAGGGCCTTGAGGTCCATGCCGGCGCAGAACGAGTCGCCCGCGCCGGTGAAGACGACCGAGCGGATCGAGTCGTCCGCGTCCGCCTCCACCCAGCCGTCGTACAGGCCGACCAGCATCGGCAACGAGAGCGCGTTCTTCGCCTCCGGCCTGTTGAGCGTGAGCACCAGTGTGGCGCCCTCGCGCTGGATGTCGAGATGTTCCGTGCCACCCATCGCCCGTCTCCCCTCTGCCAGAACGAGAACAGGTTGCAGGAGCCGCCGATGCACTTCAAGAGTTTTCTGACAGACAGTCAGATTTATTCGCGCGAGCCCTTCACAGTCACGCCGCCCTTTGCTCTGATGACCGGCGAACCGTCCAACAGCCAGGCCGCCTTGGGTCAGGAGGAGCCGGTGGAGTACAACCTTGCCGACCTGTTCGAGTCGGTCGTCGACGTGGTGCCGGAGCGTGCGGCGCTCGCGTACATCGACGTTCCCGGCACGGGCGCGGAGCGCCGGCTGACGTACGCGGAACTGGACGCCGCGGCCAATCGCATCGGCCACCATCTGCTCGACAGCGGAGTGCGAGCCGGTGACCACGTCGGGCTGCACCTCTACAACGGGGTGGAGTACGTACAGGCGCTACTGGGCTGCCTGAAGGCTCGGATCGTCCCGGTCAACGTCAACTACCGCTATGTGGAAGAGGAGTTGGTCTATCTCTACCGGGACGCGGATCTGGTGGGGCTGGTCTTCGACGCCGAGTTCACGGAACGGGTGACGGCCGCGCTGCCGCAGGCGCGACGGCTGCGGCACCTCGTGCGGGTCGGGGACGCGGAGCCGAGCGGGCTGCCGGCGGTGGACTTCACGGACGCCGAGGCCTCCGGGTCGCCCGAGCGTGGATTCCCGGCGCGTTCGGCCGACGACCAGTTCATCATCTACACCGGCGGCACCACCGGAATGCCGAAGGGTGTGATGTGGCGTCAGGAGGACCTGTTCTTCTCGGGGTTGGGCGGGGGCGCGCCGACCGGGGAGCCGGTGAAGCGGCCGGAGGAGCTAGCCGAGCGGGTCGCGGCGGGCGGGGCGGGGATCACCTTCTTCCCCACTCCCCCGCTGATGCACGGCACCTCCACCCTGACCGCCCTCATCGGCTTCAACTTCGGCCAACGGGTCGTGCTGCATCGCAAGTTCGTGCCCCAGGAAGTGCTGAGGACCGTCGAGCGGGAGAAGGTCAGCGCCATGTCGCTGGTGGGCGACGCGATGCTGCGGCCGCTCATCGACGCGCTGGAGGGCCCCATGAAGGGCACCGACATGTCGTCGGTGTTCAGCGTCTCCTCGTCGGGCGCGATCATGTCGGACACGGTGAGCCGACAGTTCCGGGCACTCGTCCCGAACGCCATGCTTCTCAACAACTTCGGCTCCTCCGAATCCGGCTTCAACGGGACGGCGACGGAGGACTCCGGCCCCGAGCGCGGCTTCCGCGTCCGGGTCAACTCCCGTACCCAGGTGGTCGACCCCGCGACCCACGAACCCGTCGCCGTGGGCGAGGTGGGCCGGGTCGCGCAGTGCGGCCATGTGCCGCTCGGCTACTACAACGACCCGCGGAAGACTGCGGAGACCTTCTTCGAGAAGGACGGTGAGCGGTGGGTGCTTCTCGGTGACATGGCCACCGTCGACGAGGAGGGGGTGGTCACCGTCCTCGGGCGGGGTTCGCAGTGCATCAACACGGGCGGCGAGAAGGTGTACCCGGAGGAGGTCGAGCAAGCGCTCAAGGCGCATCCGGATGTGTACGACGCGCTCGTGGCCGGGGTGCCGGACGTGAGGTGGGGGCACCACGTGGCGGCCGTCGTGCAGCTGCGCGCGGGGGCGGTGGCGATGTCCCTGGACGATCTCCAGACCCACTGCCGGACGCGGCTCGCGGGGTACAAGGTGCCGCGCCAGCTGGTGATCGCGGAGTCCATCCACCGCTCGCCGAGCGGCAAGGCCGACTACCGGTGGGCGCGGAACGTGGCGGTGGCGGCCGACGGATGACGGCCCGATCCCGACCCCGTGCGATTGAACCGAACGTGACGTGCGAACGTACTGGTGGTGGCAGGCTCGGCCAGCGGGCCCTGTTCGTCATGCCGTCGTGGCAGGACCGCACGCCATAGCAAGACCGCACGGAAGGACCACCGGGTGTCGCTCTTCACTCGCTCTCGTCAACTGCCGGACACCACTGGGGACGAGGCGGAAGCGGATGGCGGGGGTACCACGGGGGAGGAAGTGACGGAGGAGGCCGTAGAGGAGGCCCGGGCGCAGAGCGACGTGGTGCGCCCCGGCTGGTTCGGCTGGCGCCGCCGCTACCCCCGTACGGCCCGCGGTGTGTCCGTGGGGACGAGCGTGCTGGCCGGACTTCTGGTGCTGCTCGTGCTGCTCTTCCCGAACCGGCTCGACCACATGAACCTGCGGTCGTTCTTCCGGCTCCCGGTCGAGGCGATCGTCATCGTGGCCGTCCTCCTGGTGCTGCCGCCGAAGGCACGCCGGATCGCCGCGGTCTTCTTCGGGGTGTTCCTCGGGCTGTTCACCGTCCTGAAGTTCATGGACATGGGCTTCTACCAGACCCTGGCCCGGCCGTTCGACCTGGTCTTCGACTGGATCATGCTGGGCAACGCGACGGACTGGCTCAGGGAGTCGTTCGGCCGCACCGGCGAGGTGCTCGCGGTGACCGGGGTGATCGTCCTGTTCATCGCCCTGCTCGCGCTGTGCACCTGGGCGATGATCCGGCTGACGAACGTGATGTCCCGGCACCGCCACACCGCCGTCGGCACCACGCTCGTCCTCGGCACGGTGTGGGTCACGTGTTTCACGGTGGGCGTGCAGTTCGGCGGTGTCTCGTTCGCCACCAAGGGCAACACCGAGTTCCTCGCCAACCGGGTGCAGCATGTGCGCAACGGACTGGGCGACGCCAAGGTCTTCGAGAAGGAGTCCGCCGTCGACGCCTTCGCCGCCACCCCTCCCGACCAGCTCCTGAACGGCCTGCGCGGCAAGGACGTCCTGTTCACCTTCATCGAGAGCTACGGGCGGGTGGCGATCGACGACCCGGCGATGGCACCGGAGATGGACGCGACGCTCAAGAAGGGCAACGCGACGCTGAAAGCGGCCGGTTTCGCGTCCCGCAGCGGCTGGCTGAGGTCCCCCGTGACGGGCGCCGGCAGCTGGATGGCCCACTCGACGTTCCTGTCCGGGCTGTGGGTCAAGAACCAGCAGCGGTACCTGAACCTCACCTCCAGCAAACGGGCGACCCTCACCAGCTACTTCCAGAAGACCGGCGACTGGCGCACGGTGGGCATCGTGCCGGGTGTGCGCAAGTCCTGGCCCGAGGGCAAGTACTTCGGTCTCGACCACATCTACGACTCCACGCACCTCGGCTACAAGGGCCCCTACTTCAGCTGGACGCCCGTGCCGGACCAGTTCAGCCTGGAGGCCTTCCAGAAGCTGGAGCACGGCAAGAAGAACCGTGACCCGATCATGGCGGAGATCATCCTGGCCTCCAGTCACAACCCCTGGTCGCCGATCGCGCACACGATCGACTGGAACGACCTCGGTGACGGTTCGGTCTTCGAGCAGATCAAGAAGGAGGGCACGAACCCGACGGAGGTCTGGAAGAGCCAGGAGCGGGTGCGCACCGAGTACCGCAAGGCCATCCAGTACTCCGTGGACAGCCTGACCCAGTGGATGCAGCGCTACGGCGACGAGAAGACGGTTCTGGTCTTCCTCGGCGACCACCAGCCCGTCCCGACCGTCACCAAGGGCTCCACCAGCAGGGACGTGCCGGTCACGATCGTCGCCAAGGACCCCAAGGTGCTGGACCGGGTCGACAGCTGGAACTGGACGGACGGTCTCAAGCCCGCCGACAACGCGCCCGAGTGGGGCATGGACAAGTTCCGCGACCGCTTCATGACGGCGTTCTCGAAGTGACGTCCGGCGGCGCCGGTGCCTCCAGGAAGGGCACGAGGGCGGCCAGGAACTCCTCCGGCCTGGCCTCATGCACCAGATGACCGCCGCCGAGAGTGACCAGCCGGGCGTCCGGGATCACTGAGGCGAGCAGGGCGACTTCCTCCTGCGGAATAACGCTGGTGGGCCCGCCCCCGATGAGCAGCGTGGGCATGGTGATCCGCCCCATGTGGTCCAACCACATGGGGTCGGGGGCGTTACGCTGCGCGTCGGTGGCCCGCAGCATGGCCCAGTCGAACGGCGGGTCGGTGTCCGGGGCGGGGGCGGGCGGTCGAGGCGGGTCGAGGGGAATCGGCGCGGGGACGTCCTCCAGCACCAGCCGTCGTACGACGCCGGGCGCGTGCTGCGCGAGGAGGCAGGCCACGGCCCCGCCGAGCGAATGGCCCACGACGTCGGCGCGGTCGACACCGAGCGCGGCCAGGAAACCGAGCATGTCGTCCCGCATCGCCTCATACGCGTACGCTCCCGGCCAGTCGCTCCGCCCGTGCCCCCGCAGATCGGGCGCGTACACGCGGTAGGGACGCTCCCCCGTGGCAAGCCGCTCGGCGATCCCGGCCCAGTCCGCCCCATCCGCACCACGGCAGTGCAACAGCAACACGGGCGGCGCGCCCTCGGGCCCCCAGGCCCGGTACGCGAGGGTGATGCCGTTCGCCTTGACGGTGTCCATGCCAGTGAACCTATCCGCAGGAGCGGCCGGCCGAGACCCTGCTCTGCCCAGGGCAGATCGCCTGCTTCCCTCACGGGCCACTTGCCTCAGCCCCGCTCGCCTGGATTACTGATCCTCAGCACCTCGACCGAATGATCGGTCGCCCGTGATCAGGTAGTGGGTGAAAGGAACGTTCCGATGGCGGATGCGGCGGAGCTGCTGGACTCGGGGGAACGGCTGGATGCCGGGGCGTTGCGCGCGTTGCAGCTGGAGCGGATGCGGGCCTCGCTGCGGCACGCGTACGAGCATGTGCCGTTCTATCGGGAGTCCTTCGACAAGGCCGGTGTCCGGCCGGAGGACTGCCGGTCTCTGAGCGATCTGGCCAGGTTCCCGTTCACGACCAAGGCGGACCTGCGGGAGAACTATCCGTACGGGATGTTCGCCGTGCCCCGGGACCATGTGCGCCGCATCCATGCCTCCAGCGGGACCACCGGGCGCCCCACGGTCGTCGGATACACCGACAACGACCTCTCCCTGTGGGCCGACATGGTGGCGCGTTCCCTCCGGGCGGCGGGCGCCCGGTCCGGGGACGTGGTGCATGTGGCGTACGGCTATGGGCTCTTCACCGGCGGGCTCGGCGCACACTACGGCGCCGAACGGCTCGGCTGTACGGTCGTCCCCGCGTCCGGCGGCATGACGGCACGCCAGGTCCAGCTCATCCAGGACCTGGAACCCCGGATCATCATGGTGACCCCGTCGTACATGCTCACGCTTCTCGACGAGTTCGAGCGGCAGGGCGTGGATCCACGGAGCACCTCCCTGCGGGTGGGCGTCTTCGGTGCCGAGCCCTGGACGGAGGAGATGCGCCGGGAGATCGAGGAGCGGTTCGCCATCGACGCCGTGGACATCTACGGGCTGTCGGAGGTGATCGGCCCGGGCGTCGCGCAGGAGTGCGTGGAGACCAAGGACGGGCTCCATGTGTGGGAGGACCACTTCTTCCCCGAGATCGTCGACCCGATCACCGGGGAGGTGCTGCCGGACGGAGAGCGGGGCGAGTTGGTGTTCACCTCGCTCACCAAGGAGGCCATGCCCGTCATCCGGTACCGGACCCGGGATCTGACCCGGCTGCTGCCGGGCACGGCCCGGGTGTTCCGGCGGATGGAGAAGGTCACCGGCCGCAGCGACGACATGGTGATCCTGCGCGGGGTGAACCTCTTCCCGACCCAGGTCGAGGAGATCGTCCTGCGCACCCCCGGCGTGGCGCCCCACTTCCAGCTCCGGCTCACCCGCGAGGGCCGACTGGACGCCCTGACCGTGCGGGCGGAGGCCCGGCCGGACGCCTCACCCGAGACCAGGGACGCGGCCGCGCGGGCCATCGCCGCGGCCGTGAAGGACGGCGTCGGGGTGTCGGTCACCGTCGAGATCGTCGAACCGGAGTCCCTGGAGCGGTCCGTGGGCAAGATCCGCCGGATCGTCGACCTGCGCCCGCGCTAGCCCGTCACGACGAGAACCGGTCCCGAAGCTCCCGTTTCAGGATCTTCCCGCTGGCGTTCCGCGGCAGCTCGTCCACGAACAGCACCCGCTTGGGCGCCTTGAAGTGGGCGAGCTTCTCCCGGGCGTGGTCGATCAGTTCGGCCTCGGTGACCTCGCCGCGCGGGACGACGACCGCCGTGACGGCCTCGATCCACCGCTCGTCGGGCAGACCGATCACGGCGACCTCGGCGACCGCGTCGTGCGTGTACAGCGTGTCCTCGACCTGGCGTGAAGCGACCAGCACACCACCGGAGTTGATGACGTCCTTCACCCGGTCGACGATCGTGAAGTAGCCGTGCGCGTCCCGCACCGCGAGGTCGCCGGAGTGGAACCAGCCGTCCCGGAAGGCCGCCTCGGTCTCCTCGGGCTTGTCCCAGTAGCCCTCGCACAACTGCGGTGACCTGTAGACGATCTCACCGGGGGTACCGTCCGGGACGTCCTTGCCGTCCTCGTCCACGACCCGCGCGTCGACGAACAGGACCGTGCGGCCGCAGGAGTCCATCCGCCCCTTGTGCTCGTCGGGCGCGAGAACGGTGGCCAGCGGGCCGATCTCGCTCTGGCCGAAGCAGTTGTAGAAGGCGAGCTTGGGCAGCCGCTCGCGCAGCCGTTCCAGGACGGGCACCGGCATGATCGAGGCGCCGTAGTACGCCTTGCGCAGCCCGCCGAGGTCGCGGGTGGCGAAGTCGGGGCGGTTGGACAGGCCGATCCACACCGTGGGCGGGGCGAACAGGCTGTCCGCGCGGCCCTCCTCGATCAGGTCGAAGAGGCGGTCGCCGTCGGGCGCGTCGAGGATGATGTTCGTCGCGCCGACCGCGAGGTAGGGCAGCAGGAAGACGTGCATCTGCGCGGAGTGGTACAGCGGCAGCGAGTGCACCGGCCGGTCACCCGCGCTCAGATCGCAGGCGGCGATGGCGCTCAGGTACTCGTGCACCAGGGCGCGGTGGGTCATCATCGCGCCCTTCGGCAGGGCCGTCGTCCCCGAGGTGTACAGCAGCTGGACCAGGTCCTCGCTGCGCGGTTCGGGCCCGTCGTACGGCGATGTCGTGGCCAGGCGGGCCAGCAGGGAGTCGTCGGAGTCTCGCAGGGGCACCGTGCGGACACCCTCCGGCAGCCGCCCCGCGAGGCCGGGATCGGCGAGGACGAGCGTGCTGCCCGACTGGCCGACGATGTACCCGAGATCGTCGCCGGTGAGGTTCTGGTTGACCGGCACGTGCACCAGTCCCGCGCGGGCGCAGGCGAGGAAGGCGATCAGATACGCGTCCGAGTTGTGTCCGTAGGCGCCGACCCGGTCACCGCGGTCGAGGCCCTGGTCGAGGAGCAGGCGGGCCGCGCGGGAGACGGCGTCGTCGAGCTCCTCGTACGTCCATGAGCGCTCGCCGTACTCCACCGCGACGCGCGCCGGGGTGCGCCGGGCGCTGCGCCGCAGCACCCCGTCAACCGTACTGCCGTGTCCAGGCGTCATACGGGACAACCTACCGGTTGGTACGCTCAACCGCTCCTTCCCTCAATGACGTTGGGAGGCACCATGCGCACCCGCCCCAGACGCGCCGTCGTCGCGGCCGTGGCCCTGTTCGCCGCCGTCGGCACGCTGCCGGCCGCAGCCGCGCAGGACCGGCAGAAACAGGAACATCCGTCCCACGGTGGCCTGTCCGCCACCATCCGCTACACCGAGTACGGCATCCCGCACATCCTCGCGAAGAACTACGCGGACCTCGGTTTCGGCACCGGGTGGGCGCAGGCCACCGACCAGGTGTGCACGCTCGCCGACGGGTTCGTGACCGTGCGCGGCGAGCGTTCGCGGTTCTTCGGGGCCGACGCGCCCTCCGACTCCGCGCTCTCCTCGGCCACCAAGAACGTCTCCAGCGACCTGTACTTCCGCGGGGTGCGGGAGGCGGGAACGGTGGAGGAGCTGATGGCCACACCTGCGCCGCGCGGGCCGAGCCGTGCGGTGAAGGAGCTGATGCGGGGTTTCGCGGCGGGCTACAACGCCTGGCTGAGGAAGAACCCGATCAACGACCCGGCGTGCCGAGGGGCCGACTGGGTGCGTCCCGTGTCGGTCCAGGACGTGGCCGCCCGCAACTTCGCGCTGGCCGTGCTCGGCGGTCAGGGCCGGGCCGTGGACGGCATCACGGCCGCGCAGCCGCCCACGCCCACCACCCCGACGGCCCACGCGCCGGACGCCCGGGACACCGCACGGGCGGCCCGTGAACTGTTCGCCGCCGACTCCGCCGACATGGGCTCCAACGCCGTCGCCTTCAGCGGGGCCACGACGGCGAACGGCCGCGGGCTCCTCCTCGGCAACCCGCACTACCCCTGGCAGGGCGGTCGCCGCTTCTGGCAGTCGCAGCAGACCATCCCCGGGGAACTGAACATCGCGGGCGGCTCACTGCTCGGCTCGGCGACCGTCTCCATAGGTCACAACGCGCGGGTGGCCTGGAGCCACACCGTGGCCACCGGCATCACCCTGAACCTGCACCAGCTCACCCTGGACGCGGCCGACCCGACCACCTACCTGGTGGACGGCAGGCCCGAGCGGATGACCAGGCGCCAGGTGACCGTCGCCGTCAAGGACTCCGCACCGGTGACGAAGACCCAGTGGTGGACGCGGTACGGCCCGGTCGTCACCTCGCTCGGGGCGGCGCTGCCGCTGCCCTGGACCACCACGACGGCGTACGCCCTGAACGACCCGAACGCCACCAATCTGCGCGCCTCCGACACGGCCCTCGGCTTCAGCAAGGCCCGCAGCACGAGCGAGGTGCTGGGCGCGCTGAAGCGCACGCAGGGTCTTCCGTGGGTGAACACGATCGCCGCCGACGCACAGGGGCACACCCTGTTCACGCAGTCGCAGGTGCTCCCCCGGATCACCGACGAACTGGCCCAGCGGTGCTCCACTCCCCTGGGCAGGGTCACCTATCCCGCCTCGGGCGTGGCCATCCTGGACGGCTCGCGCGGTGACTGTGCCCTCGGCAGTGACCCGGACGCCGTGCAGCCGGGGATCTTCGGGCCGGCGAAGATGCCGGTCCTGAAGGACGCGCCGTACGCGGAGAACTCCAACGACAGCGCCTGGCTGGCCAACGCCGAGCGTCCGGTCACCGGGTACGAGAGGGTCTTCGGCACCCTCGGGACCCAGCGCTCGATGCGCACGCGCGGAGCGCTGCAGGACGTGTCAGCGATGGCCGCGCGGGGGCGGTTGACCGTACGGGACCTTCAGGCGCAGCAGTTCGCCGACCGGGTGCCGGCGGGCGACCTGGTGGCGGCGGACGCCGCGAAGGCGTGCGCGGCGCTGCCCGGCGGCACGGCAACGGGCAGCGACGGCAAGGCCGTTGACGTCCGCGAGGCCTGCGGGGTGCTCGCGGCCTGGGACCGCACCGCGGACACCGGAAGCCGGGGCGCGCTGCTGTTCGACCGGCTGTGGCGCAAGCTGCCCGTGTCCCAGCTGTGGAAGGTGCCGTTCTCGGCGGCCGACCCGGTGAACACCCCGAACACCCTCGACACCGGCTCTCCCGCCTTCGTGACGGCCCTCGCGGACTCGGTCACCGAGCTCACGGCGGCGGGCATCCCGCTGAACTCCCGGCTCGGGGAGCACCAGTTCGTCGTACGGAACGGTAAGCGCATCGCCGTTCCTGGCGGCACCGAGTCGCTGGGTGTGTGGAACAAGGTCGAGCCGGTGTGGGATCCGGCGGGCGGCGGATACACGGAGGTGACCACCGGGTCCAGCTACATCCAGGCGGTGGGCTGGGACGGCGGCCGTTGCCCGGTGGCCCGGACCCTGCTGACGTACTCCCAGTCCTCGAACCCGAACTCGCCGCACCACAGCGACCAGACCCGGCTGTTCTCGGCGGAGAGGTGGGTGACGTCCCGGTTCTGCGAGAAGGACATCCTGACCTCGCCCGCGCTGAGGGTCGTCCGGGTCCGGTCCTGAGGCTCACACCGGTCGCGAGCGGCCCTCCCAGTAGGGGTCCCGCAGGCGTCGCTTGTACAGCTTGCCGTTGGGATCGCGGGGCATCTCGGTGATGAAGTCGACGCTCTTCGGGCGTTTGTAGCCCGCGAGTTGCGCGGCGCAGTGGGCGAGGATGTCGGTGGCCAGGTCCGGCCCGGGTGTGTGCCCCGGGGCCGGTTCCACCACGGCCTTGACCTCCTCGCCCCAGTCGTCGTGCGGGATGCCGAAGGCGGCGGCGTCGGCGACCGCGGGGTGCTGGAGCAGGACCGACTCGATCTCGGCGGGGTAGATGTTCACGCCGCCGGAGATGATCATGTCGATCTTGCGGTCGCGGAGGAAGAGATAGCCGTCCTCGTCGAGGAGGCCGAGGTCGCCGACGGTGAAGAAGTCCCCGATGCGGTTCTTCCTCGTCTTGGCCTCGTCCTTGTGGTAGGCGAAGCCACCGGTGTTCATCTTCAGGTACACGGTGCCGAGTTCGCCGGGCGGCAGCCGGTTGCCGTCGTCGTCGAAGACGGCGAGTTCGCTGATGGGCCACGCCTTTCCGACCGTGCCGGGCTTTTTCAGCCAGTCCTCGGCGGTGGCGAAGGCTCCGCCGCCCTCGCTGGCCGCGTAGTACTCCTCCACACAGGGCCCCCACCAGTCGAGCATCGCCCGCTTCACATGGTCGGGGCAGGGGGCGGCGCCGTGGATGGCGTGCCGCATGGACGAGACGTCGTAGCGCGCCCGGACCTCCTGAGGCAGTGCCAGCAGGCGGTGGAACTGGGTCGGGACCATGTGCGTGTGGGTGCACTTGTGCGCGTCGATCAGCCGGAGCATCTCCTGCGGCGTCCACTTGTCCATCAGGACCAGCCGGTGCCCGATGTGCAGGGACGCGGCCGCGAACTGGAGGACGGCGGTGTGGTAGAGCGGCGAGCAGACGAGGTGGACGTTGTCGCCGAAGGGCCGGATGCCGAAGATGCCGAGGAAGCCGCCCAGGTACGCCTCCTCCGGCCGCTTGCCGGGCAGGGGCCGGCGGATACCGCGCGGGCGGCCCGTCGTACCGGAGGTGTAGTTCATGACCCAGCCGAGCTCACGGTCCGCGGGCGCCGACTCCGGTTGTCCGTCGAGGAGTTCGGTGTACGGCCGGAAGCCCTCGACCTCGCCGACGGCGTACCGGTGGCTCACGGGGAGGCCCGCCTCGGCGGCCGCCTGCCGTGCGGTTTCCCCGAACCTCTCGTGAGCGATCAGCACCTTCGCGCCGGAGTCGGCGACGATCCAGGCGATCTCCGGGGCGACGAAATGGTGATTGATCGGGACCAGGTAGAAGCCGGCCTGGCTGGCGGCGAGGTGTGCGGTGAAGAACTCCGCGCTGTTGGGCAGGACGACCGCGAAGGCGTCCCCGCGCTCCAGGCCGGCCGCGCGCAGTCCGTGCACGAGCTGGTTGGCGGCGGCGTGGAGGCGGCCCGCGGTCCAGGGCGAGCCGTCGGGGGCGATGAGGGCCGTGCGGGAGGGGTCCTGCGCGGCCTGGGCCCAGAAACCCGCGGGAGGTGTGCTCGTCACTGGCCGCTCCTTCCGGCGATGCGGTTGATGCGATCGACGGCCTCCTCGAAGCCGCGGGTGAGGTCGTCGAAGACGGCCTGGACGCTGCGCTCACTGGTCATCCGGCCGACGATCTGGCCGACGGGCGTGCCCAGCAGGGGCTCCACCTCGTACTTCTGGATGCGCGAGACGGCGTCGGCGACCAGCAGACCCTGCAGGGGCATGGGGAGGGTGCCGGGTCCGTCGGCGGAGTCCCAGGCGTCGGTCCATTCGGTACGGAGCTGGCGCGCGGGCTTCCCGGTCAGCGCGCGGGAGCGGACGGTGTCGCCGGAGCCTGCCGCGAGCAGCTTCTCGATCAGCTTGGGCGAGGGCAGTTCCGCCTCTGTGGTGGTCAGCCATATGGAGCCCAGCCACACGCCTTGGGCGCCGAGTGCCAGTGCGGCCGCCACCTGCCGACCGCTGCCGATGCCGCCCGCCGCCAGCACGGGCAGCGGGGCCACGGCGTCGACGACCTCGGGTGTGAGGACCATGGAGGCGATGTCCCCGGTGTGGCCGCCGGCCTCGTAGCCCTGGGCGACCACGATGTCGATGCCGCCCTCCTGGTGCTTGACGGCGTGCCGGGCGCTGCCCGCGAGGGCGGCGACCAGGACGTTCTTCTCGTGGGCGCGGGCCACCACGTCGGCGGGCGGGGAGCCCAGCGCGTTGGCGAGCAGCCGGATCGGGTAGTCGAAGGCGACGTCCAGCTGGTTGCGGGCGACCTGCTCCATCCAGCCCGTGATGCGCCACCCGGAGACCTCGCCCTCGGCGAGTTCGGGCACGCCGTACTTGGCGAGGGTGTCCCTGACGAACTGCCGGTGCCCCTCGGGGATCATCGCCTCGACGTCCGCCTCGGTCACCCCTTCGACCTTCTTGGCGGGCATGACGACGTCCAGGCCGTACGGCCTGCCGTCGACGTGGGCCTCGATCCAGTCGAGGTCCCGTTTGAGTTCGTCGGGGGCCGTGTAGCGGACCGCGCCGAGCACTCCGAAGCCGCCGGCCCGGCTGATGGCCGCGGCAACGGCGGGGAACGGCGTGAAGCCGAAGACGGCGTGCTCGACTCCCAGTTTCTTGCTCAGCTCCGTCTGCATGGCCGCAGGATGCCGCAGACCTCCGGACGACGGAAGAGGTTTTCTGATGCTCCGTCAGATTCTGGTCCCGGGACAGAGTTCCGTGACGGCGTCCGGGGACCGACGGGTCAGCCGGCGACGTCCATGCGCTGGGTGCCGATCACCGACAGGAGCCGGAGCGCCTCCTCGGACCGGGTACCGGGCGTGGCGGTGTAGATCACGACGCGCTGGTCCCGGTCCGCGATGTCCAGGACATCGCAGTTCACGGTGACCGGGCCGACCACGGGGTGATCGAAGGTCTTGCAGAGCGTCGGGCTGGCCGTGACGTCATGGGCAGCCCACAGGCGGGCGAACTCCTCGCTCCCGTCGAGGAGTTCGGCCACCAGACCGGTCAGCTCGGCATCGTCGGGATAGCGGGCGGAGGCGGCACGCAACTGCTGGACCGAGGAGCGTGCGAACTCCTCCCCGTCCGACACCCCGTACAGGCGCCGCCCTTCGGGGTGCGGGCCGAGGAAGGCCCGCCGGACGAGGTTGCGGTCGCGGCGCGAAAGGGCGGAGAAGTCCTCCATGAGGGCCGCCGCCAGATCGTTCCAGGCGATGACCTCGTGGGTCGCCGAGATGACGATCGCCGCGGCCTGCGGCAACCGGTGCAGCAGGTCGACGATGCTCTGGCGCACCTCCCGGGAGGGGCCGGGCGGCGGACCCGGCGGGGTGCCCGCGAGGTGGTGGAGGTGGTCGCGTTCGGCGTCCGACAGCCGCAGGGCGCGGGCCACCTGGGCCAGCACCTCGAGGGAGGGACGGGGTGCGCGCGCCTGCTCCAGCCGGGTGTAGTACTCGGTGGAGATGTACGCCAGCTGCGCCACCTCCTCGCGGCGCAGACCCGGGGTGCGGCGGCGCGGCCCGGCGGGCAGGCCCGCGTCCGCGGGGGCGATGCGCTCGCGTCGGCTGCGCAGGAAGTCGGCCAGTTCTCGTCGGTCCACGGTCCCAGTGTGCGCGGACACCGGGATGCCCAGCCAGGTACTGCCGATGCCTGGATGAGGATCGCGGCCGGACGCAGGCTCGTCGGCATGACCGACACCACGATCACACCACTGCTCGCCGACAAGGTCGCCTTCGTCACCGGCGCCGGACGCGGCATCGGCGCCGCGGCCGCACGGCTGTTCGCCCGCGAAGGCGCCCGTGTGCTGCTCGCCGCCCGCACCGAGACCGAGCTCAAGGCGGTGACCGAGGAGATCCGCGCCGAGGGCGGCACCGCCGACCACGTCCGCTGCGACCTGGCCGACCCGGCGAGCGTCCAGGCCGCCGTCGACCGGGCCGTAGAGCTGTACGGCAGGCTCGACGTGGCCTTCAACAACGGCGCGACCATCCAGCAGCCCGGCCCCATGGACCAACTGTCCGAGGCCGAGTTCGACCACGTCGTCTCCGTCAACCTGAAGGGCCCCTGGCTCGCGATGAACGCCGAGATCGCCGCGATCCGGGCCACCGCCGGGACCGGCGCGATCGTCAACAACTCCAGCGTCGGCAGCCTGATGGCCAACCCCTGGCTGCCCGCGTACGGCGCCGCCAAGCGGGCGGTCAACAGCCTGACCGCGTCGGCCGCCGCCACGTACGGCCCGGAGGGCATCCGGGTCAACGCCGTCGCCCCCGGCGGCACGCTGACCAAAATGATCGACGACTGGGAGGCCGCCACCCCGGGCATCGTCGAGCAGCTCGTCGCGCAGACCCCGCTGGGCCGCGGTGCCGACCCGGCCGAGATCGCCGAGGCCGCGGCCTGGCTGCTGAGCGACCGGGCCTCGTACGTCACCGGAGTGGTGCTCCGGGTCGACGGCGGCAGCCGGGCCTGACGGTACGGGCAGGCGGGCGGGGCGCGTCAGCCGTCGAGCTGCTCCAGCACGGCCATCGCCGCGTTGTGTCCCGGCACCCCGCTCACCCCGCCGCCGCGCACCGCGCCCGCCCCGCACAGCAGCACGTTCGCCTGCCGGGTCTCCACGCCCCAGCGGCCGGTGCCCTCCTCGGCGTACGGCCAGGACAGTTCGCGGTGGAAGATGTTGCCGCCGGGCAGCCGCAGGTCCCGTTCCAGGTCGAGCGGGGTCTTCGCCTCGATGCAGGGCCGGCCGTCCGCGTCCGTGGCCAGGCAGTCGGCCAGCGGTTCGGCGAGGTGGGCGTCGAGCTGGGCGAGGGTCGACTTGAGGAGTTCCTCGCGTACGGCGTCGTTGTCCCGGTCGAAGAGCCGGGCCGGGGTGTGCAGGCCGAACAGGGTGAGGGTCTGGTAGCCCTGCTCGACGAAGTCCGGGCCGAGGATGGTCGGGTCGGTGAGCGAGTGGCAGTAGATCTCGGAGGGCGGGGCGTCGGGGAGCCGGCCGGCGGCGGCCTGGGCGTGGGCGACGGCGAGCTGCTGGTAGCCCTCGGCGATGTGGAAGGTGCCGGAGAACGCCTCGCGCGGGTCGACGTCGCCGTCACGCAGCCGCGGCAGGCGCTTGAGGAGCATGTTGACCTTGAGCTGGGCGCCTTCGGCGGGGGTGGGCGGCCCGTCGCCGGTGAGGGTGGCGAGTTCCTGCGGGGAGGCGTTGACCAGGACGTGCCGGGCGGCGACGGTGCCCTCTCCCTCGGCCGTGCGGTACGTGATCTCCGCCGAGCTGCCGTCCGCGGAGATCCCCACGACCTCGTGCCCGGTGGCGAGGACGGCGCCGGCCTGCCGTGCCGCGGTGGCCAGGGCGTCGGTGAGGGCGCCCATGCCGCCGACGGGTACGTCCCAGGCGCCGGTCCCGCCGCCGATCACGTGGTAGAGGAAGCAGCGGTTCTGCTTGAGGGAGGGGTCGTGGGCGTCGGCGAAGGTGCCGATGAGCGCGTCCGTCAGGACCACGCCCCGCACCAGGTCATCGGCGAAACGGTCCTCCACGGCCACCCCGATCGGCTCCTCGAACAGGACCCGCCAGGCCTCCTCGTCGTCCACCCGCAGACGCAGTTCGTCCCGAGTGGGCAGGGGCTCGGTGAGGGTGGGGAAGACCCGCTGCGCGACGCGGCCGGTCAGGTCGTAGAACCGCTGCCAGGCCCGGTACTCGCCTTCGCCGCCGGTGAGCCTGGCGAAGGCCTCCCTGGTGCGGCGCTCGCCGCCGCCGACGAGCAGTCCGGTCGGCCTGCCGTCGCGTTCGACGGGGGTGTACGACGAGACGTTGCGGGTGCGGACGCGGAAGTCCAGGCCGAGGTCGCGGACGATCTTCCTGGGCAGCAGGCTGACCAGGTACGAGTAGCGCGACAGCCGGGCGTCCACCCCCGCGAACGGCCGCGTGGACACCGCGGCTCCCCCGGTGTTCCCGAGCCGCTCGAGGACCAGTACGGAGCGCCCCGCCCGGGCCAGATAGGCGGCGGCGACCAGACCGTTGTGGCCCCCGCCGACGATGACGGCGTCGTACTGGCGGTGGTGTCCCTCGTGTGCAGGCATGGTTCTTCGTAACACGTGATGATCTAGGTCGGCCAGAGGTGGGCGGCAGTCGACCCACACCCCGCTCCGGGTCACTGCGCTCCGGACGCCCGCTGCTGCCGCAGCACCGCGACCCTGCGGTAGAGCTCGACCGCCTCCGCGCCCCGGCCGAGCTGTTCCAGGCAGTGGGCTTCGTCGTTGCGGCTGGCGAGGGTGTCGGGGTGGTCGGCGCCGAGGACCCGTTCGCGGGCGGTGGCCACTGTGCGGTACTCGGTGAGGGCGTCCGTCCAGCGGCCGAGCCAGCCGAGGCCCACGGCGACCTCGCGGCGGCTCACCAGGGTGTCCGGGTGGTCGGGGCCGAGGACGCGCTCGCGGATCGCGCACACGTCCCGGGACTCGGCGAGGGCTTCCTCCCAGCGGCCGAGGCGGCCGAGGTTGACACCGAGGCCGTGGCGGGCGCGCAGGGTCTCGGGGTGGGCGGGGCCGTGGACGCGGGTACGGTCGTCGATCAGGTCGCGGTAGAGCTGGAGCGCGTCCGCGCTGCGGCCGAGGCGGCCGAGGCTGATGCCGACCTCGTAGCGGGCGGCGAGGGTGTCGGGGTGATCGGGACCGAGGGCCCGGGCGCGCGCCTCGGCGACCTCGTGATACGTCTGCAGGGCTTCCGGCCAGCGTCCCAACTGCCCGAGCGCGTAGGCGACCTCGTAGCGGGTGACCAGGGTGTCGGGGTGGTGGGGGCCCAGCACCCGGGCGCGCGCGGCGGCCACCTCGCAGGCCATGCGGTACGAGTCCTCCAGGCGGCCGAGCCGGCTGAGGTTGAAGGCGAGGTTGTGGCGGCAGCGCAGGGTGTCGGGATGGTCCGGGCCCATCCCGCGCTCGCGGGCGGCGAGCACCGAGTTGTAGACCTGGTGGGCGTCGAAGTGGCGGCCCAACTGGCCGAGGACGTACGCCATTTCCTGGCGGGCGGCGAGTGTGTCGGGGTGGTCGGCGCCCAGGGTGCGGGTCCTGGTCGCGGCCACGTGCTTGTACTCGCGCAGGGCGTCCGCGGCCCGTCCGGTGCGGCTGAGGGTGAAGGCGACCTCGTAACGGCTGGCCAGGGTGTCGGGGTGGTCGGGGCCGAGCAGATGCTCGCGTTCGGCGGCGACCGCGCGGTGCACCTCGCCGGCCTCGGCCCAGCGGCCCAGACGCCCGAGGCTCAGCCCCGCGTTGTGCCGCCCGGCGAGGGCCGTGAGGGCCTGCCCGGAGGGTGCGGGCGGCTCGTCCGGCACGGGTACCTCGACGCGGCCGGTGGCGGGGCGGGCTGTCCACTCACCGGTCAGACCGGCCCCGGCGTCCGGGGGTGTGGTCACGAGGCCGGCGCCGGTGGCCTTGTGGCCGGTGGTCATGCCCCGGGTCCAGGACGGCAGCCGCCTCTCGTGGGGCCGGGCGGTCTCGGGGAACTCCGGCGGCCGGAAGTCGGGGCGCGGGGTCACCACGGTGGGCACGTACGCCGGTGTGGTGCGGCCCAGGGTGATCCGGCGGCCCAGCTCACGTGCGTCGTGCGGGCGTTGTTCGGGCTGTTTGGCCAGCAGGTCGAGGATGACCCGGTCGAGGTACTCGGGGAGTTCGGCGCGGTGGCTGCGCGGCGGCCGGGGCGGGGTGTCGCGGTGGCCGACGAGGATCGCCCAGGCGTCCTCCAGGTCGAAGGGCGGCGCCCCGGTGGCGATCTCGTACAGCACGCATCCGAGGGAGTACAGGTCGCTGCGCTGGTCGACCTCCGAACCCCCTATCTGCTCCGGCGACATGTAGTGCGGGGTGCCCATCGCGATGCCGGTGCCGGTCAGCCGGGAGGTGAAGTCGACGTCGTGGCCGAGGCGGGCGATGCCGAAGTCGCAGATCTTCACGGTGCCGTCGGTGAGCCGGACGATGTTCGCGGGCTTCAGGTCCCGGTGCACGATGCCCTGCTGGTGGGTGTAGGCGAGGGCGGCGGCGACCTGGTCGGCGATCTCGACGACGTCGGACACGGGCAGGGGGTGCTGTTTGTTGTCCTCCAGGAGCTGGCTGAGGTTGCGCCCCTCCAGGAGTTCCATCACCAGGTAGAGGACACCGTCGGACTCGCCGAAGTCGTGCACGACGGTCACCCCGCGATGGCTGAGCGCGGCGGCCACCCGGGCCTCCCGCCGGAACCGCTCCCGCAGGACCCGGGTGAAGGTCTGGTCGTGCTGCCCGCCCAGCGGCTTGAGGCACTTCACGGCGACATGGCGGCCCAGCGACTCGTCGCGCGCCCGCCACACCTCGCCCATGCCCCCGCGCCCGATCAGATCGAGCAGTCGGTACCGCCCCTGGATGAGTCTGCTGTCCCCCATCTCCTGCGACCGCCCCCGTAATCTCGCCCCGCCCTCCCCTGGCTCGTCCAGTATGGCGACCTATCGTCCGAGTTTGTACGGGGCGGGCCGGGTGCCCGGTCCGAGCCGTGCCATGGCACGGAGGATGTGTTTGGGCGGGAGTTGCCAGCGCAGACGTGCGGGAACGCAGCGAAGCAGGGTGCCGGTGGCGCGCAACTGGCGGGTGACGGTGGTGGGTTCGGGGGCTTTCCTGCCGTACAGCTCGTGGGCGTACGGCGGCAGGGCGGCGTACGCCAGCTGCGCCACGCGCCGCCACAGCACCTCGCGCGCCGGGACGAGGAGGGGGTGCGTCGGCGGGCGGAGGAGGAAGTCGTCCACTTCGCGGGCCTCCGGCGTAGCGGCGAGCTCGGGGAGCGCCTTCTCGAAGTAGGCGGCCATCTCGCCTTGGTTCGCCGGTACGGCGTCGGGGTCCAGGCCCACCAGGCGGGCGCTGACCCGGTGTTCGGCGATGTAGCGGTCGGCCTGCTCGTCGGTGAGGGGGAAGCCGGAGCGGCGGGCGACCTGGAGGTAGGAGTCGATCTCCGCGCAGTGCACCCACAGCAGGAGGCCGGGTTCGTCGACGCCGTAGCGCTCACCGGTGTCGGGGTCGGTCGCGCCGAGCATGCTGTGGATCTTCCGGACCCGGGCGCCGGCCTTCTCCGCGGCCTCGGTGGTGCCGTAGGTCGTGGTGCCGACGAAGTTCGCGGTGCGCATCAGCCGGCCCCAGGCGTCGCGCCGGAAGTCGGAGTTCTGCATGACTCCGCGCACCGCGCGCGGATGCAGGGCCTGGAGGTAGAGCGCGCGGATGCCGGCGACCCACATCATCGGGTCGCCGTGCAGCTGCCAGGTCACCGAGTCCGGGGTGAACAGTCCGGGATCAGCCGCCTCATAGCCCGCTTTGTCCGCCATACGCGCAGTGTGACCAGGACTGACAGCCGGCACAAGGCCCGATTCGTGGCCTGTGCCGATGCCAGGTAGCTCGAGTAACTTGAAACGGGTGTACCGCTCGAATGTGGAGGGCCCGGTTGACACCGCTCAGCTCGGCATGCGTCGTTCCGCATACATGACCTGATAGCGCCCGGACGGGCCCCGTGGTCCGCGGGCGGGGGTCCGCCCTTCACTGAGCGCCGCGCACCTGTTGCCGGCGGAGAGCGCCAAGGCGCACGCGCTGACCGCGGGGGAACTGATGACGAGCCCCGCCGTTACAGGCGCGGCCTCAGTGGTCGGTCGTGGAGGCGGCCCGCGCCATGGCCCGCACCAGGTCAAACGGCTGCCCGTCGTGGACGCCCTCGGCCTGCTGGTGGGCGTCGTCAGTCGCGATGACCTGCCGCGCGTCTTCCTGCGCCGAGACATCGCGATCCAGGAAGAGATCACCACGGATGTCATGATCCGGAGCCTCGGCCTGCGCCCCGGCGACGTCAGCGTCCACGTCGCCGACGGACGGGTGACACTCGACGGCACCGTGCCGCAGGAAAGCCTCATCCCCATCGCGGTACGCCTGTCCGAAAGCGTCGACGGTGTCATCGACGTCACGCATCACCTCCGCACCGACAGCGAGACCGCAGCCGGTGCACCAGGCCGTTGACTTCATCCCCCGTGGGCGGGATGCGACCTGCGCCTTCCAGAGGAACGCGGGCACCGGGCTGCCGACCTGTGCGGCTGCTTCGGGGTGCGGGCCGGTGAGGGCCTTCGGCTCCGCCACCTGTGCGGACGCCGTCACGGCCCTGCCGTGGAACCCTGCAAGAGAAGAGGCATGGGCCGGTGCGGTTCCCCTGAAGGTGCGCGCCACGTGAAGGAGGGCACGATGAGTCACCCTGTGCTGGCGGGTATCGACGGCTCCGCACACAGTTCGGTGGCGGCCGACTGGGCGGCCCGGGAGGCAGTGCTGCGCGGCGTCCAGCTGCATCTGGTACATGCCTCCCCAGCGCTTCCGGGCACCGCCGTGCCGCTCCCGGCGGCGGACAGGTTGCGTCACATGGGTGAGCAGATGCTCCAGCGGGCGGTCGCCGACCTCAGCGACCGTCACCCGGATCTCGAGGTGCGGAGTGAACAGGCCGATGATGCCCCCGCCGCGGCGCTCCTGGCCGCGGCACGCGCTGCCGGGCTCCTTGTCGTGGGCGCACGGGGCACGGGTGGCTTCGACGGTCTTGCGGTCGGTTCGGTGGCCCTGCGGATGGCCATGGGGGCCTCTTGTCCGGTCGTACTGGTGCCCCGGCGACGTGACGGCGCCCTCGGAGAAGGGACGCACGAGGCACGCAGCGCCGCCGAGATGGTGGTGGGGTTCGACACGCGTCACCCGGTCGGTGAGGCGGCGGACTTCGCCTTCTCGGCCGCGGAGGCACACGGAGCACTTCTGCGGGTGGTCCGAGCATGGGCGCTTCCTGCCGAGTCCGTGTCTCCCGGCACACTGGCGGTGACCGAGGAGGACCGCGCCACCTGGGAGGATCAGGAGGTCCTGCAACTCTCCGACGCACTGCGCCCGTGGCGGGAGAAGTATCCGCGGGTGACGGTCCGTCCCGATGTCGTGCTGCTCCACCCCGCCGAAGCGCTGCTGAACTCGGCCCGCGGCGCGGAGCTGCTCGTCGTGGGCCGCCGTACCGATCCGCAGGCGGTCGAGGGCAGACTGGGGCCCACCGCTCACGCCGTACTGCACCACGCCGTCTGCCCGGTGGCAGTAGTTCCGCATGAGGCCTGACGGTGGACCGACAGGACCGATGGGGATCCGGTGGGCACCGGCTACCTGGAGCGGTCAGCCGAAGAACACCGCGAACTCGTCGTAGAGCGCCGGATCGACCTTCTTGGTCGTCTCCGTGGCATCGGCGAGCGGAACCCGGACGATCTGCGTGCCGTGCAGGGCCACCATCTTGCCGAAGTCACGGTCCTTGACCGCGTCGACGGCGTGCAGTCCGTAGCGCGTGGCCAGCCACCGGTCGAAGGCGCTCGGCGTGCCGCCGCGCTGCACGTGGCCCAGGACCGTGGTGCGGGCGTCCGTGCCCGTGCGTTCCGAGATCTCCTGGGCCAGCCACTCGCCGATGCCGGACAGCCGCACATGGCCGAACTCGTCCAGCGTCTGGTTCTTGCGCATCATCTGTCCCTCGTGGGGGACGGCCCCCTCGGCCACCACGACGATGGGCGCATAGTTGATCTCGAATCGGCTCTGCACCCACGCGCAGACCTGGTCGATGTCGAACGGCTGCTCCGGAATGAGGATCGCGTTGGCGCCGCCCGCGATGCCGGCATGCAGCGCGATCCACCCGGAGTGCCGTCCCATCACCTCGACCACCAGGGTGCGCATGTGCGACTCGGCGGTGGTGTGGAGGCGGTCGATGGCCTCGGTCGCGATGCCGACAGCGGTGTCGAAGCCGAAGGTGCAGTCAGTGCAGGACACGTCATTGTCGATGGTCTTCGGTACGCCGACCAGATCGATCCCCTGACGGCTCAGCTCGGTGGCCACACCGAGCGTGTCCTCGCCGCCGATCACGACGAGCGCGTCCACGTCGTGCGCGGCGAGAGTGTCCTGCACACGCCGCAGGCCATCCTCGTGCTTGAACGGATTGGTACGGGAGGAGCCGAGGATGGTTCCGCCGCGGGGCAGGATTCCGCGCACGCTGGAGATGTCGAGCGGCACCACCCTGTTCTGGAGCGCGCCGAGCCAGCCGTCCCGCAAGCCGACGAAGTCGAAGGCGTACTCCTGTACGCCTCTGCGGACCACGCTGCGGATCACAGCGTTGAGGCCGGGACAGTCACCGCCGCCGGTCAGCACTCCAACCCTCATGGCTTCCTCCCATCAGCTGGTCACCCGACCTGGTGGCAGCCCGATCGAAACCGCTGTCGGGGAACATGGCTCACCTCCCCTCCAGGCTCCCCCCATAAGGTCCGCAGTGGCCACTCGGCGGACCTGGGAGCCGGAGGGCTCGCTCGTGGCGGGCACGTCCCACGACGATCGCGGTGCCGACCCGAACTTCCGGGTCCAGCCAGCCCGCCGCACCACGAAGCCACGCATCACCGGATCAGCGCCCACGAGGCCGTGGCGTGGCGGCTACCGACGGCCGAAGGCACGCTGGAAGACGGTGAAGGGACGGCGGCACGGAGTCTGCTGGAGGTGCCATGAGCGGTACGCACGGCCGGAGGGGCTGCCCGCCAACTGGCAGCGGGCCGGGCCATGAACGACCTGGCCGGGCAACTGCTGAAGACCGCCGAGCGCGACATCGAGGGCATGGGCGCGTCGCGGCCACACGGCCGGGGGGCGCCGGGTGGCCCACGTGACCGACGGCGGCACAGCGCCCCCGAGGCAGAAGTCAAGGAGGGATCAGCCATGACACATCCCGCGTAACACAGCAGAGGTGGGCTTCGGTCAGCCCTGCGGGAGCTTGAGGACCTGCGCCCAGGGTGGACCAACTCATGCACGCCGCCTTTCCCGTTGGCGGCTTCCCCGGGTTCGGCGTGGCCGAGCCATGGGCGCCCCTTGCTGACATCGAGGACACCAAGGAACGCCTACCTGGTGGAACTGGAGCTGCCCGGAGTGGCAAAGGACCAGATCACCGTGGAGGTCGCCGAAGGTGAACTCGACATCCACAGTGAGATCCGGGAGAAGGAACACACCGGGACGGTGCGCCGGCAGACCCCTCGCATCGGCCAGTTCGACTACCGCACGATTCTGCCGCCGAACTCCGACACCGAGCACATCAGCGCGGATCTGAACAACGGAGTCCTCACGGTGAAGGTCCCCAAGACCGAAAAGGGCAAGGCTTCAGCGCATCGAGATCACCGGCTGAGTCGGTCGACGGCCGTGCGGGAACGAGGCGGGGAGCAGCTTCCCCGAAGCGGGGCGGCCTGAGGCTGATCGGTACCGTGCGGCCGCCCGTCGCGCGTGGCACGTTGGATACAGCACCATTCTGAGGAGAGGGCGGCGTCATGAGAGCTCACCTCGGCGACCAACTCGTCATCGAACGCACGACGACCGGCGCCGCCAAGCGCGACGGCGAGATCGTCGGACTCCATCACGAGGACGGAACGCCCCCTTACGACGTGCGCTGGTCGGATACGGACGAAGTGACACTCGTGTTCCCCGGGCCCGACGCACACATCCGCCATCTCGAACCCGGCCGGCCCGTGGGCACCGATGCCCCTTCGGGCCCCGACACGGCCGAGGCGGAGGCCGTGCCGCCCAAAGCACCCGCACCCGGCCCCGGTGACATCGGCCGACGCGTGGCCGTCGAACGCCACAGGCAGCGGCTCAGCCGCGAGGAGACGGCCCGCCGCGCCGGAATATCCCCCGGTTACCTGGAGTACCTGGAGGAACGGCCTGGCGACCCGAGTCTGGCGACCCTCATCAGGCTGGCCGACGCGCTGGGCACCACCGTCACCACGCTACGCGGAGGCGGAATGGATCTGCCACCCGGCCAAGGACACGCGCTGCTGCATCCTCGGTTGCGGGACATCGGCCCGGAGGAATGCCGCACGTTGCTCTCCACCCACGGCGTGGGGCGCGTCGCGGTGACGGCCTCCGACGGCCGCCCGGCGGTCGTGCCGGTCAACTACGAGGTCGTCGATGACGCGATCGTCTTCCGGACCGCGCCGGACTCCACACCCGCGGCCGCCGTCGGATCCGAGGTCGCCTTCGAGGTCGATCACATGGACGAGGCCCTGAGTCAGGGCTGGAGCGTCCTCGTTGTCGGCCCCGCGAGCGTTGTGACGGATCCTGACACCGTGCGCAGGCTCACCGATCACGCCCACACCACGCCATGGCCGGGCGGTGAACGCGCGATGTGGGTGTCGATCCGGCCCGCACACCTCACTGGCCGCCGCATCACTCCAGCCGATGGATGACCAGGCAGCGCCAGCCACTGAAGAGCGCTCCTGTCCCGACGGCTCTCGAAGGGTGTTCCGATGAGCCAGCCGGCACCGTCCGACGACCGAGGCATGTCCCAGGTCCTTGGGGAGCGCGCCGGGTGGTTCGTCGTGCCGTACGTCTCCAGCGTCGTCGCGACCCGGCGCACCGCAACTCTCCTGGACCACCGGCACTCCCTGGATCTGCGCCGCGCCACGCTCACCCGGTTCTTCCGCCCCCGGGACGAGAGAGCGGGCGTGGTCGCTGTCGAACAGACCCGCCTGGTGCACATGGGTGATCCTCATCTGGCCGCGCTGCGCACGGTCTTCACGGCCGAGGACTGGTCGGGAGAGGTCGAATCGAGTCCTGCCTCGACGGCGAGGTGACCAACGGCAATGTGCACCGTTACCGCGCCCTCGACCACCACCAGCTGACCAAGGTGCGGACCGGGACGCGGGGCCCCGACACGGTCTGGCTGAGCCTGCCTGACCAGCACCTCCGACATCAGTGTCGCCATGGCCGCGCGGACCGTCGTCACCGACCGACCTCCGACGTCGTCGGACCTCCGCCCAGCCCGTCACCGTGCCGCTCACCGCCTGGTGATCCCACTCGCTCCCGGCCGTCCCGTCGCCGTGGACAAGACCGTGGCGCTGCACACCTCACGCGACACGGCGATCAGCGATCCGCTCGGGGCGGCGGTCGACCGAGTGACGGCGGCGGCTGACTTCGCGGGCTTGCTGAACTCCCACGTCGCGGTCTGGGAACGCTTGTGGCGGCGCGCGAAGATCCAGGTGCCCGGCCAGTCCGGGCGCGTCCTGCGCTTCCACCTCTTCCACCTCCTCCATCCACCTCCTCCAGACGCTGTCACCGCACACCGCGGACCTGGACGTGGGCGACCCCGCCCGGGGGCTGCACGGGAGGCGTACCGGGGCCACGTCTTCTGGGACGAGCTGTTCGTCCTGCCGTACCTCAACCTGCACTTCCCTGATGTCTCACGGGCTCTACTGAACTACCGGTACCGACGCCTCCCGTGGGCCTGCGAAGCCGACGCCGCGATCGACCGGAGCGGGGTCATGTTCCCCTGGCAGAGCGGCAGCGACGGCCGTGAGGAAGACCCAGGAGTGGCATCTCAACCGCCGCTCGGGGCGCTGGCTGCCGGACCACACAAGATCCCTCGGCTGCCGGTGACCGACAATCATCGCCTCGCCGGCATGATCAGCGAGGCGGACCTCGCACGCCACATGCCCGAGGACCAGTCGGGCCATTTCGTCGATGTCGTCTGCGACACCTCCTGACCGACAGGTCATTCCCCGGCGAATCTTCGTCGAACTTCGGTTCAGAAGGCCGTGATGGGACGTCTCGACGAGCAAGTGGCGATCGTCACCGGTGGAGCAAGACGGATCTGCGCCGCCGTGGCACGTCTGTTCGCCACGCACGGCGCGGCTGTGACGGTCGCCGATGTCCTCATTCGTCCCGGACGGCGGCGTCACCGCCGGCCCACCGACCACTCTGACGCCCGACCGCTGAGGGGGCTGCAGCTCTAGGTCGCCGACCTGTAAGGCGCTGCGAGCGCGGCGGCGGTTCCATGAAGATCATCTCTCGAGGTGGGAACACTCCCGTGGCCGGCCTATTCGGATTGCAGTTCGCGAACCCGGGTACGGAATGTGCGCCAGCGCCTCTCGTTCTCATGCACAAGCGTCGCTGACTCCGCCATCAGGTCGGCTGCCCGGTCGAACAGCTCAGAAGCCGAATAGAGGTAGGAAGGAGCCTTCCGCTCGCCTCGCAGGTCGGCCCGGAGCGCCGCCGGAGAGAAGTCGACCCGGGCCAGCAGGTCGAGAGCGCGGCGCAGCAGCCGCGCAACCAGAGCCTGCAGACCCGCCGACTGCCAGTCATTGGCGATGATCCGGTGCCGTTCCCCCAACAGGTCGGCAAGCGCCGGGTAGGTGGCCAGGCTTCCCGCGATCTCCCACGCCTGCTCCATCGCCTGGGCCAGCCAGGCACCACCCTGCTCGGTGTCTTCGGCAATCATGCCGACTTCCCTCTTCAGCCTCCGGAGTTCTGCGGGCTCCTCCTCCCCTTCCATGAAGAGGATGCCCGACTCCGCTACAAGACCTGGAGCATTCAGGTCCTCCGTGCCTGCGAACGCGATCGCCGACGTCTGTTCACCGGCCTCGACGTCGCTCCACCGATCGGCCAGTGACTTCAGCGCCCGAGATCGCGCCTGAAGCTCTGCGGCCTGCCGCAGTGGGGCCTGTGAGTAGTACTTCTCATGCTCTCGGTGGAACCGCGCGAGGTTCTCGATCACCTGTAGCAGTGAGTCTGGAGGGGTGTACTGCGCCTGGTCCTCGGGTATGCCAGCAGTTTGCACCACCTCCCACGCATAGTCGCCGAGGCCCGCCCATCATCACCCACACCCGGATGGCGCTCCAGGCCATCGAGGACACCAAGGTGGTCTTCGCGTGTACGGTCCGACTGCCGAAGCACTGGAACTGCACGCACAGCAGCCCATGTGCTCCTGGAACATCAAGGCCCTCTGTCTCGGGTGCCTCGACGAGCCCACGCCGTTGATCAACGCGCTTCAGGTCTTCTTCACCTACGCGGCGGACGAGATCGACAAGAGCCAGACGCCCGACCCGGCCGGTGTGGCCGGCCCGATTCCGCTCAACATGCCGCGCGTGGATGTGCACAAGCGGCTGCGCACCGCCGAGAAGTACATCGATCTCGCGATCGAGCACGAGAAGGCAGGCGCACGCTCAGTGCGCAGCACGCGCTGCACCAGGTGCTCCCGGAGTCGTCCCGGACGCGGACGGTACACAGGAGGAGGCCGCGCGCCTCGCCCGCACCGTGCTCGCTGGTGGTACGGCTGCCTCGGAACTGGGGCTCGCCACCGGGCTCGGGACGTCGACCCGGCCCCGGGCCTGGGGAGACTGACCCCATGCCCATCGTCACAATGCATGTGACCAGGATTGGTAGTTGGCACCAGGGGATGTTCGTGACCTGCACTGATGCCAACTAGGTTCAGCAGCCGGATGCCCGCAATCAGAGAGATAGTTGGCACTTTGGTACATCGCAGGTCACGGGGCGTTTCGCTGGGAGCAAGGCCCACGTGCCTTGGGTCGATCGACGGAGAAGTTCCTGACCCCGGACCAGGCCACATGCAGCGCCAGATTGACGACCCCTGAGAGGGGGCGCGAGTTCGTCCAACGCTTTTGGGAGGCGGCTGCGGTAGCGACCTCACAGTATGCGTCCGGTGCAGGAGGCTTTTCCGTCTCCGACGTCCTGCATGAGGTGACCTTTCTGGAAGCCGCGCGAGTCCGAGGACAAGCGGGCTTCGGCTCAGGTAGCCAGGCAGAAGCGCATCTCGGGCTCACCGCTGTCGCGCGGTCGGGTCGTCGGCCTCACCATCTGCCGGGAGATGGCCGTACTACTGATACGGCATCTCATCGGACGGGGCACTTCCGCGATACATACCGCCGCCGAATGGAGTGCCGCCGAGTCGACCGCGCAGGACGAAGTCAGCTTGCGCGGCTACGCCGGACTGGAGCAGCTTTTGGTCCACTACCGGTGTTTGGCCGGAAGACGAGATCACAACGCTGATGTACCCCTCTGGCAGCCCGGTCACGGCGTACTCTCCCTCCGCGTTTGTCATAGTCCGAACCAACTGCCGACCGCGCGTGTCAATGACAGTTACTGCGGCATGGCGCACGGGTCGCTGCTGGGCGTTGCGGACGGTGCCGAAAAGCATGGGCACCGACTCGCCGAAGTGGTGATGGTGGTGGACCGGGAGCGCAGTGGGCGTGGGCGTCTCCACGGAGGGGTCCTCTACCGGTGGCTCCTCGATATTTTCCTCGGTGTCCAAGACCTGTTGCGCAAACTGGCGGTGATGCCGCCAGGCATCGAGGCCCAACAGAGCCAGGCCTGCCGTGATCCATGCGCAGAGTACGAGGATCGGCCTGAGTACCCCGGCACCGTTGAAGTACAGGAATCCTCGCAACGCGTCCACTGCGTTCCCCAGCGGCATGACGTCGTGCAGGTACTGGAAGAACGTCGGCAGCATCGCGACGGGTGCGACACCACTGCTGGGAACGCTGAGCACGATGAATAGGCCCATGCCCACTGCGGGGAAGAGCTGTTTGGTGAAGGGCGCAACGCCGGAGGAGAATGTGGCCACCGCTGTGGTGAGCAAGAAGGCGACCACCATGGTTGAGGGGTCGTCGGGAAGATAGCCCAGTCCCACTCCGGCCAGGAAGCCCACGGGGCTGAGGAGGGCGGAAAGGCCCATCACTGTCAGCAGTTTCCGGCGCCGGTTGAAGGTCACCGCTCGCAGCAGCGTAGTCGCGAGTATGTAGCCAGGAATGCTCCAGGCGACTCCGAAGTAGACCAGGGTGGTGCCCATCTGGTCTTTTGCCACAGTGGGTGCTACGTCCTCGACTTGCAGCTTGACGCGGTCATGTGCAGCAACTGTGCTGAAGTCCTTGATGAGAGCCTGCTCGAGTGACACTCCGTTGGCCTTGGCCACGTAGAGCACACCGTGTGTGCGCCCGGGGACGTAACCCGCCACGGCATTGCGGTCGAGTACTGCTCGGCGGGCTTCCTGGCGACCGGCCACGGTGGTGACGTCGAACCCGCCGGGATGCTGTCGCCGCAGAACTGCCTCGCTCCCGGAGTCCGGTGCGCTGTGAGCAACTACGACTTTCGCATTGTGGGGCTGAGGCGCGTGCAGAGCTGGTGCCAAACAGAAGAGCAGGCCAAGGAAGAGGGTCGTGGGGAACCACAAGGCTTCGGCCAAAGTCCTGGCCGGGTGAACTTCCTGAGAGAGCTTGATCCCGTGTCTCACAGATTCACGCCCCGGACGCATCGATGAATGCCGTACTTGCAAGACTCATTACCGAACGGATGCGGGGTGCTGCCTTGGCCGCGCCGCCCGTGGCGACTGACCAGTCCGGCGCGGCCCCCAGCGTGCACTTGTGCACCGGGCCTTCTCAAACCGAGCGAGGGTTCAGGCGGCATGCGGACCCCATGCTTTGCGGTCCTCTGCGGTTGAGCCACCTCCATGGCGCCATCTCCGTTCCTCGCACACTGTCGCCATTGCACACGTTCGTTACTGTACCGATCGGAACATCTATACCTCGTGGAGCCTACGCGTACCGATCGGTACAGTCAAAACGCACCTAGACCCGCCAGCGTCGAAAGCCGAACCGCTGGCGCAGATCATTGGCCACCTTCAGCAGTTCGGCTCGGCTCACGCAGATGCAGCTGAGCCCGCCCGCCGAGATCCTCGGCACCACCAAACGCCGCCTGCGCGCCGGGCGGTGGCCGTGACGATAGTGCCCTGATCAGCCGGGACACCGACACTCCTCACGACCGCGGCACCCGCCCCTCTGTACTCGCTGACGCAATCGCCTGATCAACGTACCGACTGGAACGTCAACACTGTGCGACCCTATGCGTACCGACCGGTACAGTCCGGGGCATGCCCCGACCAGTCAATGTCGAAAAGCGCGCCGAGTTGCTGCGGGAAGTGGTGGCGCACCTTCAAGATCACGGACTCGCGCAGATGTCGCTGAGCCCGCTCGCCGAATCCATCGGCACCACCAAACGCATGCTTCTGTACTACTTCGGCAGTCGTGAGAATCTACTGGCGCAGGCACTGAACGCCAACCGCCCCGATGCCCGTGCGATGTTCGACGACGTCCACGACACCGCAGGCCTGCGTCGGGCCGCCCGCACGTTGTGGGAGGCGATGACCGTCGGGGAGCAGTCCGGACCAATTCGCATGCTCTTGCAGCTGTTGAGCCTGGCCGTCACGGACCCGCAGCAGTACGGCGAGCTGGCCGCCGACACCGTTGAGGTGGTGATCGGGCCGATCGCCGACGCGTACGTCCGGCTGGGCCACCCACCGGAGCAGGCACGAGCCGCAGCCACGCTGCTCGTTTCGGGCCTGCGCGGATTGTGCCAGGATCGCCTGGTGACCCACGACGTCGTCCGCACCGACGCGGCAGCCGATCGTCTCATCGACGGAGCCACCTCAGCGCCTGGCTGACCCACGGCGCTGATCACCCACCGCTCCCGAAACTCGTCTCCCGTCGGAAGCGGGTAAAGGCAGACGCCGGCATGCCGACATGCCGACGTGGACGCCATGAGTGCCGCGGCGGGTGCAGCTCAGTGCGCATCATTCGGCTCGCGAGGTCGTGCCCGACCCGGTGGCCATGTCTTCGGGGGCCGCCGCCGCGGAACCCTCGTGCCGCGGCGGAGCGATCACGAGACGGGACGGTGCGGCGACGAACCACGCCTGGGGTGCCGGGGCTTTCTCGCGGCCCCCGTTGGCGATGACGACGGCGATGCAGGGCAGGCCGATACCAAGGACCAGCGCGACAAGCGCAACGGACCGTTCGACGTTCCACAGAGTGGCAGCCAGGATCACCGACACCGTACGCACCGACATGGCGATGACGTAGCGTCGCTGCCGGGCGCGGACGTCCTCGTCCAGCCCCTTCCGCGCCGCGGTGATCCGGAAGACCTGGACGTTGTTCTGCTTGCTGATCACACTTCATCGCCTGCCTGTCTTTGCACTTCCTGGTCACTGGGGGTCCCGTGCTGCGCACGGTGCCGAAAGGCCGACGCGCAGCCGCGACTACCTGAGACCCGGCACGCTTCAACCCTCGTCTCACGCAGGAGAACGTCGTCGACGAAGAAAGTGCCGATACGGAGGCACCTCATCGAGACGGTCGAGCGCATAGCTATGGGTTGAGCTTGCTGTCGACGAGGACATACCTGCTGTACGTATTGACAGCATCGCCGCCGCATCTGTGACAGCAGTCCCCTCGAAGGTCCTCGTCACATGCCAACGCGCTGTGTGGTCGGCGTGATGTCAAGGTGAAGAGAGTCGTGGTCACCACGGGGCGGGCCGGGTTGACCGAACTCGCCGTCCCCTCCGCGATGGGCAGCAAAGACAGGAGTTGCAGGTTGGTGTGGCTCTCCGTGCCCGGTACTGCTGTATAGACCACGAGCCGCTGCGACTGCTCTGGGTCCACGAGCGTCTGGCAGTGCAGTTCAAGCGCCCCGACCTGTGAGTGCAGAAAGCGTTTGGAGGCGCAGTGGGGCCCAGGAAGACGTGCTCGTGCCACAGTGCGACGAATTCGGGGCTCTCCTGCTTGAGTGCGTCGACGAGCTTCGCGGCACGGGACTTCTCGCCATGGTGTGTGTAGGCACCATGGAGGTCCGCTGCTATCAGACGGCTCTGCGCGGCGTGGTCGCTCTCGGGATGTACGAGCCGGGAGGCCGGGTCGGTGAACCGGCGGTGGTGGGCGCTGCGCGCCAAGCCCGTGTAGGCGGTCTCGTCTCCCAGCAGCGCGACCGCGGGCCGCGTTTGGCTCGGCCACGCTCCGGGACGACCGCTCACTCGTGTCGGAGGCCCTCCGGCCGCGTCGACCGCCACAGTGTGGGAAGGGTCAACAGGGTCACGCCGACGGCGGCGGTCACGCCGATCCCGGCCATGGCCGGCAGGGTGCTCCAGTCGTAGACCAGGGGTTTGCCGATGAGACCGAGCAGTGCGCCGCCGAGGAGCGTCCCGACCAGCTCCGCGACGAGCAGCCCCAGCGCGACGGGCAGTGCGGTCTGCCAGAGGACGGATGCGCCGAGCGTACGCCGCCCGGTACCGACGGCGGCCAGCACGGCAATGATGCGTGCACGGTCTCGGAGTTGTTCCAGCGCGCCGAGCAGCATGCTCGCGGCGATCAGCATCAGGACGGCCGTCACCCCGGCCAGCAAGGCCCGCTTGATCCCGTCGAGGGCCGGATTGCCCTGAGGCTGTCCGGGGAAGTCGACAGTGAAGGAAGGGCCCAGCCGGGCGGCCGCGGTACGGATGCGGTCCTGCACGTCCCTGCTTGCGGCCGTGTAGGTGAGGTCGACCGTGCTGACAGCATGTGCGAGCGCGTTCGGCCCTGCTGCCCTGGGGGTGGCGAGCAGCATGCTCTCGGGGAAGTCGACTGCTGGATCGGCGCTCTTTGCGTGAGTGGTGGCGGTGATGCGCGGTACCTTCCATTCGGGGCCGTCAGCGCCGATGCGCAGCCTCATGCCCGCCTTCCACGTGGTCATGTCGTCCGCTCCGTGCGGCCCGGCCGGAGTGACGAGGAAGGCGTCCCCGTCGGAACAGGCGGGCACCACGGCCAGTCGGCGCAACCCGGCGCAGTCGGCTATGCGGACCGTCTGCGGGAACGCGCCGTCGGGCGTACTCACCGACAACTCCCCAAAACCGACGGCCTGCCGCACACCGGGAGTCGAGGCGAACACCGGGGCGTACCGCTCCTCGCCCCCCTTCCCGTCATCAAGGCGGGCGAAACCGATGTGTGTGCGGGGCGAGGAGGAACCGCCCGCCGCCTGTGGGGTGTGGTCCGCAGATTGCTGGGTGATCCCGGTGAAGAGGGTCTGCAGCGCCACGGCACCGGCCACGGCGACCGCGATCCCGTTGACCGAGCGGGTGGCAGCCTCGCCGTGCAACTGCATCCTCCGTACCGCCAGTTGCCAGGACAGCGGACCGAAGCCGCCGATCAGCCCGGTGAGGCGTTCCACGATCCAAGGCAGCACGGCGGTGACCCCGACGAGCAGCGCGAGCATGCCGGTGATCACCTGCACGACGGTGGTGACGTCCTGCAGGTCGGGTGCGTTACGCACGGACGTCCGCAGCAGGACCAGTCCCAGCAGGGGAAGCGCGATACGCCACCACAGGCGCCGGGTGGTCCCGCCGGACCTGCGGACGACTCCGAGGGGCTCCACGGCCACCTTGTTCATCGCCATCCGCGTGACGACGAGGGAGAGTGCCAGGACGGCGACGACCGTGAGGGCCGCCAGTAGAGGCTGTGGAGTGAGATCCTCGGTGAAGACGCCCAGCCCCTGTACCTCCACCAGCCCGACGAACTGACGACCCGCCATGAACAGGATCGCGCCCAGCACGATACCGGCCAGTGTGCTGAGCAGCGTCTCGCCCGCGGCGATGCCGGCCGTCATCCGACGGTCCGCGCCGACCAGCCGCAGGGCGGCCAGCCGCCGGTCCCGGTGCTCACCGCCGAACCGGACGGCCGCGGCGATGAAGACGCCGACCGGGGCGAGCAGCACGACGATCCCCGCGATGCTGAGCAGGGCGAGTTCGGGGGAGAGGGGCTTCTTCGGGTAGACCTTCCCGAAGTGGTCCAGTCGCCGCGTGCCCGCGACGCCGTTCACCATGTGATCTCCGCCCAGGTAGAAGACGTACTCGCCGGGGTCGAGCAGGCCCGGGTCGCCTACCTCGCCCACGACGGTGTGGGCGAGGCGCTCGCGCAGCAGCTCGCTGCCCGGTGCGGCCAGCAGCTTGTGCAGTGCTGGTGACACGACCATCTCTCCGGGGCGTGGATAACGCCGGAGTCCGGGCGGAAGCGGTGTGCCGGACCCCTCCGGCTGCACCATGCGCCCACGGATCTTCTTGTCCCTGAACACGGTGTCGATATCACTGATCAGCACAGTGCCCGCCGAGGGTTTGATGGTGCGGTCGTCGAGGTTGACGTCGATGCGGTGGTGAATGCGCTCGTCCCGGTCGTGCCTGGCGGTGGGTACCGACGCGGCGAGCAACAGCACGGCGACTCCGAGCCCGACCCCGACGGCCGTGAGGGTGGTGCGGATCTTGCCCTCGCGGCCACCGGTCAGGGCGAGCCGGGCACCGAGGCCGAGCGCGCGAAGCGCTCCGAAACGCCGTCCACCGCCCGGCACTCTCGCGGTCACGACATGGCGCTCATCTTGCGGAGCTGGGCTCACTGTCTTCCTCTCGTACGGGCGCGGGGCGCCGTCCGTACAGCCCGGCGGCTAGGGGGGAGGGGTGCCGATCACAATCGGCCGTACAGAAGGGGGCGGCATGGCGTGGAACCCGCCAGCTGGCACGCCGCACTATACACCGTAGGTATAGTCGGCGCATACTTGTACCGCAGCAACCATGGTGCACCGTGTCACAACGTCATGCGGTGGTAACCGGTCACCGGCGCGGAGCGTACGGATGGTCGCCCGCTGGATCAGGGGCGCGAGCGGAGCGGTTCCCGCCGCTGAGCCGTGGGGAGGCCGGCTCCGCTGCGGGCGTCGCCGCTGGCGGGTTCGAGCGCCGTGTGCTCCCCGGCGACGCGGGGATTCACGCGGCGCGGTAACAGACCCCGGCCCGCGCGGCGGATCCGGGACGTGCCGGCCAGGCGGTCGAGAGTGCTGCGCACGGCGTTGATGCTGCCGCTGTCCGTGGCACGGCCGAGCGCCTCGGCGACATCGCGTGCCCGGACGTCGGTGTCACCGGCTCCGGCGAAGTAATCCAGGATCTGCTCGGTGAGTTTGCCGTACTTCTGCTGACCGCGCGCCTCGTCGGAGGCCGTGGCCTCGTCGACGGGAGCCGTCGTGGCCGGCTCCCGTCGCGCTCCACGCGGGTGGCGCCGCCGGTCTCGTGTGTGCCCGTGGCGCCGACGGCTACGGGCGGTGCCGACCCGGCGGCGGACATGAGGGTCTGCAGCGCACCCAGGGCCCGCTGGGCTGAGCCGAGGTGTGCCTTGACCGCGGCCAACTCCCGTTCAAGGGACTGCTTCTGGACCTCCAGCCGAGCCAGGTCCTCCTGGAGGCTCTCGGCGGTGACCTCGATCTCATGCGCAGCGTGGGTTACAGACACCATGTGTTCCTCTCGCCCCTCAACCCCGTGGTCGCGCCCGTGTCCCGGGCCACGACATGTCATTCGGCTCGCTACCGGCGCCACGCAACCGGCGGCGTGCTGGTGGGCCCTGACGACGGTGGAGTCGACCGACACGGTCCAGCCGATGTCGTCCACGGCATCGGCTGCCGCGAGGACGGCGGCGAGGATCTTCTCCGACGTGCCGTCGACGGCCCACCTGATCAGCCGTTTGTGAGCGGTCTGGAACGAGCCGAGCTCCTCCGGGAGGTCCCGCCAGGGCGAGTTGGTGCGGTACTTCCACGCGATGGCCTCGAGCGTGCGGCGGTGGTCAGCCCACCGCCGCCGACTGGGTGGCGACGTAGGCCTGGCCCTCCGGGACCGAGTACATGCTCAACGGTGCTTGCGTCGACGCGCCCAGGCCGGCGGGGTACTCGGACTTGTCCGGGTAGCTGGATCCGTAGACGGCCACGGGTGTGGTGCCTGCGGGCTCAATGATCTTCACGTCGTAGACGGGCCGGGTGTTCTTGCCCGCCGGGTTGTGGAACCAGACCTTGGCACCGCTGTACCAGACGGCAGTCCAGTCGCCCTGAACCTCGGCGAGGACGAACTGCTGGCCGGCCTGTGCGGTGCTGCCCCAGTCGTTGATTCGATTCGTGCCGGCAGCGGTCCCGTGGATCGCCTGGTCACCGAAGAGAGGTGCCTCCGCGTCGGGAGCGGTGCGCAGGTACACGAAGTTCGACGCCTGCTGCTTGTCTGTGCAGGATGTCGTGGCGCCCGTCGGATCGTCGGACGGGCAGACCTGGACCGTCTGCACATTGTCGTCGAAGGGCGGGTCGATGGATACGACCGAGCCCTCGGACGCGACGCTGTGCAGTCCGCTGATGGGACGGCCGAGCAGGCGCATGAAGTGGTCCCAGTCCCACCCGTTGCCCGGGTCCCAGTGCATGCCGGACACCAGCGAGGAGTTCGGCCCAGCAACGTTGTCATGGCCCAGAATGTGCTGGCGGTTCAGGGGGATGTCGAAACGGCCCGCCAGGTATGTCACGAGGTCAGCCGTGGCCTGATACTGCGCCTCGGTGTACCAGGTCGCGCCCTGCACGGCGTATCCCTCATGCTCGATACCGACGGAGTGCAGGTTTGTGGAGTAGTTGCCCGCGTGAAAGGCGATGTTCTTCGTGGGCACCATCTGCGTCACCGCGCAGTCGAAGAAGCCGCCGCCGGCGGTCGAGCAGCCCAATCGCTGGAACGGTCCGGAGGCGCGGATGTCAACATGACAGGCCAGTCAGGCAAGTTGTGACACCGATGCTACGGATCGGAACGCCTTGCGGTGCCGGGACTTCGACCCGCCGACCCAGCAGCACAGATGACCGGCCACCCCTCAACGATCGGGCCAGTCGGGACGATCACTTCCCCTCCGGCGGGTGCTGTACTGCTCCAGCAGTGTGTCCGCCGCGACCAGCGCCTGCTCGGCGGTACGCACTCCGGTCATGACACACAGCGTGTACTTCGCATCCTCCAGAGCCCGGCTGGTCCGGCCAGTGGGACAGACGTCGTACTCGATCCGCGCTTGCGCGAACCGGGCGAGCGCAATGCGCACTTCCTTCTCCACAGGAACGATCACTGCGGTTCCCTCTCCCTCTTGCAGCACAAACCTTCAGGCGCCCTTATTCCTCCGGCATGTTGACCAACCGCACGCCAACTGCCCCAACAGAGGGCGCAAAAATGGAGCCTGCCTTCACACGCACTGATTCGGCGAGACTGCGGCTTCACTTGGCCGCCCTCACACAAGGACCACCCAGAGCACCTATCTGTGACACCACGGCGGGAGGAACGAACTTTCACGCGCTGGCCGCTCGCCAACACAGTGTCACACCTGGGACAGGCACTCGGTCTCTATGGTCGGGCTGCCCCGGTCGGAGCTCAAAGTCCCTTCCTGACTACGGATTTACTGTGGCACGACCGATACTCGACGACAGAGACACACGGAACAACATCTCATGGTGCGTTTCATGGATAAATCAAAGGTCCAATCCAGGCGCGGAACTTTCGCGAGACGCATCTGGTTCCAGAGGCTGCCCGACCAGCCGACGATAACGACCCCCTACCTCCGGCACTCCGAAGCCTTCCTCAACGCCGAACGTGCACGCCTTGCCGCCCAGCCGGGTCTTGGATTTGCCGGGCTACTGGTAGTCGTTCCACTGGCCGCACTGCTCGCCTTCGGACCGGACGGCGCCGAGAGCGCAGTGGTCATCCTCTCGCCACTGATGACGTTCGCACTGCCGGTTCTCTCCATGGTCGCGTTCTGGTGGGAGGACTGGCCGGGTTCGACCCTGCGCCCTGGTTGGTCGGCCCTTGTGGACACGCTTCTCATTGCAGCGGCGGGTGTGGCCCTGGCGGCCGTCGGCCAGATGATCGTGGGCCATTTCGACGTGTCCGGTCTCTTCGACTCCACCCCGGAACTCGGCAGCGCACCGTTGTACCCCGCCGCAATACCGCTGGGACTCACGGTCTTCACCGCGATGTTGCAGCTCACCCTCGTGTGCGAGGGCTGGCCGTTCAAGCGACTGCCCAGGCTGGTCGCGGGTTTCGCAGCGCTAGCACTCTCCTGGGGGCTGGCTCTCCTCGTGCAGTACACGGCGTACAAATTTCACGCGCCGGCGGGCTCCGGCCTGATCAGTCAGGATGGTCCCTTCTCGCACGAGGACCTCAGTGCCGTGTTCGCACTGTGCGGGGCGTGGCAGGTTTGGTTCTTCATCGTTTGGCGTGGCTGGCCGTTGAACAGACTCGACCGGCGATGGCTTCGGATCACTCTGGGGAATCTGCTCGTGTTCGCCGGCACGGCGTTCAGCTTCGCACTGCTCGACGGTTTGTTCGGCGTGGCGGCACGTACCATCCTTGCCACCGTTACCAGTTTCAGCGCGGCCGGGCTGCTGGTGGCCATGCTCTTCGAGGGAGCCTTCCGATCCGGGATGTCCTCGGCGTGGGAGCGGGCGACGACTCTCTTTGTCTCGGTATTTGTGGGTGCCGGGCTCTTCGGCGGGCTGATCACCTATGCGGGCACGCTCACCTGGACAACCTCGAGCGCCGAGGGATGGGTGTCGCATGTCTGCGTGAACGCCCTGGGCGCGGGCGTGCTTTTGCATGTGGGTGTCAGCCGCCGTTGGCCTCTGAAGGGTACGACTGCGCCTGTGCAGTGACCGGCTGCACAGAACCGCAGCTCACCGTGACATCATCGTTTCGGCCTTGATCGACTACGGTGTTGTTATGCTCCCGTACGGGGGTCAAGGTGAGCGGACAGGGTCGTATGCAACTGCGCGGTCGGCACCGCGAGTGCAATGCGCTTGAAGAGCTGGCGTCGAAAGTCGAGGCCGGACAGAGCTCAGCTCTTGTCCTACGCGGTGAGGCCGGCATAGGAAAGTCCGCTCTGCTCGATCATCTGGCCGGGCACGTCGCCGGATACCGCGTCGCCCGCAGTGCGGGTGCCGAGTCGGAGATGGAACTGCCGTTCGCAGGCCTGCACCAGTTGTGCGCGCCGTTCCTCGGTCACGCCGACTCCCTTCCGCTCCCGCAGCGAGAAGCGCTGACCACGGCGTTCGGGGTCAGCACCGGCCCACCACCGGACCGGTTCCTGGTCGGTCTCGCCGTGCTCGGACTGCTGACCGAGGTGGCCGCCGAAAAGCCGCTGTTCTGCCTGGTGGACGACGCGCAGTGGCTCGACCGGGTATCCGCACAGACTCTGGCCTTCGTGACACGGCGAATGCTCGCCGAACCCCTCGTACTGGTGTTCGCCACACGTGAACTGAAGGCACGCGACGAGTTCGCCGGACTGCCTGAACTGACGATCGACGGCCTCGACAACAGCGACGCCCGCGCGCTTCTGGCTTCGGAGGCCGGCGGTCCCTTGGACGAACGAGTCCGCGACCGAATCCTGTCAGAAGCCCGCGGCAACCCCCTCGCACTTCTGGAACTTCCGCACAACCCGGAAGAGACCGAACCCACTGACGGATTCGGCCTCCCTAACCCCGGACCGGTGACCGGCCGTATCGAGCGGAGCTACCTCGAGCGGGTCCGCTCCCTCCCGCCCGCAACGCAGCGACTGCTGCTGGCAGCCGCCGCCGAACCGATCGGCGACGTGACACTCCTCAGACGCGCAGCGGCGCTCCTGGACATCGATCCTGAAGCGGCAGGCCCGGCAGTGGCAGCGGGGCTGTTCGACATCGGTGCTCTGGTGCGTTTCAAGCATCCGCTTCTGCGCTCGGCAATCTACCGGTCGGCCGAACTCGCGGAGCTGCGAGAGATCCACCGCGTCCTGGCAGCGGTGACCGACCCCGGCCACGATCCCGACCGTCGTGCGTGGCACCTGGCACGATCAACGGTGCGGCCCGACGAGGAGATCGCCGCCGAACTGGAGTCATCCGCCGCGCGGGCGCAGGCGCGCGGCGGCACCGCCGCAGCCGCGGCGTTTCTCGCACACGCGGCTGTATTGACTCCGCAGCCACAACGGAAAGCGACGCGTGCCCTCGCGGCAGCGCAGGCGAAGCTTCGGGCCGGTGCACCAGCCGCGGCGCGTGATCTGCTGTCCCTCGCCGAGAGCGGGGTCCTGGACGAGATCGGTCGCGCTCGCGTGCACCTCACCCACGCTCAGATCGCCTTCGTCGGCAGCCGCGGCGCCGAAGCGCTCCCCCTCCTGCTGGCCGCCGCGCAGCGCTTGGTCCCGATCGACGTCGACCTGGCTCGCGAGACGTTTCTGGACACCGTGTCAGCGGCCATGTTCGCAGGGCGCCTCGCTGTCGGGGCTACGGTGCGAGAGGTGGCGGAAGCAGCGCACAGGACGTCACCGTCCGGCACACGGCTGTCACGCAATGCCGACCTTCTCATGGACGCCTTGGCCCCCCGGTTCACCAGTGGGTACCGTGCCGCCGTCGCCGGCGCGCGTGACGCGGTGACCGGGCTCCGTCAGGAGACCGAGCCCGAGCAGGTCCTGCGCTGGTCATGGTTGGGCGGCGCCCTCGCTGCCGATATGTGGGACGACGAAGGTTGGACTGAGCTGGCGACACGCCACGTGCAGACCACCCGCACCGTCGGCGCGCTGACAGAGTTGCCCCTCGCGCTCCACTCACGGTCAGTCGTCCACACGTTCGCCGGTGAACTGGACGCGGCGGAACTACTCATCGCAGAGAGCCTCAGTGTCCAGGAGGCCGCCGGCGGCAACAGCTTCACGCCCTACGGAACGATTACCCTCGCCGCCTGGCAAGGAAGGGAACGCGAGGCCGTAACGCTTATCAGGGCCAGCCAGGACGAGGCCCTCAATCGCGGTGAAGGCGCCGGCCTGTCCGTCGGCCATCGGGCCGCAGCAGTGCTCTACAACGGTTTGGGCCGATACGAGGAGGCATTCGACTCCGCCCGTCAGGCGAGCGCGCACCCGCAGGATGTCGCGGTATACAACTGGGGATTGACTGAACTGGTGGAGGCCGCAGTTCGCAGTGGTCACCGTGAGGCGGCCGAGGCCGCACTGGCCGAACTGACCCGGGCCACCGAAGCCGCGGCCACGGACTGGGCCTTGGGGGTTCAGGCACGCTCGCAGGCTCTGCTCGGCCAGGAGGACTCTGCCGAAGAGCTCTACCGCGAGGCTATCGAGCGACTCGGACGTACTCGGGTCAGGACGGATCTGGCACGGGCACACCTGGTGTACGGCGAATGGCTGCGCCGGCAGAACCGCCGCGTCGACGCCCGCGAGCAACTTCGCGCGGCGCACACCCTCTTCAGTCAGTTCGGCGCCGGCGCGTTCGCCGAGCGCTCTATCCGTGAACTACGGGCCGCCGGCGAGACCGTGACCCGGCGGACCGGTGCCGCCGCGGCGACGCTGACCCCCCAGGAAGCGCAGATCGCGCAGCTGGCCCGTGCGGGGCTCACCAACACCGAGATCGGCGCACAGCTGTTCCTCAGCCCGCACACCGTGGAATGGCACCTGCGCAAGGTGTACGCGAAACTCAACATCACTTCTCGCCGGCTCCTGCCCAGGGCGCTCTGACCGATTGACGGACCGCCCCAGGGGCCACGGGGTGACCACGGAGACACCTACGGCCTGTCAAGGGCGCGACCAGGTACCTCTCTGCGTGAACCTGATGTCAACCCCCCTTCAAGGGGGAAATCGCTGACTCAGTCCGGTCGACACTGCAAACGCCCCGGGTCTCTAAGAAAAGGGACGGTAATCAATCCATGGGGTAGACCAGAAACGGCGCCGATGAGTCCGACCACGTTCTTACGCCGCCCGCGCCCCGGCCAGCCTCGCGGCTCGAACTGTCGGGCCGGTCTCCGACAGGAGGACCCGCTCCAGGCGGTCCAGGTCGCCTCCCTGTGCCGCCGCGAGGAAGGCCTGCACAACACGGCGATGGCTGATGGAGTCCACCGGTTGCCGGTGACGCTTCGCACCCAGTCGCCGTTGTGCGCGAGTGACCTGCTGCCTGGCGTTGGCGACGCTGAGATGCAGAAGGCCGGCAATCCGCTCGTACGGATAACCGAACCCCTCCCGGAGGACGAACGCTGTGCGCTGCGGAGGTGTCAACGTCTCCAGAAGCAGCGAGACCGCTCGCTCCACGGTGTCTTGCTGCTCGGCTGCTGATTCCGGGCTGGGGCCCGGGTCCAACGCCTCCGGAAGCCAAGGGGTGGCACTGCGTTCCCGGCGTCTGTAAGCCGATTGAACCGAGTTGATCGCCAACCTGACGGTGATCGTCCGCAACAGCGCCTGAGGAGATCGTACGGACGTTCGATCGGTGCGCTGCAGTCGCAGCCATACCTCCTGGACCACCTCTTCGGCCTCGTTCTCGTTGTCGAGGATGCGATGGGCGATCTTGAGGAGTGCCGGCCGATTCCGCAGGTATATGGACGCCGCATCCTCCAGATCGTCAATGGTCGAGGGCGATGCGTGGCCCCCGTCCATCGGCAAGCGTCTGGCTTCGAGCAGGTACCTGTCCATGGTCGGATCCTCCGCTGGGTGGGTCAGCAACCTGGAAATTCGAGCTGCGACCAACCTCGCGCCGACACGGCGTAGCCCGCGCCTTCAACACTCCGTGGGACCCCGTGGGGGACTGCGTAGTGATGCCGTGGTGGGTCCGTGGCCACCCCGCTCGGCCTGGGCTTGGACAGGCCCCACGCCGAGCGCGGGCGACGTGTCGAACACGGTCAACGTGTGGCCGTCAGACCTTCCGGCCGCACCGAAGAGATCTCTTTGCGGGAGGAGATACCCAATTTCGCGAACACCTTGCGCAAATGCCAATCGACCGTATGAGGACTGAGGAACAGTCGGGCGCCTATCTCCGGGTTGGTGAAACCCTCCTTGGCAAGCCGCGCGATCTCGACTTCTTTTGGCGTGAGGATCGCCGCCGCGACTGAGGCTCGTTTGCGCACCTTCGCTCCCGCAGCCTGGAGCTCACGTCGTGCGCGCTCCGCGAATGCCTCGGCGCCCGCCTCGCTGAGCATCTCGTGCGCTTCGCTCAACCGTTCACGAGCGTCCGCCGATCGGCCTTCACTTCGCAGCCATTCACCGTACCTGAGTCGGGCGCGGGCGCTGTCCATCCGGGTCTGCGTCCTGTCGAGCAGCTCGATGGCTTCTCGGTGCAGATCCTCGGCTGCCCCTCCGTCGCTCACCAGGGCACGGGTAGCGGCCGAAATACCGAGTGCCCAGGTGGTTTTGCTGGCCTGGGCCATCTCTTCGATCATCCGCTGGGCTTCGGCCGCCCTGGTTGTTCGCCCCAACCGTACGGCGGCTTCGACGAATTCCACCCTGGACTGGAGGGACAAGCCGAGTTCCTGCGGGTTCTCGCATCCACGTTCTGCGCACGCGTAGGCCTCTTCGTATCGCCCAAGGCCGTTGTAGAGCACCGCCAAGGCCCATTGCGTGGCTGTCGTCACCTTCCCCTCGTCCTGCAGGAGACGGTCTTGCGTGAGCGCTTCGATCGCCTGATGGGTCGTGGACTCCCGCCCCTTGAAAGGTTCCAGAACCAGTGCGCCGTAGTGCGCGAAGAAAGTGCTGCCCGTCGCCTCACCGATCGCGTTCGCCTCCGCGACAAGGGAATCGGCGCCCCGCAGGTCGCCGGCGAATGCCCGATTCGACAGACGGAGCAGGAGGGATGACGGCAGAAAAGCGAGAGCTCCTGTGTCGCGGCCCATGTCGACCAGCCGGGCGGAGAGCTCGGACCAAGCATCGAAGTCCCACGTCGTGTGTGCCATACGGCACACGAGCGGGAGCCACCCAAGACCGTCCTCCGGCGCGACCTCATCAGTGCGGAAGGCGGCCACAGCCTCCATGAGAACCGGCGCACCAGCGGCGTAACCTTCGGTGATCACCCGTGCGACACCCTGCAAGAGGAGATCCTCGCGGGTCGGGGGGTGAGTCAAGGAGGGTGCGCTCAGCACCGCTTCTGCAACGTCGCGGACGCCCCCCGCGGCCAGTCGGCCTGCGGTCAATGCCGCGTAGAGGGCGTCCCGGTAGGTCTCACGAGCGAGCTTGGCGTCGAATGACTGGAGCCGCTCGGCAGCTTTGAGCAGCAGCGGTAGTCCGGCACTGGCACTTTGGGAGACGGAGATGATCTGCCCGCGGAGCAGCATGGCTTGCGCGGACCTGACGTCGTCGAGGCGGCTCAGTTCCGCCGCGTCGACCAGTTCCCGCGCAACGTCGAAAGCGCCTGCTCGATACTGGGCCTGCGCCGCAGCCAACGCCCGAGGCCCCCAGCGTGCGGGGTCCGAGGTCAGTTCGGTGGCTCGCTGGAGGAAAGCTGCCGCCGTGGCGATTCCGCCGCGCAGTTGCGCACGCCCGGCCGATCTCTCCAATTCGGCGGCCACGGCTTCGTCCGGCCCCGCCGTCGCGCTCGCCAGGTGCCAGACACGGCGTTCCGGATCGAATTGCGCGTCGATCGAGTCCGCCAGGGCCTTGTGGACCCGTCGCCGTTGTTCGAAGTCGGCGGCGCGATACGCAGCAGACCGAACCAACGGGTGTCGGAAGCGAACCCACGTACCGAATGAGATGAGTCCGGACGTTTCGGCGCTGGCCTCGGCAGTGCTCACAGCGATTCCGAGACGTTCAGCAGCCCGCCGCAGCAAGGCCACATCACCGACCGGTTCTGCAGCGGCGACGAGCAGCAGTTGTCGCGTTTCCGCCGGGAGCGACTGGACGCGACGGAGGAAACCGTTCTCGATCTGGCTGGACAGTGGGCGGCGCTCGAGCCTTGCGAGCCCTCCTGCCAATTCGACTGCGGTCAGGCCCCTCGGCAGTTCCAGAAGTGCCAGCGGATTGCCGCGCGTTTCGGCCACGATGCGGTCCCGCACGCGCCGGTCGAGCGGGCCGGTGATCACCGATGCGAGGAGCCTGCGGGAATCACTGTCGCTCAACCCGCGCACGTGAAGCTCTCGCAGGTCGGTGAAAGCCTCGCGAGGGCCGGACTCACGGACGGCGAGAACGAGCAGAACCGATTCGGCAAGCAGCCGACGAGCGACGAACTCCAGCGTCTGGGCCGACACGCGGTCCAGCCATTGCGCGTCATCCACGAGACAGACGAGCGGCTCGTCACCAGTAGCGCCGGCAAGCAGACTGAGAGTGGCCAACCCCACCAGAAAACGATCAGGCGCGTCACCGGCCCGCATCCCGAAAGCCGCGCGCAGCGCGTTCTGCTGCGGTTCGGGGAGATCATCGAGGTGGGACAGCAGTGGAGCGCAGAGTTGGTGCAGTCCAGCGTAGGAGAGCTCCATTTCGGACTGGACGCCGGTTGCCCGGACGACGCGGCACCCGACGGCACGCTCGATCAAGTAGTTCAGCAGTTCGGTCTTCCCGATGCCTGCCTCACCCCGCACGACCAGGACCCCGCTCTGCCCGGCCCTGGCTTCTGCCAAGAGGTGGTCGAGATATCGGCACTCGTTCCGGCGCCCGACGAGCCCGGCCCGCGCTCCGTCTCTCCCCATGGCAGCCTCCCGGCTGTCACCATACCCTCGGCCTCGTGTACACGCTGTCTCAAAATCTATCCCTACTCACACGACAGGACCACGAGTGTTCGCGAGCCGTATCCATCAGCCCTGGGCCTGGAGCCCACTGCTTCGATCGGCTCGCCTCCTCTGTCAGCAGTGCACGCCGGAACGTAGGGCGCGCAGCGAGCGAGGGCGCGATCTGGGTGCTTCCGAGCCGCGGCCGGCGGGAGGCCGGCGGTCGACTACCGACCCCTGCGTCTCCCGAGAACTCGGCAAGGCCGCAGAACAGCATCCGCGGCCCTGCGGCCGCCCTCCGCCACAAGAGCCGAAACCAGAACACTACTGGTCAGCCGTGAGTGGACCTCGGCAGTAGGACACCATCGACGTACAGGTCGACATGCTCGTTGTAGAACGCAGTCAGCCCCGCGATGCGGTTGGCGTGAATGGTCGGAAAGTCGTAGCCCCAGGCGATGTCCTCATGGGAGGCTCTGTCGCTGCCGGAGGACCAGTAACTGCTCGTCGTCCCCTTGTAGGGACATCGGGTCACGGTGTCTGAATGCCGCAGTCGGGTCCAGTCGACGCAGTTGCGATCAAGGTAGTAACGGGTGGGGAGGCCCGTTTCGAACAGTTTCACACAATTGGGGGCCTCCGCCAGCACCACACCATCCAGCTCCACCCGAACGCTGCTGGTGGAACGCAGGGCGTCCACACGGGAGTAGGGGCTCCTGGGATGAACGAAGACGGGCTCGTCTTCCTCGAACCACGCGTCCAGGGCCTCCCACTCGAAGCGTACGGTGTCATGCAAGGGCCCCGGGGCGCCCTCGCCCCAGAGCCAGGCCGCGCCTGCGCGCACGTGAGGGCCTACCCGCAGAGTGTGTCGGTGCGCCGGTCCGGCACCGAGCTGTTCCGTGTGGTCGTCGTCTTGGAGAACACCGTCCACAAGGTCCTCGATCGGGATGCTGAACTGAGGGTAGGCCTGCCATTCCCACACGTACAGGGCGCGGCGGGTGTCGAAGGCGACGCGGCCACCGATCGTGCCGCGGATACGGCGGGGCACGGGCTCGACGTGCCCGATCGGAACGATCAGGCTTGGATGCATAACACTCTCGGTTGCCATAGTGATCACCTTGATTGATTCGCTGGCTGTGCGCCCTCCGGAGAAAGGGCCACACATCCACTCAGTTGATGCTCTGGGGTGGGCCTGGTGGCGCGTCACCAGGTTGTTGTCACATGGTGTCCCCAGCTCGATGCAATCTGCTGGGTCACGTTTGCGGAGTCGAGGTCAGGCGGTGGGTCGCGGGGCGCGGAGGTGGGCGCGCTGCTTGAGTTCCTCTTCGTCGACGAGTTCGAGCATGGGCTTGCCCGGCGCGCACATCATGGTGACCACGAACTCGGTCGTCTCGTCCACCAGGGCGTTGCCGTCCTGGTAATGGATCGCGTCACCGCCCGGCTCCCAGAACGTGCCGCCCGCCTCGACGACCCGCTCCGGCTCCCCCTCCAGCTCGAAACGGACCGCACCCTTGGTGACGTACCCGAACGCCGGACCGGAGTGACGATGCGGCGGAGTGCCCGGGTCCCCAGGCTCCCAGTGCACATGAATGGTCATGGCCGAGGCACCCTCGGGAACGGTGATCGGCGCGGCGTCCTGAAGCAGCGTCGCCGCCCTGGTCCAACTCGGGCCGTCCTCGCCGCCGTCCCCATGACCGTGATGCGCATTCTCCGACACTGAGAAACACCCTCCAGTATGTCCACGAGCGGACACCATGCCGTCCGCCCCAAGCGTGACCGCATAGTCAGTCGCGACAAGGGCTCGTATATCCAGACCGAGCGATGCCCAGATCTGTGACAGCGGAGCCGACGGGCTCCAGCTGATCGCGGGCTCGACGTCAGAACGCGCATCGGCGTTGCGGTCGGAGCACCGCTTGGCTCTTCGGAGGTGGAAGGCGTTCGACGGCCAGTTCAATGTCACAACTGCGGGACGTGATTGGTCTTCACAAGTATGAGTCAAGCCTTGCAGTCGAAGACCGACATTGATGAGCCCGTCACCTTGATCAAGAACTACACGGTGCCAGCGGGGGAAGCCGAGTACTTCATCGACGTGTACCGGGAGAACGCCCGGATCATGTCGACCCAACCTGGTTTTCTTCGCTCCCGCCTGCACAGGGCGCTCGTCGACGCGCCGGAGGTGCGGTTCGTGCACATCGCCGAATGGAGTTCGGGCACCGCGCTCGACAGAGCCACCGCCAACCCCGAGTGGCTCGCCTCGCTACGGCGTATGTTCGATGATCCCGGTCTTCACATCACCTCAGAACCCGCCGGCTATCGCCTCGTGGTCGAACTTCAACCCTCCTGACTTCGGCCGTATGGCGGTGAGTTGAGCCAGTCGTAACCATTCAAGGGTTGACGGGGCTCGGCCACCGCCAGCCGGCGCCCTTCCACGGCGTCGTCACGCACCCGATGGTGTCTCGAGACCGGGCCGCCGCTCATCCCAGTGCGGGGACTTGTTCCTCGTCCGGTTGAGGGGCCGCGCCGTACGTGTTCCCCCGGAGATAGCGGAGCAGGTCTTCGTCGGTGTCCCCGCCGTCGAGTTCCCGCACGGCCTCCTCGACCGCCTGGTGGAGGAGCGGCGAACCCACCCTCAGTACGTCGTGTGCGACGGCGGTGAGTTCGGTTTCGACGCTCCGACGGTCATGCAACGAGGTGTGCGTGATGATCAGGCCGCGGTCCCGCAGACGCGCCACGAGACGGCTGGTGGCGGACGGGCTCAGTCCTATCCCGTTGGCCAGGTCGTTGAGGTACAGCAAGCCCGTACCCGCCCGCATGCCCTCCGACAAGGCGCGAAGGGCGTAGAACTCGCTGATCCCCAGGCCCAGATGTTGATGAAGGTGTCGCTCGATCCGGGTCTCGATCCGGCGATGGACAAGGGTCAGTGTGTTCCACTGCGTGATCAACGTGGCATTGTCACTCATCGGGGATGGCCTCCATGCTGTCCGCAGCGCCCGACCGCTTCTGCCGGAACGACGTCCCAGCAGGAGGAAGCGGCGTTGAGCCACCGCCGCTTGCCTGTACCGAGTAGACAGGCCAGCGGCCATCGTTGTGACAGCCATGTTTCCTTATGCCGCTTGTCTGGCCGATGGGTGACCCGGACGAAGCGATCGAGGAGTCGGCGGCAGCAGGCGGTGCACGTGGCCGTCGGGGGCGAGCAGTTGTATGAGGCCTTCCAGGTCACCGGTGCCGGCCGCGGTCCGGAAAGCGGCGACGAGGCGACGGTGTGACTCAGCAGGGACCGGTCGCTCGCGGCCGGATTCCAGGCGGATTTGCGCTCGGTGGACCATTACCCGTGCGTTCGGGGCGCTGATCCGAAGCAATCTCGCAAGATCGGCATAGGCGTAGTCAAAGCTCTTCCGCAGTAGGTAGGCGGCCAGCCCTTCCGGCGTCAGCCTCGCCATGAGCAGCGCCAATGCCGTCTCGACGGCCACGGCTTGCTCAGCACGCAGCACGGGATCCTGGGCGGCCCGGTCGCCGAGGCCGACCAAATGCGACTCGGCCGGGATTTCGTGGCGGTGCCACGCGGACTGAATCACGTTGATCGCCAGACGGGTCGTTGCCGTGGTCAGGAACGCGGCCGTATTCTCGATCGACGCGCGGTGGGTGAGCTGCCAGCGCAGCCACACCTCCTGGACCACGTCCTCGGCTCCCGAAACGTCGCCGAGGATTTGGTAGGCGATGCGGAACAGCCGTGTCCGCTGGGCCAGAAAGTCGTCGAGGGCGAGGTCCAGGTCGTCCTCGGCTGGCTGGGCGACAGGCGGTTCGGCGTGCGTCGTCGCCTCCGGGCTGGGCGCGGACATCGAGGACTCCTCTTCGTGGGCGGCGCCCATCGAGGGCATTGGTTCCACCCTCGGTCCGCAGCACTGCTCACCGCGCCCTTGGTGCCCGTGGTCGAGTCCGTAGGGACCCCATGGGGTCCCCTGGGGAAACCGGAGGACCCGGGACAACCCCGGGGCCCGCGACCTCAGCCGGTTTGCGCCGCGCTCACGTCTGTCGTGTCCGTGGCCGGGGCGCTCGCGATGGCAGCAGGCAGCGCGCGTCGTGAGTTGATCCCGAGCTTCGTGTACACCTTCCGCAGGTGCCACTCCACGGTGTGTGGGCTGATGAACAGCTCCGCGCCGATCTTCGCGTTCGTCATGCCGCGTGCGGCGAGAGTCGCGATCTGCGACTCCTGTGGGGTCAGGGCGCTCGCCGGCTTGGTTTCCCGCGCCCGGACGTGCTCGCCGGTGGCGATCAGCTCGCGGCGGGCCCGCTCGGCGAACGCGTTCGCCCGCATTCCGTCGAACATCTCGTGCGCCGTGCGAAGGTGCTCTCGGGCCAGCGAACGGCGGCGTGTCCGACGCAGCCACTCGCCGTACAGCAGGTGGGTGCGTGCCAACTCCACCTTCACGGCCACGCGGTCGCGGCCGAGCTCCTCGATCGCGATCCGGTACAGACCGTCGGCCTCGTCCCCGTCGGTGAGGAGAGCATGGCTGCGTGCGGTGACGCCACGGGCCCAGCCGGTATCGGCAGCGCGGGTGAGTTCGACCAGCCGGGCAAGCGAGGCACGGGCCTGGCCGAGCTCGCCGCACCGGGTCGCGGCCTCGACGTGTTCGACCAGCGACAGGCCGGTGAAGTTGAACCCGTCGTGGTCGATGCCCGAGCGAGCGGCCACCAGAGCCTGGTCGTAGCGCGCCAGGCCGTTGAACAGCACGCCTTGGACGTAGCCCGAGACGCCCAGGAGGCCCACCTCGCCGTGCAGTGAGGCGGTCGCCTTGGCGTCTTCGATGAGGCTGATGGCAGCGTCCTCGTCGCCTCGCCACCCAGACAGAACAAGCGTCGCGTATTTGTGCGGGGCGTGGCCCGTCGCGGCGGCGAGTGCGTCGGCTTCGTCCATCATCCGGGCCGCCTCGGCGAAGTCGCCGGTGTGGATGTGCACCCCGCCTGCGTAGACCAGTGCCGGTGGCAGCGCGCCGAGCGCTCCGATGTCACGAGCCAGGCGCACCGCACGAGTCGCGAGCGTGTCCCACGCGGTCAGGTCCCAGGCGTGGTGAATGAACGCCTCCAGTGCGACCGGGGCCAGGAGAAGCCAACGCATCGTCGCCTCCCGGGTGCCGACGTCCTCGTGTACAAGAGGTTCCAGCGCGCGGCGCAGCGCCGCTCCACCGGTCTCGTAATCGCCTGTGAGGAGCGTGGCTACACCGTCCAGGAGCAGGTCGGCGGCCTCGGAGCCCGAGGAGGGTGCCCCGGACCCGCGGGCCGCGATCGCCGCGGCGCGGGCGCCCGTCGGACCGTGGAGCCTGCCTGCGAAGATGGTCGCGCTGATCGCCTCGAGGTAGGTCTCCCGTGCCAGTGGCGAGTCGGCGGCAGCAAACTGGGCGGCGGCGTCAAGGAGCAGAGGTGCCGCCTCGTCGCTGCGGTGGCGGGCGAAGAGGATCCTGGCACGCAGGCGCGCCAGGCGGGCGCGGTCCAAGAGGCTGAGGGGACACATTTCGGCCAGCGTCGCCAGTTCCGTGGCGCGGTCGGGCGCGGCGGCCGAGAAGTACGCCTCGGCGGCCGCGAGGGCTCGGCGCCCCCGCTGCCAGGGGTCCGGCGTCACCTCGGCCGCGCGCTCCAGAAGTACCGCCTCGGCGGCCATGCCGCCGCGCTGCCGCGCTCGGCCGGCGGCCTGCTCCAGCCCCGCGGCGACCTCCTCGTCCGGCCCGTCGGCGGCCTGCGCGGCATGCCAGGCACGCCGGTCGGGGTCCAAGACCGGGTCCGTGGCCTCGGCCAGCGCCCGGTGCACCACCCGGCGTTCCTCGGGCTCGGCCCCGTGGTAGACCGCCGAACGGACCAGGGGGTGCCGAAACCGGACGGACTCACCGAACTCGATCAGGCCGGCCGCCTTGGCCGGTCCGGCATAGGGAGTGATCTTGAGAGAGGCGGCGGCGCGGACCAGCAGGCGCGCGTCACCCACCGGTTCCGCCGCGGCGATCAGGAGCAGTGTCCGGGTCTCCGGGGGCAGCGAAGCGAGGCGGCTGGCGAAGTCGCGTTCGACGCGGCTCACGACCGGCCCCTGGACACTCGGAGAACTCGATGAGTCCAGGCCGTAGGCCAGCTCCGCAGCGCTGCGACCGCGGGAGAATTCGAGCAGCGCGAGCGGGTTGCCGTGCATCTCGGCCACGAACCGGTCCCGGATCCGCTTCTCCAGCCGCCCACCGACGGCGGCTTCCAGGAGCTCTCCGGCCGCGGCGGTGTCGAGACCGGAGAGCCGTAGCGCCGGCAGTCCGCTGAGTGCCGCCTGCCCCTCGGGGTCCCGTACCGCGAAGGCCATCGCGACCGCCTCGGCGAGCAGCCTCCGGGCCACGAACTCCAGGGTCTGCAGGGACACTTGGTCCAGCCACTGAGCGTCGTCGACCAGGACGAGCACCGGTCGGGTCTCCGAGGCCCGGGTGAGCAGGGTAAGCACGGCGAGGCCGACCAGGAAGCGGTCGGGCGGGTCGCCGGCCGCCATCCCGAACGCTACGCGGAGGGCTTCTCGCTGGGGTCCCGGTAGCTCTTCGAGTTCGTCCAGGAACGGCGCACACAGCTGATGCAGGCTCGCGTACGGCAGTTCCATGTCGGCCTCGATGCCGCGCGCCCAGGTCACCTTCACCCGTGACGCCTGCGCGGCCACGTACTCGAGGAGCACCGACTTTCCGATGCCGGCTTCGCCGCGGACCACGAGGACTCGGGAGCCACCTTCGCGCAGGCCGACCAGCAGGTCGTCGAGCGCCGCACACTCCCGATGCCGGCCGACCAGGTCGGGAAGGGGGCTGGCGATCATGCGACGCGGCTCCTTCGAGGAATCCGAGGGGGGAGTCATACACAACGTTTGTTCGGAACGAGCCTTGCAACGATACCTGGGGTGGGTCCCCGCCGCGTGTGTCGGGTTGCTGTGATTGACCCCACGTCAAGAAATTCCCCTGATGCTGTCACACACGGTGCCACTATCCGGTCGACCACTGCCCATGATGTCGTCTGTCCGCTGTCGCAGGAGGTCCCATGTCTTCGCTCGGTCACCAGCTCGCCACGTCCGTCCTCGTGGTGGGGGCGGGCAAGTCAGGGCTCCGAGCGGCGATCGAGGTCGCCGAGGCCGGTGTCGAGGTCATCGCGGTACTCAAGCGCCCGGCTGACGATATCCACACTGTTACTGGATTCAGTGGTCCTGAGGGAGTACCCGCGATCCCTGGTGTCGGCCCCGGGCGCAGTGACGCATGGGAGCGGCATGCGGCCGACATGTTGCGTGAGGACGACTTGTTGGCCGACCCGCGCACCGCCCAGGTCGTGGCCCACTACGCCGCTCAGGGATTCCATGACATGGGGCGCTACGGCATGCGTTTCGACCGACAAGGCGACGGCGGGGCCGCCCTGCGGCAGCTTGGCGACGGCAGGTACCACCGCGCCGCGTTCACCGGCGAGTACACCGGCCTCGAGGTGCAGCGAGCGCTCCGCGACCGCGCCAAGCAGCTCGCCATTCCCGTTCTGCCGGGCGTGTATGTCACCCGGCTGCTGGTCGACGACGGGGCGGTGTTCGGTGCCTACGGATTCGACGTCGTCGATGGCTCGCGCTACCTCGTGCACGCCGATGCGGTGATCCTGGCGACCGGAGGGCACACGCGCGTCTGGCGGCGTACGTCCTCGCGTCGCAACGAAAACACCGGCGACTCCTTCCGCCTCGCCGTCGAAGCCGGTGCCCGGTTGCGCGACCCCGAGCTGGTGCAGTTCCACCCCGCCGGACTGATCGCGCCGGAGAACGCGGCCGGCATGCTCGTCAGCGAGGCGGCACGCGGCGCAGGCGGTGTCCTGCTCAACAATCTCGGTGAGCGGTTCATGACGCGCTACGACGCCGAGCGCATGGAGCTCTCCAGCCGGGACAGGGTCGCGCTGGCGTCCTATACCGAGATCAGGGAGGGACGCGGCACCCAGGCCGGCGGCGTGTGGCTCGACCTGTCCCACCTGCCGCGTGAGACGGTCCTGACGCGGCTGCCGCGGGTGCACGAGACCCTGTTGGACCTGCAGATGCTCGACATCACCCGCGACCCGATCGAGGTCGCACCGACCGCCCAGTACTCCCTGGGCGGCGTCTGGGTCCGGCCCGAGGACCACGGCACGGATGTCAACGGGCTCTTTGTGATCGGAGAGGCGGCCAGTGGTCTGCACGGCGCGAACCGGTTGGAGGAGAACTCGCTGATCGAACTACTCGTCTACGGCCGGATCGCCGGCCGTGCCGCCGCGGAGTACTCGGCCAGGCTTACCAGCCAGCAGCGGTCGCCGGCAGCGACTCGCGCCGCGGAGGCGGACGTGAGCCGGCTTCTGACCGCCGACGGCGACCAGAACGTCCGCGCGTTGCAACGGTCGGTGCGCCACCTGATGACGGAGCGCGCCGGTGTCGTGCGGGACGCGGCCGGGCTCATCGCCGGACTCGCCGGACTCGCCGAGATCGAGGCCCGCATGGCGGACGTGGGTGTGCACATCGACGTCGGCGGCTTCCAGGACCTCGCGTACGCCTATGACCTCAGGTCCACCGTTCTCGCCGCTCGCGCGACACTTGAGTGCGCCCTGGAACGGCGGGAGACGCGGGGCTGTCACCACCGGTCCGACTACCCCGATGTCGACCCGGACCTGAAGGTCAACATGGTGTGGTCCCCGACGACCGGAGTGCGCCGCGAACCCGTCCCGCCCATCCCTACCCACATCGCTGAGCTGATGTACGACGTCTCGGCCGATGCGGAGTTGCTCGGATAAGAGCCGGTCATGAGGGCCGCTGCCATCGGGTCCTCGTCGAGTTCACTGGTGCCGCCGTGCACCAGGGGCCGGGCCGCTCACGTGCGTGGCGGCATACGACCGGGCCGGTGGCGCGGCCCATAAGTATCGGGCGGAGCAGGCCGTAGCGGGCAAGGCGCGCAGGGTGGAGGGCACCAGGTGCAGCATGTGCGTCACGTGCGCGATGCGGGCCGGTCCTCACCGGCACCACATTTTCGCCGTACCTACGACGGCACCGCCGTCGCCAGGTTCGGCGATGGCGGTGCTGTCGTAGGCGGTTGGCGCGTCAGCATCATGCTGGACATCGCCTCCGGCGCAACCCGCAATCCGGGGTGGCCGCGAACGGCACGCGGCGCTCGACGTGCAGGGATTCCTGCCGCATCGAGCTCTCCTCCCCGGACGGGGGCTCGGGGAGGAGAGCGCTGAGTCAGGCGGTGGGTCGCGGGGCGCGGAGGTGGGCGCGCTGCTTGAGTTCCTCTTCGTCGACGAGTTCGAGCATGGGCTTGCCCGGCGCGCACATCATGGTGACCACGAACTCGGTCGTCTCGTCCACCAGGGCGTTGCCGTCCTGGTAATGGATCGCGTCACCGCCCGGCTCCCAGAACGTGCCGCCCGCCTCGACGACCCGCTCCGGCTCCCCCTCCAGCTCGAAACGGACCGCACCCTTGGTGACGTACCCGAACGCCGGACCGGAGTGACGATGCGGCGGAGTGCCCGGGTCCCCAGGCTCCCAGTGCACATGAATGGTCATGGCCGAGGCACCCTCGGGAACGGTGATCGGCGCGGCGTCCTGAAGCAGCGTCGCCGCCCTGGTCCAACTCGGGCCGTCCTCGCCGCCGTCCCCATGACCGTGCCCATGCCCGTGATGCGCATTCTCCGACATTGTTTCGCACCTTCCATGATGTCCACCACGTCGTGGGCTGTGAAGTAGCCGAAGACATGGTTGTGAAAGTTGGTGGCTCATCCCGTTGTTCCATATGACCGGGGACGCGGCAGATCTGTGACAGCGGGGAACGGGGCCGAAGTCACGGCTTCCCGGGACCCGTTGATGTCACAGAACGGGCGTCTGCCCTGTCTTAACCAACGGTCGGTCGGCGATGCACTTTTCCGCTGGCAGTGGCATTCGACGGTTCTGACCAGCCGGTGACGCGAGTGGGCAGCATCGGCATCACGCCCATCACCCCTGCACCCGAAATGGGAAACCCGTGAACAACGAAGAAGTGTCGCATGTCAGCCAGGCAACGGCAGCACGGATTGAAACGCTCGACAGCCTTCGCGAGCACGTTCAATGGGCGATTGAACTGGAACACGCCACCCTGCCGCCCTATCTCTGTGCGCTCTACTCTCTCGACCCGCAGCGCAACCCGGACGCTGCTCAAGCAATCGGCAGCGTCTTCGTCGAGGAGATGATCCACCTGGCACTGGTGGCGAACCTGCTCAACGCGGTCGGCGGGGAGCCTCGGCTGGATCCGGCAACGCTGCTGCAGCGTCACCCTCGCCCTCTCCCCCATGGCGACCGTACCCTGCGGTTGTCGCTCGTTCCGTTCGGGACGGAGGCACTCGAGATGTTCCTCCGTCTGGAACAGCCGGCGGCGCCCAGCGCTCCGCCGGAAGGTGACGACTACGAGACGATCGGTCAGTTCTATGACGCGATCGAAGAAGGGCTGCGTCACCTGTGCGCTGAACTCGGGGAGACGGAAGTCTTCTGCGGTGACGGGGCGCGCCAGGTGACGGCTGGTCCCTTCGCCCATACCGGCGGCACCTTGACCGCGGTCACGGACCTCGCTTCGGCGCTCGCGGCTCTGGAGGAAATCGTCGAACAAGGTGAGGGGACGGCACGTGGCGAGGTCTGGGACGGCGACCAGGACATCTTCCATCCCGACCGCGATGAGGTTTCTCATTACTACCGGTTCCAGGAACTGAAGCTCGGACGCCGCTATCTGCGCGGCGACACACCGCAGTCCGGACCCACGGGTGAGGCCGTCGTGATCGACTCGGACGGCGTCCTGCCGATGCGCCCCAACCCCCTGCTGGCAGACCATCCCCTGGGCAGCCCCATCCGGAAAGCGCAGGAGAAGTTCAACCGGACGTACTGCCAACTGCTCCAGCAGCTCGAACAGGCTTTCAACGGCAGTCCGCAGCTGCTCGGAGCCGCAACGGGCACGATGTACGCACTCAAGGCGGAGGCGCAGAATCTGATGACGATGCCCGATGGAGACGACACGACGGCCGGCCCGACATTCGAGTACGTCGAAACCCAGTCCTGAGACTGAGAGATCTGACTGCTGCCGCGTTCCGGGAGTAGGCGAACCGCATCCGACTGAGCGCCTGCTCCCGGACTCCGTAACGGCCGCAGGGCTCGCCGGGCTTCTCGGTCATCACTCGGCCGCTTCACGATGCCGATCTGTTCCTGGTCATCTCGGCCACCCAGTTCCCCTGTGCGTACGCAATGTGGTCGCCGCATCGCGGCGACGGTGTCGGTTCAGCCAGTCCCGTTGCGGCCTTGCCTGCGGGCCGCCGGCGACACGGCGGTCCGGCATGCCGGATGCTCGTTCACCGACCGGTCGCCATGGGCCGCGCCAAGCCCGCGAGAAAGTCGTCGAACGTCAACGGGCCCTCGTCGTAGTCCCCGTGAGGCAGCAGACCCCCTCCTGACATGGCTTTGCCGACCTTCCCCGGGAGCGACACCGGAACAACGATCCGGTGCCGACCCTGGGCGCGCACGATACGGCGCGCCATGTCCACCATGCCCAGTTGCTGGGGTCCGGCGATTTCCCGTGCCATTCCCGCAGGGTCCTGGGTCACGTGGTCGACGAGCCTTTTTGCGACATCTCGGGCGGCGACGGGGCGAGTCAGCATGTTCGGCATCAGGACCACCGGTGACCGGTTGTCCAGCAGGGGCTCGGGGAACTCGAAGAACTGGGTGGCGCGGAGCACTGTCCATGGCAGGTCTCCGTCGCGGACTAGTTCCTCCTGCGCGCGTTTGCCCATGTAGTACCCGAAGTCCACCTTGTCGCTGCCGACGATCGACAGGGTGATCACATGCTTGACCCCCGTTCGCCGGGCGACGGAGAGCAGATTGCCGGTGGTCCGGGAGAAGAAGTCGACTGCGACCTTCGCTCTCGTCGTGACGACGTTCGCAACGTTGATCACCACGTCACAGCCGGACAACCGGTCCTGCAATCCGACGCCGGTGGTCAGATCCACGCCCTGCGAGCGGGCGAGGGTCGCTGGCTGATGTCCCGCCGCTCGCAGCTCGGCTACGACGCACTTCCCCACCAGGCCGGTTCCTCCGGCGACAGCGACCTGCATGCGCTTCCTCCTCGTACCCGTCGGTGGTTCCGACCACGGCCCTACAGACGCCCTATAGACAAGGCAGACGCTGATCCTGTGACAGGGCATGACTCGAGGCCGAGGTGCACCCGGCCGGCACTGTCGGGTGGCCGATCGCATGCGCGACCGGCCACCCGACAGTGCCGTACTCAGAAAGCCGTCCGCTCAGGCGGTCGCCTGCGCCGCCTCGTTGATCAGGCGGGCGACATCACCGGGGTGCGAGACACTGACCGCGTGGGAGGCGTTGAGGCTCACGAACGTGGCCTTCGCACGCTCAGCCATGAAGGTCTGCGCCTGCGGCGGAATGTTCCGGTCCTCGGTGGCCACGAGAACCCATGCCGGAAGGTCCTTCCACGCAGGGGCCGCGGCGCCCTCTGCCAGCGCGGCATCGGTCACGGGACGTTGGGTGGCGGCCATGACCGCAGCCGTCTCGTCGGGGACGTCGGCGGCGAACTGGTGGTGGAACTTGCTCTGCTCGATATAGAGATCCGCGACCTGACTGCCGTCGGGCAGCGTGACCGGCACGGGGCGCAGCGTCTCTCCGAGAGTGCTGCCGGGGAACTTGCCCGACAGGGTGACCGCGCTCTCGCCCTCGTCGGGCAGGAAGGCCGCGACGAAGACGAGCGCCTTGACGTTGTTCAGTCCCGTCGCGGCGTTGCTGATGACCGACCCGCCGTAGGAGTGGCCGACGAGGACGACCGGGCCGTCGATGGAGGCCACGAGTTGCCTGACGTGATCGGCGTCGACGGCCAGTCCACGCAGCGGGTTGCTGGCGGCCACCACCGGATAGTCGTGGGACTGGAGCCTTTCGACGACGCCGTTCCAGCTGGAGGAGTCCGCGAAGGCGCCGTGGACGAGGACGATGGTTGGTTTCAGTGCACTCACGAGAGTGGCCTTTCCTCTACTGGTGCGGCATGCCCGGCGCACCTGGGCTGCCACGAGGGCGTCACCGCGCGATGGGTGTCAGTCGGTTCCCAGGGCCTTGCGCAGAACGTGGACGGCCTGCTCGATCGCCGCGCTCGAGGCCTGGGTTCCGCGGACCGTGTTCAGCATCATGAAGTCGTGCAGGCTGGCGTTGTAGCGGATGCTCGTGGTCGGCACGCCGGCCTGGACGAGCTTGCGGGCGTACGCTTCGCCCTCGTCACGCAGCACGTCGTTCTCGTCGACGACGACGAGTGCCGGCGGCAGGCCCTGGAGGTCTTCCCGTGTGGCGCGCAGGGGTGAGGCGGTGATCTGAGCGCGCTCGGCCGGGTCGGTGGTGTAGGCGTCCCAGAACCATTCCATGGCCTTCGCCGTCAGATGCGGGCCGTGGGCGAAGCTCTTGTAGCTCTCGGTGTTCTGGGCCGCGTCGGTGACCGGGTAGTACAGCGACTGGTGCAGGAAGGTCACGTCACCGCGCTGCTTGGCCATGTGGGTGAGGGCCGCGGCCATGTTGCCGCCGACGGAGTCACCGGCGACGACGAGGCGGGACCCGTCGAGGGATTCCTCGCTCCCCTTCGTGGTGATCCACTGGGCGGTGGCGTAGGCCTGCTCGATGGCGACGGGGTACTTCGCCTCGGGTGAACGGTCGTATTCGACGAAGACCAGGGCCGCCTTCGCCCCCACCGCCAGCTCGCGCACCAGTCGGTCGTGTGTACCGGCGTTGCCCAGAATCCAGCCGCCGCCGTGCACGTAGAGGATCACGGGCAGGACACCACTGCTGCCGACAGGCTTGACGATGCGCACCCTCACGTCACCCACACGGGCGGGGACGGTGATCCACTTCTCGTCCACGTCAAGCTTCTCGATGGGCTGGGCCTGCACGTCGTCGAGCAGCTTGCGGGCACCGTCAACGCCGAGCTCGTACAGCAGCGGCGGTTTGGCGGTCGCGTCGGCGAACTCCTGCGCGGCGGGCTCGAGAATGATGTCACTCACAGTGTGCTCCTTCAGAGATGGTGGGGTTTCACAGGACGTCCACATCATCAGACCGGGCCAGGAGCCGATGTGTGACACACCAAGAAAAGGGACCAAGGTGGGTGAATCACGGCGCGACTGTGCCGTGCTCTGGGGCGTCGTCTCCGAACGCTGTCACAGATCGAGGGCGGTCCCGGTCAGTGCGTTGTAACGGTCCCACATCCGAGGAGATCCCGTCGTGGACGCACGTATCAACTACTTCGGCAACGCCCTTGCGGGCAAGGTCATGAGGCACCTGAACTCGGCTGCCAGTGTGGTGCACTCGGCGCTTCCGGCAGCCACCGTGGAGCTGGTGAACATCCGTGCCAGCCAGATCAACGGCTGCGGTTTCTGCACCGACATGCACACCAAGGACGCCATCGCCGCGGGCGAGGACCAGCAGCGTCTGAACCTAGTGGCCGCGTGGCGTGAGGCCACCGTCTTCACCGACGCCGAGCGTGCGGCGCTGGAGCTGGCCGAGCAGGGCACCCGCACCGCGGACGCCGCGAACGGTGTGTCGGACGAGGCATGGGCGAACGCCGCGAAGCACTACGACGAGGACCAGCTCGCCGCGCTGATTTCTCTGATCGCCGTCATCAACGCCTACAACCGCATCAACATCATCAACCAGCAGCCCGCGGGCGGTTACAAGCCCGGCATGTTCGGCTGAGACGTCCGCTCGGGGCACACCGGGCACCCGCCCCCCGTCTCCTGGTCGTCCTGGTCCTCGACCAGAAGACGGACGGCGCGCCGTCGCCACCCCACTCGTACCGGAATCCAGAGGCCTCCCATGCCAGATCGCCCCGCACTCGCCCCTCTGCGACGAGGCAGAACCGACGTGTTGGAAGTCGCCTACCACGAGACGGGTCCCACAGACGGCGACACTGTGCTGCTCCTGCACGGTGACGGCCTGGCCGACGGGAACTTCCCGGCGACGGACGGTTCGTCCAGCGCTCACCACTTCACCGGTCCCCGGTTGCACCGGCAGGTGCCGGACGCCGGTCACAATCTCCCGCAGGAACGCCCGGAGGCGTTCGCGGCCGCCGTGCGTGACGTGCGCGCCCTGCGGCAGGAACACGCCGGACGCGACGGCTTCGCCGACTGACGCCAGGACGCGACATGACTTCATCTCCGTCTCCGTCTCCGTCTCCGTCTCCGGACGATCGGGGCCCCCTCCGTATCGCCAGTGCCCGCGGCCGGTGGACCCTGCTGGCCACCGTTCTGGGATCCAGCGTGGTCACGCTCGGCTCCACCGTGACCAACGTCGCGCTGCCGCGCATCGGCGCCGACTTCGACGCCGACCTCGGCGTTCTGCAGTGGACCGCGAACGCCTACATGCTCACGCTGGCGGCGCTGATCCTGCTGAGCGGCTCGCTGGGCGACCGTTTCGGACGGCGTCGCCTCTTCGTCATGGGCATCGTGTGGTTCACGCTGGCATCCCTGCTGTGCGGTCTGTCTCCCGACACCACCACGCTGATCACCGGCCGAGCACTGCAGGGCGTCGGCGGCGCCCTGATCACCCCCGGCTCACTGGCGATCATCGAGGCCTCGTTCCACCCGGACGACCGGCCCCGGGCGATCGGCCTGTGGTCGGGATTCGGCGGAATCGGCGCGGCCCTCGGGCCATTTGTGGGCGGTTGGCTGGTGGACGGCCCCGGCTGGCGCTGGACCTTCCTGCTCAGCGCTGTGCCGGCGCTTCTGTGCCTGCCCGTGGCGCTACGTCATGTCCCGGAGTCCGTGGGCACGCCCCGGCGGGACAGTCCCGCAGTCGGCGCCGGTGGCAGAGGGCGGCTCGGCTTCGACATCCCCGGCGCCGTGCTGGGCGCTGTGACGCTCGCCCTGGCCACCTACGCACTGACCGAGGCCCGGGACGGCGGACCGGTGGTCCTGGCCGCGGCCGTGGGAAGCGCCGTGGCAGCCTTCGCGTTCCTTGTGGTGGAGGGACGCAGCAACGACCCGATGATGCCGTTGTCGATCTTCTCGTCCCGGCAGTTCCGCTCCGTCAACCTGATCACGCTGTGCGTGTACGCGGGCACGGGCGGGTTCTTCTTCCTGACCGCCCTGCAGTTGCAGATCGTCGTCGGGTACTCGGCGCTGGCAGCCGGCGCGGCCATGCTGCCCAGCACGGTGCTGATGGTGCTGTTCTCGTCCCACTCCGGCATGCTCGCCCAACGGCTGGGGCCGCGGATCCCCCTCACCGTCGGCCCGCTGGTGTGCGGGGCCGGCATGCTGATGATGCTGCGGGTCGGCCCCGGCACGTCCTACCTCCACGACGTCCTGCCCGCCCTGATGGTGATGGGCACCGGCATGGTCATCATGGTCGCCCCGCTGAGCGTTACCCTGCTGTCGTCGGTGGAGGCCGCGAACGCCGGGCTGGCGAGTGGCATCAACAACGCCGCGGCCCGCGCCTCCGGCCTGGTCTCCGTGGCAGCGCTGCCGCTGCTGGTGGGGATGGGGCCGGATGCCTACCGATCAGGCACCGCCTTCGACACGTCGTTCAGCCGGGCCATGCCGCTGTGTGCAGGCCTGTTGGCCATCGGCGCGTTGGTGGCCTTCGGCACGTTGCGGCAAGCAGACACGGCCCCTCATCCGTTGCACGGGCGGGCGCACAGCTGGCTGATGGAGCCCCCGCTGGTGTCCCGGTTCGCCCATCACCACGTCGTCGACTGACGTCTCGTCCTCGGGCGCCCCGTGTCACATCGATGGGTGTTCATCGGTCTCACTGTTGAGAGGACCGCTGTTCAGCGGCCCGCGTCGGCGCCTCACCGCGTGTGCGTCGCAGGAAAGGAATCGCGACATGTCGTACCCGTATCCGGAGCAGAAGTACTGGGGAGAGGACGGCGAGGTCAGCGCCGTCTACCGGCCTGCCACCACACCGCCGGCCATCGGCGAGAGCGGAACCGGGAAGGACGCCACTCACTATCTGGCGACCACTGACACCACGCGGGGTGAGTTCGGCCTGTATCGGGTGGAGATGAGGCCGAAGGCGGGCGGACCCAAGAAGCACTTCCACAAGCGGATCTCGGAGTCGTTCTACATCCTGGACGGCACGGTGCGTGTGTTCGACGGTGTGCAGTGGGTCGAAACGCGCAAGGGTGATTTCCTGCATGTGCCCCAGGGCGGTCTGCACGCCTTCCGCAACGACTCCGACGCCCCGGCCGACATGCTGCTGCTGTTCACGCCGGGCGCGCCACGTGAGGAGTACTTCGAGCAGGTGTCGCAGCTGGCGCACGCCTCGGAGGAGGAGCGTGCCGCTTTCTTCGACAGGCACGACTCGTACTTCGTCGAGTAGCAGCGTGATCAGCGGCCTCGATCCCGAGCCTCTCACAGAGGTTCAGATGGGAGTCGTCGTGGCAGGTGCCGCCGGCCTCATCGCTGCGAGGACCGTCTCCGAGCTCCGCGACCACGGGGTGGGGATCGTGCAGGTCGCCGTGTCGCCGTATGCCGCTGTCCGGGGTCCTTGCGCTCGTCGGCGTCGTGCCCGCTGAGCGGACGCCCTCCGGGCCGAGCGCGACTTGGACCACCACAGGTCGACCCAGTAGCTCAACGTGCGTTGCCCCACCAGGGCGGCGGCACCCGTCGCCGTCCGTGCCTGCCGGCCGGCCGTCTGTGCGACACCGACCCTTTCCGCAGCCGGCATTCCCCTCTTCTCCACGCCGCGACAGGAAGTGCCATGAGTGATCCGTCCCGGCCCACTGAGTCCCCTGCGATCAGTGAGCTCGACCAGATACCCGACCGTGACCGCGAGGAGACCGCCGAATGGCAGGCCTCCCTCGACGCTGTGGTGCGCAACGCCGGGCCGGAGCGGGCGGTGTACCTGATGCGACGGGTGCACGAGTTCGCGGCGCGGTCCGGGATGTCCCTGCCGGGGCTGCTGTCCTCGGACTACATCAACACCGTCCCGGCCTCAGCGCAGCCGGAGTTCGACGGGGACCTGGAGATGGAATCCAGGATCACCGCGCTCAACCGGTGGAACGCGGCGGCGATGGTCACCCGCGGTTCGCGTCTGGGACTGGGCGGCCACATCTCCACCTACGCGTCTGCGGCCTGGCTCTACGAGATCGGGTTCAACCACTTCTTCCGGGGCAAGGACGGTGACGGCTCGGGCGATCAGCTGTTCCTGCAGGGGCATGCCTCGCCGGGCATCTACGCCCGGGTCTTTCTCGAGGGGCGCCTGAGCACGGAGCAACTGAACGCTTTCCGCAGGGAGGCCGGCGGCCACGGCCTGCCGTCCTACCCGCACCCGCGCCGGCTGCCGTGGCTGTGGGAGTTCCCGACGGTGTCGATGGGGCTGGGTCCGCTCGGCGCGATCTACCAGGCCCGGTTCAACCGCTACCTTCAGGCTCGCGGCATCAAGGACACCTCCGCCTCACGGGTGTGGGCGTTCCTGGGCGACGGGGAGATGGACGAGCCGGAGTCGATCGCCGCTCTCACGCTGGCGTCCCGCGAGGGCCTGGACAATCTCACCTTCGTGGTCAACTGCAACCTGCAGCGCCTGGACGGGCCGGTCCGGTCGAATTCCAAGATCGTTCAGGAGTTGGAGGCCCGGTTCCGCGGCAGTGGCTGGAACGTGGTCAAGACCCTGTGGGGCGAAGCCTGGGACCCGCTGTTGCACCAGGACACCACCGGGGACCTGGTGCGGCGCCTGGGCGAGGTGCCCGACGCGCAGATGCAGACCCTCGCCGCGCGGGACGCCGCCTACATACGCAAGAACTTCTTCACCGGCGACGCTCTGTCCGCCGTCTCCGCCTCCCTGAGCGACGCCCAGGTCGTCGAGCTGTTCGAGAACTCCCGCGGCGGCCACGAGCCGTTGAAGGTGTACGCCGCCTACCGTGCCGCCGTGGAGCACCGGGGCGGGCCGACGGTGGTCCTCGCCCAGACGGTCAAGGGTCATACCCTCGGTTCGGCGATCGAGTCCCGCAACGCCAACCACCAGATGAAGAAGCTCACGATGGAGCAGTTCCGTGAGATGCGCGACCTGCTGGAGCTTCCCATCCCCGACAGCGCGCTCGCGGGTGAGGAGGTCCCGTTCTGGCACCCCGGCAAGGACTCGCCGGAGGTGCGGTACCTGCACGAGCGGCGGGCGGCTCTGGGCGGCCCCCTCCCCGTTCGCCGGGTGATCGCCAAACCGCTGCCGGAACCGTCCGCCAAGCCCTTCGAGGCGCTGGAGAAGGGCTTCGGCCATCAGGAGGTCGCCACCACGATGGCGCTGGTCCGCCTGGTCAAGGACCTGATGCGGGACCAGCGCACCGGGGCGCGCTGGGTACCGATCATCCCCGACGAGGCTCGTACGTTCGGGATGGAGTCGATGTTCCCGACGGCCGGGATCTACTCACCGCTGGGCCAGAACTACGACCCGGTCGACGCCGACCAACTGCTCTACTACAAGGAGAGCAAGACCGGGCAGCTGATCATCGAGGGCATCACCGAAGCGGGTTCCGTGGCCGAGTTCGCCGCCGCTGCGACCTCGTACGCCACGCACGGTGAGCCGATGATCCCGTTCTACATCTTCTACGCCATGTTCGGGTTCCAGCGCACCGGCGACCAGTTCTGGGCGCTCGGCGACCAGATGGGCCGGGGCTTCGTCGTCGGTGGCACCGCCGGACGCACCACCATGACCGGTGAGGGGCTGCAACACGGCGACGGGCACTCGCACTTGCTGGCCTCCACCAACCCGGCGGTGATCGGTTACGACCCGGCGTTCGCGTTCGAGATCGCGGTGATCGTCCGGGACGGTCTGCACCGGATGTACGGCGAGCAGCCGGAGAACGTCTTTTACTACCTGACCGTGTACAACGAGCCCAAGCACCAGCCGGCCATGCCGGCGCTGCCGGGTATCGAGGAGGGCATCGTCCGGGGCATCTACCGGTTCCGGGCCGCCGAGCCCACGGCGACCGGTCCCCGGCTCCAGCTGCTGTCCTCCGGTACGGCCATCCACTGGGCACTCCGTGCACAGGAACTCCTCGCCTCCGACTGGAACGTACACGCCGACGTGTGGTCGGTGACGTCCTGGACCGAGCTGCGTCGCGACGCGATGAAAACCGACGCCGCCCGCATGCGCGGCGAGGAGCGCACCCCGTACGTCACCCGGGCGCTGGCCGGTGCGCCGGGCCCGGTGCTGGCCGTCAGCGACTGGATGCGGCAGGTGCCCGACCAGATCAGCCAGTGGGTCGAGCAGGACTACTACTCCCTGGGCACCGACGGTTTCGGTCTCTCCGACACCCGTGCGGACGTGCGCCGCCACTTCCAGGTGGACGCCGAGTCCATCGTGGTGACGGCGCTGTACCGGCTGGCCAGGACCCGGCAGGTCACCCCGGAGACCGTCGCACAGGCCCGCGCGCGCTACGGCCTCGACCAGTGAACGGCGAGGTGCCGCAACCCGGGCCTGCGTGACACGACGCGCCGCACATGATGCGCCCGGTGCCATGTCACACATACCTCCCCCTGTCCTGTCACTACTGGTACGGAAACCCCAATAATCGAGGAGGAACCATCATGAAGGTCGTAGTTGTCGGCGGAACCGGTCTCATCGGCTCCAAGGTGGTCGGCAAGCTCACCGAGCACGGCCACGAGGCGATTCCGGCCGCGCCCAACACCGGGGTCAACACTCTGACGGGTGAGGGCCTGGCTGAGGTTCTGCAGGGCGCTCAGGTAGTGGTGGACGTGTCCAACTCGCCCTCGTTCGAGGACGACGCGGTCATGGAGTTCTTCCGCACCTCCACCACGAATCTGCTCAAGGCGGAGAAGGAGGCTGGTGTCACGCACCACGTCGCACTGTCCGTGGTGGGCACGGAGCGGCTCCAGGAGAGCGGTTACTTCCGCGCCAAGCAGGCGCAGGAGGAGCTGATCAGGGAGTCCGGAGTTCCGTTCTCCATCGTGCACGCCACCCAGTTCTTCGAGTTCATGAAAGGCATCGCGGACTCCGCCACAAAGGACGACAACACCGTGCACCTTGCCCCCATCGCGATCCAGCCCATCTACTCCGACGACGTCGCCGCCGCGGTCGGCCGCACTGCCGTCGGTGAGCCGGTGGGCGGTGTCGTCGAGGTCGCCGGACCTGACACGTTCCAGCTGGACGAGCTGATCCGTAAAGGCCTGGCCGCCAAGAACGACCCGCGCACGGTCGTCTCCGATCCCAAGGCCCCCTACTTCGGCGCCCAGTTGGAGGAGAAGACGCTGCTGCCCGGTCCGGACGCGCGCCTCGGCGAGACGCGATTCAGCGACTGGATCGCGCAGCAGAGGAAGTAGAACCGGAGAACGGCCGGCGATCGGAATCCGGTCCCGCGCGACTGGACCGCACGACGGCAGGTACCGAGACACCTGTCCGGTACCTGCCGTTGTGGTGTGCCCATCCAGGTCGGCAGGGTCCTCGCCGTTCCCAACCTGTGACGGGGCCCGCTTACGAAGGGCCTGCAGCGGGCACACAGGGGATCGGGACGGACCGTCCGGTCCGTCCCGATCCCCTGACCGACATACGTAAGAGGCGTCAGCGCACCGAGCGCGCGGCGTCCTCGATGACGTCGGTGACCCTACCGGGCTGCGAAACGCTCACCGCGTGCGACGAGCGGACCTCCGAGGTGTGGGCGCCTGCCCGCTCGGCCATGAACTCCTGAGCCTTGGCAGGGATGTTGAGGTCCTGCGTGGCAACCAGGACCCAGGAGGGAATGGTCTTCCAGGCCGGCTCGGCCGCACCCTCGGCCAGGGCGGCGTTGGTGACAGGTCGCTGGGTGACGGCCATCAGGTCGGTCTTGTTACGGGGCACGTCGGCGGCGAACTGGTGACGGAACTTGTCGTTCTGGATGTAGAGGTCGGCGCCCTGAGAGCCGTCCGCCTCGGTCAGCGGTACGGAGCGGAGGGCTTCGCCGAGGGTGCTGCCGGGGAACTTGCCCGACAGGTCGGCCGCGCTCTCGCCCTTCTCCGGGAGGAAGGCGGCGAGGTAGACCAGCGCCTTGACGTTCTTGTTGCCGGTGGCCGCGTTGCTGATGACGGAGCCGCCGTAGGAGTGGCCGGCCAGAACGATGGGACCGCCTATGCCCTCCAGGATGTCCTTGAGATAGGCGGAGTCACCGCTCAGGGACCGCAGCGGGTTGGCGACCGCGATGACCGGATAACCGTCGTGGCGAAGCTTCTTGATGACGTCGTTCCAGCTTGTGGAGTCGGCGAAAGCACCGTGGACCAGGACGACGGTGGGCTTGGGACTCCGTGGGTGGACACCCTTGTCGGCGGAGGCGGGGGCGACCGCGGTGACCAGCAGGCCCGCAGCGATGCTGGCCCCGGCGACAACGGTGAGCGGGGTACGGGACCGGCGGGCGAGGGATGAGCGGAACATAGGCAGACACCTTTCGAGGTTGTGCAGACACGCCGACTTCTGGTGGAAGGAGCGCGGCGCTGATGGTCGGCGGCCTACGACAGCCCACTGCTGAGGCGGGGCTGGAGCCGTGTACGGCGGCGCGGTCAGCATCGTTGGTGCGAGGCGGAAGCCAGGTAGCAGGCCGGCTGGCAACGTGGACATGCCGGCTGCCAACCGCCGGGCGGGGACGGCCGGTTGGCTCGACAGTCCCACTCACCGCCTTTCGCCCTTATGACAGGACGCTCATCGAATGTGTGACATGTGCCCCTCGTCGCCGCGGGCTCGAGACGTGCGGGCTTGGCCGGTCCCTGTCCCATACGGGTCGCCACTCAGCCAGTCGCGTGTCGGCCCACTGCGGGCTTGCACCCGCCCTCATCGCAACGTCACCCAGCGCGTTCGCAGGCACTTTTCTCTCCCGCGTCACTGCCCGTGTCACATGGTTCATGCCTGTCCGGTCTGCACTGTCGAGAACAGCGTGACCAGAACGTCGGACACAACAGGTCGGGACTGCGCGCTCGGTCCACCGAGGCCGTTCCGGACGTCGGCCGAGACGTCGCGGTGTAGGCGATGGACTGCCGTGTGAGAGGGAAGATGCCGTATGGACCAGGCCGATGACGCGGTGCCGATCGCTGAGATGCTCGACGAGCGGCAGCACCTGCTGGCCGTCGCCTATTGGATGGTGGGCACAGGTCCTGATGCCGACAAAGTCGTTACCGAGACCTACCGGCGGTGGTACGGCCTGTCCGATCCCGAGAGGGCGCGGATCACGGAGCCGCTCTCCTGGCTGGTGAAGACGGCGGGCGCCATCTGCCTGACGTGCCTGGCCCTGCCCGAGCGTCGAGAACCGGGCGCGGCAGGGACAGCCGGTGATACGAGGGTGAGGGCTTGTCCGTCTTTGACGGACGAGGTCAGCGAGGTTCTGCTGACCGCGTTGGATTCCCTGTCCCCGGCCGAGCGGGCAGCGTTCGTCCTCAATGATGTCTTCGGGATGGCGCCACAGGTGGTCGCCGAGATCGTGGGCCGGACGGAACGGGAATGTACCGAACTCGCCGAACGGGCCCGTCGCACCCTGCGAACCAGGCGTTCGAGTCCCACCATGCCGCAGCAGCACGACCGGATGGTCCGGGCGGTCCGTGAGGCCTGCGCTGCGGAGGACTCGGCCCTCCTGTCATCTCTGCTGGCCCCCGACGCCACGGCCTTCTTCGACGGCGGTGGCAAGGTGCGGGCTCTGGACAGGCCGGTCCACGGTGCCCTGAAGGTCGCCCGCAGCCTGCTCACTCTGCTCTCCCACCGCCCCCGTACCGCTCTGGACCTCCACTCCGTCAACGGCCGGACGGGGATCGTCGTGCGCTACGACGGCCAGGTCGCCGCCGTGATCAGCTTCGACATCGCCGGCCATCACGTCGTCCAGGTCTGGGCCGTTCTGAACCCCGACAAACTGCGCCTTTGGAACCGACCGGATGCCTCTCCCGGTGTACCTCAGGTGCCTGGGCTACCTGGTGGGCCTGGTGGGTCGGACAACGTGTCCGCTGCAGACCGGGACTGAGACGGTGTCCTATCGAGAGCCAGAAGCGCCCGGCCTGACCGCCGCTCCGAAGACGCAGAGAACTCCAACGCCTCGCGCCTCAAGGCCGAGGATCACCTTCCCCCCGGCCCGAGAGCCGGGGCTGCCCGCGAAGAACAAGGGATGGATATCCAGGCTCCGGCCCATCTCCGTGAGGACCCCCTGGATACGAGGTGTCCAAGGTCCAGGTCTCGGATTTCGGGGTCACTCCAGTCGCGGTCAGGCCGATGTCGCCTCGTCTTCGAACTGGATGGCACGGATCTCCCGGCGGGAAGAGATGCTGAGCTTCGAGAACACCTTGCGGAGGTGCCACTCGACTGTGTGCCGGCTGATGAACAACTGGGCGCCGATCTCGGGATTGGTGAGCCCTTGCCCGGCGAGTCGGGCGATCTGCGCCTCCTGCGAGGTGAGAGCCGTGGGCGTCGCGACCGCGTGGGTGCGGACCTTCGCCCCCGTCGCCTGCAACTCGCCTCGCGCGCGCTCGGCGAACGCCTCCGCCCCGAACCGGCTGAACATCTCGTGTGCGACGTCCAGTTGGACACGGGCATCAGAGCGGCGGTTCTCGCGGCGCAACCACTCCCCGTACAGCAGATGTGCTCGGGCGAGTTCCATGCGGACCCGGGTCCGTGCGAGCCGCTCGATCGCCTCACGGTAGAGCCGCTCCGCGGAGTCGCCCTCGCTGAGCAGCGCCCGCGAGCGCGCTTCCACGCCCAGCGCCCAGTCGGTGCCGCTGGCTCGCGTCACCTCCGAGAGTTGCTCCAGCGCGTCGGCGGCCGACTCGGGTGAGCCGCTCCGTACGGCCGCCTCGATCAGCTCGACCAAGCCCCATCGCGGCGAGGAGAACTCCCGCTGCTCGACCGCTGCCTCCCGGGCTGCGGCCAGCGCCTGCGCGTACTGGCCGAGCCCGTTGCAGAGCACCGCCTCGTACCAGCGTGTGACGGTGACAACGGCCCCCTGGCCCCGCGGCACCGCCTCGGCCAGGGCCGCGTCGATCAACGTACGGGCCGCTCCCTCACGACCGCGCCAGACGGCCAGGCCGAGGGGGCCCACACGTCCCGGGTTGCTGTTGCCGGTTGCCGCGCACACCGCCGCGATCTCCTCGATCAGCGACGCGGCCTCCGCCAGTTCCCCGGCGATGAGGTGCACGAACGCGCGGGAGTCGAGTGCGTCGGGGAGAGCGCTGAGCGCTCCGGCCTGGCGGGTGACCGTCACATGACGGGTCGCGGCCCCGTGCCAGCGCTCGTCGTCCCACAGATCCGAGGCGATGATGGACGCGAGCCACAGCCGGCGCAGCTGCTCCTGTACGGGGAGCCGCTCGTCACAGAGTGCTTCGAGTGCGTGCTCCATCATCGACGCCGAGGCCGGGGAACCGTCGGCGACTCGCACGGCGAGGGCGTCCAGCACCAGGTCGGACACCTGTGGCTGGCGGGCCGGCGGGGCCTCACGGGCGGCCTCGGCCACCTCCAGCAGCCCTGGGCCGCGCGCCAGGCGGCCGGCGAATATCGCCGCCGCCATGGCGTCCAGGTAGGTCTCACGAGCGAGTGCGACATCTTCGAGCCGGCCGAACCGGCGAGCGGCGGCGAGCAGCAGTTGCGGGGCCTCGCCGCCGCGGTTCTGGGCGAACGCGATCCCGGCGCGCAGCACCTCGATCCGCGCTCGGCCCAGTTCGTCGAGGGGTCCGGCCGCCGCCGTGGCGAGGAGGGTGGCGGCCGGCTCGAACGCCCCGGCGTGGAGTTTCGCCTGTGCCGCGTCCAGCGCGCGCTGTGCGCGTCGCGCGGGATCCTGTGTCAGCGCGGTCGCACGCTGGAGGAAGGCGGCGGCCGCGGCGATGCCGCCGCGTGCGTGGGCCCGGCCCGCGGAGCGCTCCAGTGCGGCGGCCACTGTCTCGTCGGGCCCCGAGGCCGCGTCGGCCAGGTGCCAGGCCCGGCGGTCGGGGTCGAGCCGGGCATCGGTGACGTCGGCCAGCGCCCTGTGCACCTCTCGACGTTCGCTCGGGCCCGCCGCTCGATAGGCCGCCGAGCGCACCAGCGGGTGCCGGAACCGCACCCGGGTGCCGAGTGTGATCAGGTCTGCCACGCCTTCGTGCGACACGGCGATGTCGGCGTCGACTCCGAGGCGGCCGGCCGCGCGCCTCAGCAGTGTCACGTCGCCCAGCGGTTCCGCGGCGGCGATGAACAGCAGGCGTCGGGTCTCGGACGGAAGCGCCTGAACGCGGCGGAGGAACCCCTGCTCGATCTGGCTCGACAACGGCGATGCATCCGGACGCCCGAACCCTGCGGCCATCTCCGCCGTGGTCAACCCGACCGGCAGCTCGAGCAGGGCCAGCGGGTTGCCGCGTGACTCGGCGACTATGCGGTCGCGCACCCGTTCATCCAGCGGACCGGTGACGACCGAGTCGAGCAGTGTCCGGGAGTCACGCTCGATCAGTCCCGTGAGGAACAGCTCGGGAAGACTGCCGAACGTATGGCCGGCACTGGGTTCACGGACGGCGAAGACGAGCACAACCGATTCTGCGAGCAGTCGGCGGCCCACGAACTCCAAGGTCAGCGCGGACGCCATGTCCAGCCACTGCGCGTCGTCGACAACGCAGACCAGCGGCTGGCCACCGCCGGCGTCCGCGATGAGACTCAGGGTGGCCAGACCCACGAGGAACCGGTCGGGCGCGGCGCCGGCGCGCAGACCGAAAGCCGTGCCGAGCGCATCACGCTGAGGCTCGGGCAGCTGGTCGAGCCCGCTGAGCAGAGGAGCGCAGAGCTGGTGCAGGCCGGCGTAGGAGAGTTCCATCTCCGACTGGACGCCGGCCGCTCTGATGGTGCGACATCCGGTGGCACGACCGAGGAGATGTCTCAGCAGCTCGGTCTTGCCGATCCCGGGCTCACCGCGCAGGACCAGGACACCGCTGCGCCCGGCTCTGGCACCTGCCACGAGCTCGTCGAGGGCCTTGCATTCGCTCTCCCTGCCGAGAAGCCCGGCCCGTGCACCGCGGCTCGCCATGGCAGCTCCCTTGTCCGAAATGTTCGCTGAGTATGGTAATCCGTCTGCTGATCGCCGTGACCGTGGTCGACCGTGACGAGCCGGCTCGCCTGCGGGCCCGCAGAACGATTGAGCAGGCTCGCCCGCCCTGTGACGGGGCTGGTCAGGGCGGTTCCCCACGGACTTCGAGCGCGCAACGCGGGGGCGAAACGGGACGCCCGCCGGTCCTCGTCGATTTCAGGCAGCGGCGTCTCTCCCCGCCCGGGCGGCCAAGAGTCGAGCAGGCGGGTGACTACGTGTTGTCAACGGCGTCGGCGCCTGACCAGTCGCTCGCCGGGTCTCCGTCCTGGAGCGCGGCGAGCGCGGCAGCGAGCTTGCCCCGGCTGGTGATGCCGAGGCGGGGATAGATGCGGTACAGGTGGGCTCCGACGGTGCGGTGCGAGATGAACAGGCGCTGGCCGATCTCCCGGTTGCTCAGTCCCCGCGACGCGAGCACGGCGATCTGCATCTCCTGGGCCGACAGCCGGTCGCTGGTGTTCGCCTGCCGCCGGCCGCTCGACTCGCCGGCGGCACGCAACTGCTCGCGAGCCATCTCGGCCCAGGGCCGCGCGCCGACCCGGTCGAAATCGTCGCGGGCGCTGCGCAGCGGGTTCCGGGCTTCGACGTTGTGCCGTTGCCGACGCAGCCGGCGGCCCTGGTGCAGGTGCAGCCGGGCCCGCGCCAGGGCCCAGCCGGCGGGCAACGCGGCCAGCGCCGCGGTGTAGAGCTCCTCCGCCGCGTCGTCCGGCGCCAGCACCGCCTCGGTGTAGACGTGGGCCACCACCATCATTTCCGAGGGCAGTCGGGCGGCCAGCTCGGGGAGTCCTTCCAGTAGTTCCCGGGCCCGCTGCACGGTGCCCGCGGCCACTGCGGCGTCCGCCAGGTCCGGTGCGAGCAGCCAGCGGCTGACCGAGTGGTAATGCGGATCCGTCGGATCGAACGCGCGCGCGAGTGCGTCGTACGCCTCGGCCGCGCGGCCGTCGAAGAGCGCGAGCAGGCCCTCTACCTGCTGCGCCATGACGGCGGCGAAAGGCATGCCGGGGAACAGCCGGTGGGCGCGCAGCTCGCCGAGCATCCGCTCCGCGGCCTCGGTCTCCCCGCGCAGCGCCGCCACCAGACTCCCTGTCGCCTTCACCCCCAGCCAGACGATCCACTCCCCGGTCTCCTCGGCCAGCGCGAGTCCCTCGACGGACTCCTCGCGGGCCCGATCGAGCTGACCGAGGTACACCCGCGGCCAACTGCCCGCAAGTGACCGGGCGAGCAGCCCGAGCCTGCCCTGCGACCGCCACGCCGCGGCCGCCAGTGACAGGTACCGGGCGGCGAGGGTGGCGTCGCCCAGGACCATCGCGCCGCTGCCGAGGAAATGCATGATCCGGCCGTCCAGGCGGTCCGGCCGCAGGCTGCCGAGCCGTGCGATCACCTCGGCGCCGTACCGGTACGGCTCCGTGTACGCCCGTACCGTCAGCACCACGGGAGCGTCCGGATCAGGGTTCCATCGGTCCAGCTCGGCTGCGGCCAGCGTGCGCACCCGTGCGTCGCCGTCCTGGAAGAAGCACCGGGCGGCCGCCCGCCACAGCAGGTTCTCGGCGACATGCACGCCGCCTGCGTCGAACGCGCCGGCCGCCGTGGTCACCATGTCCTCGATCCGGCGCTGCGGCTCGTCGGGTTCGAACGCCGCCTTGTCGGACACGACCATGAGGCGGGCCCGCTCCAGCGGGCCGAGTTCGCTCATGTCGGCCCGGTCCAGCAACAGCTGGGTGTGAACCCGGTCATTGATCTCGCTGGCCGACTCGACCGCCCGGACCAGGATTTCGGTCCTGCGGCGCGGGTCCTGGACGAGCTCGGCCGCCTGGCGCAGGGCCGGCACGGCGGAGGCCACCTTGCCCCGGGCCAGCGCGGTCTCGGCGAAACGTTCCAGCTGGGCGGCGAGTTCCTCGTCCGGGCCCAGCGTCGCGGCCGCCAGGTGGAGGAGCCGGCGCTCGGGGGTGTCGGCCATGGCCACGGCGATGGCGCGGTGGGTGGCCAGCCGGTCGGCGACCGTGGCGCGGGTGTAGATCGCCGAGCGCATCAGCGGATGCCGGAACCCGAGGCTACGGCCGACCAGCTCGACCAGGCCCGCGTCGACCGCCTCCTGCACCGCGTCCACGGAAACCGTCGTTCCCGTCAGACGACTCGACACGTCCAGCAGCCGGTTCAGTGGTGCGCTGGGCTCGGTGGCCAGGGCCAACAGGAGCGTTCGGCACTCCGGGCTCGCCGAGTCCGTACGCGCGGCGAACGCGTCCTCCAGCCGCTGGGTCAGCGGCAGATCGTCCAGCTGCGGTGTGATGTCCTGCACCGTCTTGGGCAGCTCGACCAGGGCCAGCGGGTTGCCCGCGGCGCGCTCCAGGATGAGGGCCCGCAGCGGCGCCGACAGGTCCGGTGCACCCGCGTCGAGCAGTTCGGCGGCGGCGGACCGGCCGAGCGGTTGCAGATGGAGGTCCGGCTGCGCGCTCGGGGCGTAGGAGTCGGGAGAATGAACCCGGGACGCCGCCACGATCAGTACGGGAAGATCGCGGGTGCGCCGGACCACGAATCTGAGAACGTCCCGGCTCGGCGAATCAATCCACTGCAGGTCGTCGACGAGCAGCAGGAGCGGTTGCCGGTCGGCCTCGTCGGTGAGCAGTTCGAGCACGGCGAGCGCGACCCGAAAGATATGGGGCTCGATCTGGGTGGCGCTGAAGGCGTCGACCAGCGCGCTGCGGTGCGGAGACGGCAGCTTCCCGATGCCGTCGGCTACCGGTTGCAGCAGCAGTTGCAGAGCCGCGAACGGCAGCCACAGCTCGGTTTCCACACCGGCTGCGCTCAGCACCTTGAAACCGCCCTCGGTGCCCTCGGCACCGACCGAGCGCAGCAGAGCCGACTTACCGACACCGGCGGTGCCGTGGATCAACAGCGCACTGCCGCGTCCGTCCGCCGCGTCCGCCAGCAGCCCGCGCAGGATTCGCAGCTCCTCGTCCCGGCCGATCATCGCGCGGAGGCTCGGTTCGGCCTCTGGAGGGCCCCGGCTGCTGTGCTGAACATGTGCGGCTTCCTCAGTGCAGGGAGTCACGTCGCACCACATCCTAACCGTGGCCCCCTACACCCTCGGCGCGATCGCACCATCGGTAGAACGACTCGAGTCTCGTCTGCGCCGCGGCGCCGAGGCCCGGATCCGAAGACGGTCACGCGACAGAACCGGCCCAGCCGGTGGGCCCGGCCGGTTCCGCGCTCACCGCGCGCCCCGCGACGACTCCAGCAGGGCGAACCCCCGTTCCACGATGGGTTCGGCGACGGGTTCCTGTGGCAGAGAGGGCACGGCCGGCGGCGGCCCGATGCGGATGAGCGTCTCCCGCGTCTCCTCGGTCAGACCTCCCCAGATCCCGTGCCGCTCCCGGTGGTCGAGCGCATACCTGCGGCACGGAATCCGCACCGGGCACCGATCGCAGATCATCAGCGCCCGTCGGACGGTCGCCAGGTCGCCCGGAGACGGGAAGAAGGTCTCGATGTCGGCACCTCGGCAGGCCGCGGCCGGCCACCGGACCGCCGCCGGGCGGACGGGCAGGACACCGCTGTTCATCACGGGGGTACGAGACGCTGTCATCCCATCTCCTCCAGCTTCTTGCCGTTGGTCTCGCGCACCCTGACGGCGACGAAGACGAACGAGAGCACGGCGAAGGCCGCGTAGATCGCGTAGGTGGACGACAGGTTCCAGTCCGACATGCGGGGGAAGCTCTCGGTGACGGCCCAGTTGGCGATCCAGTTCGCGGCGGTCGCCACCGACATCGCGGCGGCGCGGATCCTCAGCGGGAACATCTCGCCGACCATCACCCAGAGCACCACACCCCATGAGACCGCGAAAAAGAACACGAAGGAGTGGGCGGCGACCAGCGCCACGGTGCCCTGGGTGTCCGGGATGGACAGACTGCCGCCGCTGCCTGTCTTGTACGAGAAGGCCCAGGAGGCGAAGGCCAGCGACACGGCCATGCCGGCCGAACCGGTCAGCGCGAGCGGTTTCCGTCCGACCCGGTCGATCAGCAGCATCGCGACGACGGTGCCGATGATGTTGATGATCGACGTGGACAGGCTGATCAGAAGGGAGTTGGCCTGGTCGATGCCCACCGACTGCCACAGCAGCGACGAGTAGTAGAAGATGACGTTGATGCCGACGAGCTGCTGGAAGACGGCCAGCCCAATGCCGACCCACACGATCGGCAGCAGTCCGAAGCGGCCGTCGAGCAGATCGCGTACCCGCGGCTTGTGATCGGTCTTGAGAGCATGCTGGATCTCGGCGATCCGCTCCTCGGAGCCCGCGTACGTGCCCTGCAGGTCGCGCAGCACGGCGAGGGCCTGGACCTCGCGCCCCGTGGCGACGAGGAAGTGCGGCGACTCCGGGATGCGCAAGGTGAGGAACAGGTAGGTGAGCGCCGGTACGACCGCGGCCATCAGCATCCACTGCCAGGCATCCAGGGCGCCCAGCGGGTTCTCGCTCTTGCCGTCGGCCCCCTGGGCGATGCCCCAGTTGACGAGCTGGGAGGCGGTGATGCCGAGCACGATGGCCGCCTGCTGGAACGAGGCCAGCCGCCCGCGGTGCTCGGGCGGCGCGACCTCGGCGATGTAGGTGGGCCCGATCAGCGAGGCGAGGCCGATCGCCATACCGCCGACGACGCGCCAGGCGCCCAGGTCCCAGACGGAGAAGGGCATGGACGAGCCGAGCGCGCTGATCGCGAAGAGAACCGCAGCCAAGTGCATCACGCGCCGACGGCCGATGCGGTCGGCGAGACGGCCGGCGACGGCCGCTCCGAAGGCGGAACCGAGAAGAGCGGAGGCGACGATGGTGCCCGTCTCGCTGGAGGTGACATCGAATCGGTGCTGGATTCCGGTGACGGCGCCGTTGATGACGGCACTGTCGTAGCCGAACAGGAACCCGCCGATCGACGCGGCCGCCGAGATATGGGTGACGCGCCGGAGGTTGGTCGGGCGGAGCGCGGCCCCTGGGTGGGCCCGCCCCGCTGAAGAGGCGTTCGCGGTCATGGACAAGGACTCCTTCACAGGACCGGGTACGCACCGGCGCAGGCGGGAGCTCCCGGCCAGGCGGGCGTACCAGTTGTAGGGGACGTGGATCGGATGGACGACCGCGCTGACGACCGGGCACCGGTCGTCGTGCCGGGCGGCGAGCATGCCGCCGCTCAGACGCCGGCCGTCGGGGCTGAGAGCAGTTCGTGCAGGCGGGCGAGGTTCGCCGCGCCGATGAGGCCGGCGTCCGATCCCACGGTGGCGGTGCGGACCTCGGCGTAGACGCGGTGCTCGCCGCCGCCGAGGGCTCGACGGTAGGACATCTCGGCCGGACGCCTGATCAGCTCGCCGGTGTCGCCGAGGCCGCCGCCGATGACGAGGACGGACGGGTCGAGGATGGAGGCGAGGTCGGCGAGGGCCTGGCCCAACCAGCGGCCCGACTGCGCGAACACCTCGAGAGAGAAGGGGTCGCCACTGAGGGCAGCCTCGGTCACATGGTGCCCATCGAGGCCGTCGGGGGTGCCGTCGCCCAGCGCGAGCACCACCGCGGCCCGTGCCGGATCGGCGGCCGCCATCTCGCGGGCGCGGCGGGTGTGGGCCGCCCCGCTGGCGTACTGCTCCATGCAGCCGTGCTGGCCGCAGGGACAGGGGAGCCCGTCGGGGACCGCCCGGTAGTGGCCGATCTCGCCGGCCATGCCGAAGCGGCCGCGGAAGAGGCGGCCCCTGCTGATGATGCCGCCGCCCAGGCCGGTGCCCGCCATGACCATCAACATGTCGTCATGCCCGGCACCGGCTCCATGGATGAACTCGCCCCAAGCGGCGGCGTTCGCGTCGTTCTCGACGACGACCGGAAGCCCGGTGGCCTCCTGGACGATGTCCCGGATCTCCTTGCCGTGCCAGCCCAGGTTGGGTGCGAAGCGCACCGTCGAGCGGTCCGCGTCCACGTATCCGGCTGCTCCGACACCGACCGCTCGGACGTCGTCCCAGCCCTTGCGGACCCGCTGGACCGCCTCGGCGATCGCCCCCGCGATCCGGTCCGGGTCGTGCGGGGTGGGGACGCGCACCCGGGAGACGACCTCCCCGCCGGGGTCGACCGTCCCGGCGGCGATCTTCGTGCCGCCGAGATCTACGCCGACGGTCAGACCGCCGTTGTGGTCGTTCATGCGGCACCGCCCACGCCGTCGAACCGACGGTGCGCGTACCGACGCTTGTGTCCGCCTGACCGGCTGACGGGTCCGTGAGACATGCTGTGGCTCCTGACGTTGTGATGTCGTGTGAAGGAGGGGGGTCGGCTCGTCACCAGCCGGAACAACGGGCATGGCGGGTTCGGCACCCTGGAGGCGGCGGTTCGCCGCCGGTTCGTCTACCAGCTCAGCTTCCGTGCTCGGGTGGCGAGTTGCATGAGTCATTCGACTGTGTCCAGCCGTAGTCGCTCGCTGTGTCACATATCGGTGCCCTGCGTTGTCTTCTAAGCGAACCAAGTCGGATCTAGCGGAGGTATGACACGGTGTTGGACAAGACATCCATGAGCGGACTCGACGAGCACGGGAGCCAGGACGGGACCGGGCCCAGGATGCTGGCAGACGTCAAGCCGCCCTTCGTGCCGGAGGGTGCTTCGGCGATGACCGTGGTGGTCGAGTGGCCTCCGGGACACCCCGGGACGCCGCCGCACCGACACTCGGGGCCGTGCTTCGGCTACGTCACCGAAGGCGCCGTCCGGTGGGAACTCGAGGGCGAGCCCGAGCGGGTGATCAAGGCCGGTGAGACTTTCTGGGAGCCGGGCGGTGACGTGATCCACTACCAGAACGGCAACGCCCTGGCGGATACGCCGGCCAAGTACGTCGTCATCATGCTGTGCGCGCCCGGCCAGCCGATGCTCACCCTGGTCGAAGAGGAAGAGCTGTCGAAACGGGCCCACCTGCGAGCCCCGCGGCCTTCCCAGGACTGACCACGCCCCGGGGGACGAGAGTCCGCCACGTCAGATCTCGAAGGGGGACGCTGTGGCTGGTCATGGATCGGCGCCGCGCAGCACGACCGAGGGGCTGGTAGGACGCGACCGGGAACTGGAGCTGCTTCGGTCGTACGTCGACCAGGTGCTCGAGCGCGGTGGGGTGCTGGTGCTGTCCGGGGAACCGGGTGTCGGCAAGTCCGTGCTTCTTGATGCCGCGGCAACGGCGGCGACGGCGGCCGGTGCCCTGGTCCTGCGTTCCGACGGGGTCGAGTTCCTCGCGGATCTGAGCTTCGCCGGACTGAACCACGTACTCGAACCCCTGCTGCACGAGTGCGACGGGCTCGACCCGGTGCACCGGGAAGCCCTGACCGTGGCGCTGGGCGCGAGTGACGGCGCCCCGGTGAATCGGCTGGTCCTCTACGGGGCCGTACTGGCACTGCTCCGCCGGGCAGCGAGCAGCCGTCCCGTTCTGCTGGTCATCGACGACCTGCAATGGATCGACCGGGCGAGCGCCGCGGCGCTCGCGTTCGTCGCCCGGCGGCTGACCGGGAGCCGAGTGGGCCTTCTCGCGGCCTCGCGGCCGGGGTTCGAGAGTTTCTTCGAACGCGCGGGGCTTCCCGAACACACTGTGTCCCCACTGGACGACAGGGCGGCAGCCGCCCTGGTCGGCACCCACTTCCCGCTGCTCACCGGGCGGGAGCTGCGTCGGGTCCTCGCGCAGGCGCGGGGCAACCCACTGGCACTGCTGGAGCTGCCGGCCGCGCTCGACGACTCGCGAGGCAGCGCGGGAGTGCTGCTGTCCGAGGTACTCCCGCTCAGCCGTCGGCTGCGGGACCTGTATGGCTCCCGGGTCGCGGAGATGCCGGCCCCCACCCGCCGCCTGCTGCTCCTGGCCGCGCTGGAGGGCGGCGGGGACCTGTCGGTCCTGCGGGCCGCCGCCCCCGGCGAGGACGTACTGGCCCTTCTCGCTCCCGCGGAGCGGGCGCAGTTGCTGCGGATCGAACACCGAGGTCTGGGGCGGCTGTCCTTCCACCATCCGCTGATCCGCGCGACCGTCGTGTCGGGCTCGACCAGCGGTCAGCGCCTGGACGCCCACCTGGCTCTGGCCGAAGCGCTCACCAGTAAGCCCGATCGCCGGGCCTGGCACCTGGCCGAGGCCACACCCGATCCTGACGAGCAGGTCGCCGCGCTCCTGGAGGACACCGCACACCGGGTCCGCCGGCGCGGGGACGCCGTCGGCGCCTTCAACGCGCTGGTGCGGTCCGCCGACCTCACTCCCGGCCCCGCGAACCGCGCCAGACGGCTGGCCGAAGCCGCCTTCGTGGGCGCGGACGTGGCCGGAGAGCTGCGTACCGCGGCCGAACTGCTCGTGGAGGCCCGACGTGCCGACCCGGAACTCCGGGGATCGTTGCGGGCGGCGGCCGCGGCCGCCCAGGTGCTGCTCAACCGCGACGGTGATGTCAACACCGCGCACCGGCTGCTGGTCGGCGCGATCATGACCCGCGACGGCAGGTCCGACGGCGACGACGAGGCGCTCTTCGAGGCGCTGTGCACCCTGCGCAGGGTGTGTCTGTGCGCGGGCAGACCCGAGCTCTGGAACGCGTACCAGGCCGCCATGTCGCAGCTGACCGTGCCGATGCCTCCCCTTCAGGAACTGCTCGGCGACGTCTACGCCGACCCGGCACGCTCCTCCCCGACAGGCCTCGGCCTTCTCGATGCGGTCATCCACGACCTGCACCGGCAGACCGACCCGAGCCGGATCGAACGGATCGCGATGGCGGCACTGTTCGTGGACCGGGCGACAGGGTGCCGTGCGGCGCTCTGGCCCGTCGTCGAGAACGGGCGCGAAGGCGGCGCGGTCACGTCGGCGCTCATCGCGCTGGTGGTGCTGTGCCTGGACGACTTCACGACGGGTCGGTGGGACGAGTGCGGCCGTCTCGCCGCGGAGGGGCTGGCGCTGAGCGAGGCCCACGGCTATCAGATGCTGGCCCAGCAGTTCCACCGGGCCCAGGGCCTGCTGGCCGCGGCGCGGGGCGACGACGGCACGGTGCGGGGGCTGGCACAGAGGATCACGGAGTGGGCGGTACCCCGCGGTGCGTGGACCGTCGAGCACTTCGCACGGCACATGACGGCACTGGCCGCCCTGGGTCGTGGTGACCACGAGGACGCCTTCCTCGACGCCTCGGCGATCAGCCCTTCAGGCGTGCTGGCCCCGCATGCCCCGCTGGCTCTGTGGGTTGCCATGGACCTCGTGGAAGCCGCGGTGCGCAGCGGACGCCGAGCCGAGGCACTCGCCCATGTCGCCGCGATGCGGGAGACGGGCCTGCCCGGAATCTCCGGCCGCCTGGCACTGGTCACCGCCGGTTCGGCCGCGCTCGCCGCCCCCGAGGACCGGGCGCCCGACGCCTTCGAGGAAGCGCTCGCCGTTCCCGGTGCCGAGCGCTGGCCCTTCGACCTCGCCCGCGTCCGCCTGGCCTACGGGCAGCACCTGCGTAGCGCACGGGCCGCCCAGGACGCCCGGACGCACCTCGCCGCCGCCCTCCAGACCTTCCGCCGTCTCGGGGCCGCCCCCTGGGTCGCGCGGGCGGCCGAAGAGCTGCGGGCCACCGGTCGTACCGCCACCTGGGGGGCCCATCAGCACCTGGGGGCCGAGCCGCTCACGGAGCAGGAACACCAGATCGCCGCACTCGCCGCGACCGGGCTGAGCAACAAACAGATCGGCGAACGTCTCTTCTTCTCCCACCGAACCGTGGCGGCCCACCTGCACCGGATCTTCCGGAAGCTCGGCATCACCTCGCGTGTCACCCTCGGTGAGGCCCTGGCCGCGCTCCCGCCTCAGCAGTCCCGGGCGGAGCGGTCTGCCACCTCTTCGCAGGCCTAGAAGGCGTTGCTTCCTGCAAGGGACGCGAGCGCGTCCCTCAGCGCCGCACGTGAGGCGATTCCAAGTTTCGGGAACAAGCGGTAGAGGTGCGACCCAACGGTTCGGGGCGAGAGGTGGAGACGTTCGCCGATCTGCTTGTTGGTCAACCCGGAAGCGGCGAGTACGGCGATCTCCTGCTCCTGCGCGGTGAGGGACACGGAACCGTGCTTCGCTCCGGTGCGGGACCGGCGGGTGGCGCGGAGTTCGCCCGTCGCCCGGTCGGCCCACGGCCGGGCGCCCAGGTGCTCGAACACCTCGGCCGCCGAGTCCAGCTGGGCTCGGGCCTCCGTGACGAAGCGCATGCGCCTCAGACGCTCCCCGTAGGCCAGCCGGATCCGCGCCAGATCGAAGGGCCAGTCCTGCGCTCCCGGGACGTCCAGCGCCTGCTCGAAGCACCCGACCGCGCCGTCATCGGGTGCCGCCAGCGCAACCGAGCCCGCCACCAACAGCGCCAGCCGCGGGGAGAGAGCCGCGATACCGGCTTCCCGCATCGCACGCACGTGTGCCTCCGCCTCAGCGGTGCGCCGGGTGTGCACCGCCGCTTCCACCAGGTCCATGCAGACCCACAGCGCGTACGGAGCGTGGGGCGCGAGTCGGCCCCCAGGGCTGATCGCCACGGCGTGCCGGTACGCGCATTCGTAGTCGCCGGCACCGAGTTCGGCCAGGACTCGCGCATGGTCGGCGAAGGCCGCCGCCGCCAGAACTCCACGAGGCACGGCCCACTGCGTGATTCGGTCGGCCGTACTCCTGCTCTCTTCGAAATGCCCGTGGACGGCGGCGAGCAGGGCCTGGTGGTACTCGAAATACCAGGAGAAGAACGGGTATTGGCGCTCCTCGCAGAGCCTCAGGCCCTCGGCGGACAGCGTTTCGGCCTCCTCCCACCGGCCGGCCGGGAAATCCTGCAGGCACAGGTGCATGAGCGCGTCGATGTACCGGCGCACGTGGCCGCCCCGGCGTCCCCGACGGACCGCTTCCCAAGAGACGCCCCGCAGTTCCGTGAGCCGGTCGAGGCGGACGGGGGCCATGCCGTGACGGCCGACCGAGCCGGTGCCGGCAGGTTCCCTCCACGTCCTGCCGCAGACGGAGAGCGCAGGCCCTGCAGTCGGCTTCAGACGGTCGAGGGCCGCGTGGAAGGGTTCCCACAGGGCATCGCGACCACCGGCCCAGCACACCAGCTGCAGGATGCGCAGTGCCTCGATGAGAAGGTCGTCCTCGGCGTCGTATCCATGGCTGCCGGTCTCGATGGCCTCCACCAGGAGACGGTGGGCCATGTCGATGTCGCCGTCACCACCGTTGAGCAGGAGGAGAGCCGCCGTGGCGGCGCTCAGCGGAGACCCGGTGAGCCCCGGGTCCGCGCGCCGGCCGCGGTCGAGGAGTTCCGACGCCGCGCGCAACTCACCGGTTGCGTCGGCACCGAGGTACGCGGCCCGGGTCAGTCGGCGTCCTCGGTCCACGGCACGGGGGCTCAGCTCGGCGGCCCTGGTGAACGTGGCGACCGCCTCTGCAGCGTCACCTCGCGTGGCGGCACGATGCCCGGCCTCCTCCAGCAGGGCGGCGACACGCTCGTCGGGAACGAGCGTTGCCCGTCCCAGGTGCCAGGCCCGCCGCTCAGGCGTCTCCGCGCGGATCTCGGCCAGGGTCTTGTGGGCCTGGCATCGCTCGGTCAGGGTGCTGGTCTCGACGACCGCGGCCCTCGTCAGCGGATGCCGGAAGACGAACCGTCGGTTCGTGTCGTCGAAGGCGATCAGACGGTCCGACTCCACCCCTGACAGCGCCGTAAGAGCCTTCGGGTCGTCCGATCCGGCACGGAGGACTCCCGGATCTCCGGTGTCGTCGAGGGCGAGCAGCAGAAGAAGTCGGCGCGACTCGGCCGGAAGGCGGGCCACGCGCGAAGCGAGGCGGATCCGAAGACGTGAGGAGAGGGGCAGTACGTCGTGCAGATCGGCCGGCGCGCCGCATTGCGGGCCGCTCAGCGCGGCGGGCAGCTCCACGAGCGCCAGCGGGTTGCCCTGCGCCTGCGCCAGGACGCGGTCCCGCGCCGGTCCGGCCAGCCCCGGAAAGCGGACTCCGAGCAGTTCCACGGCCGCGTCGCGATCCAGCGGCGGCAGCTCGTACTCGGTGAGCCCGGCTCGGTCGAAGAAGGTCTCGTCTCCCGATCTGCAGGCGGCGAGGAATCCGATACGGCTGCCCGCCGACCGACGGGCGACGAAGCCCAGCACCTCCGAACTGGCCCGGTCGAAACAGCCGAGGTCGTCCACGACGATGAACACAGGGCGTTCGGTTGCCACTCGGCGCAGCAGGAAGATCACCGAGTGGGAGACGTGAAGACTGTCGGGTACCGGATCGCCCCCGTAGCCCAACGCACTGCGCAGAACCCTCCGGTGGGTGTCCTCCAAGCGCTCGATCCGGTCGTTCAGCGGCAACAGCAACTGGTGAAGGCCGGAGTAGGCGAGCTCAGACTCGAACCGGACGCCGACGGCCGACAGCACCCGGGCACCCGACCCGGACATGACCTTGGCGACCTCCCCGAGCAGGGCGCTCTTGCCCACGCCCGGCTCCCCGGAGAGCAGCAGGGCAGGGCCCGCGGCCGAGCCCTGCCCGATCAGCGCCGTGATCTCCCTGAGTTGCCGCGCACGCCCCACCACCTCAGAGGACTGACTGGCGTCCGCGGCAGGGGTCTTGGGCAACCGTTCGACGCGCGAGCCGAGTGACATGGGGACTCCGTACGTTTGCGCCGTCCCTCCCGCTGTGGGGCGGGAAGGCTTGGGCTCACCGTGCACCGGTCGGCGAGGACAAACATCAGTCACGTGACTGCGAAGCGACTTGCGGGTCATTTGACTGATGGTGCGAGCACACGAGGGCCTCGCAGAATCGTGATGTCCCTGAATCACATGAGCGGCGCTGGACGCATCACACCGTGTGCCCTCCGAATCTCCCGTGATCCCAAGATCTACCGAGCGGTGATGTGATGAGAGAACCCGACAGTTGTACGCCGGTGGTGTGCCGGATGCTTGTCCGTCTGGTCGTCGCCGAAGGAGTTGACCGGCCGGTGATGCTTGATCTGTCCTACGACAGAGCCGATCCCTACGCGGTGTCCCTGACGTTCCACATGTGCGCAGACACGACCGTGTGCTGGGTGATCGGTCGCGATCTCCTCCTGGACGGGCTGGTGAAGCTCACCGGCGTCGGTGACGTCCAGGTCTGGCCCTGCCGGGACCCGGGGGCGGACCGTGTACACATCGCACTGTGCCCGTGTCCGAAGCAGGAGGCGGTCGTGGTGACCGCCTCGGCGCGAGCCCTCGGGAGCTTTCTACAGCGAACCCTCGCGGTGGTGCCCCCCGGTACCGAGGAGTGCCACCTGGACATGGACGGAGCCGTCCACCAGCTCCTGAGCGGCCCCGGTGAGTCACTTCGATAAGGGCCATCCGAGCCGGACGGACCGACGCCGTACAGGGACGAGCGTCCCCGGCGCACAGGCACCCCGCCCATCTCGAGGTGCGGCAGGAGCGCGCCGAGGACGTCCAGTTGCGGATCGCCGACTGGATCACCCGGTTCACCGGATCGATGTGGTTCGTCCACATCCACATGGCGGCACAACACGCCGCTCACGGAACTCGTCCACCGGCTCGCCGTCGAGATCCACAAAGCGGTGAACGCCGAGGCCGCGGGTGAAACGGACACAGGCGAGAACGCCGAGCAGGTACACACCGCCACGGCCTGAGCCGTCGTCGCATGTCACACCGGCCCGGCCTGAGCGGTCTACATGGTGACGGACAAGAAGCAGAGGAAGTCATGCGAGAGATTCTGATTGTCGGCGGCGGATACGCGGGCTTCTACACCGCCTGGGGTCTGCAGAAGAAGCTGCGTTCGAGCGAGGCGCGGGTCACGGTCGTCGACCCGCGCCCGTACATGACCTATCAGCCCTTCCTGCCCGAGGTGGCGGCCGGTTCGGTGGAGGCACGTCACGCCGTCGTGTCACTGCGGCGGCACCTGCGGGGCACCCGGCTGATCTCTGGCACCGTGACCGGGATCAGCAACGCGGACCGTACGGTGACCGTCCGCCCGGTGCGCGGCGACGCCTACGAGCTTCGGTATGACATCCTCGTGGTCACCGCCGGCGCGGTGACCCGCACCTTCCCCATTCCCGGACTCGCGCAGCAGGCCATCGGCCTCAAGCACGTGGAGGAGGCCGTGGCGATCCGTGACCGGCTGATGACCGCGTTCGACCAGGCCGCGTCGCTGCCGCCAGGCCCCGAGCGGCAAAAGCTGCTCACCGTCACGTTCGTGGGAGGCGGGTTCTCCGGCGTCGAGGGCTTCGGTGAACTGCTGTCACTGGCGACCGCGATGCTCAGGTCCTATCCGGAACTGAGCATCGACGACCTGTCCTTCAACCTGGTCGAGGCCCGGGGCCGCATCCTGCCCGAGGTGAGCGACCGGCCGGGTGCCTGGGTGGTACGCCACCTGGAACGCCGCGGCGCACATGTCCATCTCAACACGCAACTGCTGTCCGCCGAGGACGGCCACGTCGTCCTCTCCGACGGAGCGGAGTACGACTCCGAGCTGATCGTCTGGGCCGCCGGCAACGCCGCGAACCCGGTCGTGCACAACCACACGGACCTGCCCCTCGACGAGCGCGGTCTGCTGCTGGCCCGCGCCGATCTACGCGTGGGCACGGACGCCGAGCCCGTGCCGAACGTGTGGGCCGCCGGCGACGACGCGTCCATCCCCGACCTGGCCTCGCCGGTGCCGGGCGCGCGCACGGTGCCGAACGCCCAGCACGCCGTGCGACAGGGCAGACGTCTCGCCAGGAACCTCGTGGCCGACCTGCGCGGTCGGCGAGTCCGGAACTACCGGCACGGCAGCCTGGGCGTGGTGGCGACGCTGGGGCTGGGGCGGGGCATCTTCCAGTACAGGGGCATCGTCATCAGGGGATTCCCGGCGTGGCTGATGCACCGGGGTTATCACGTGCTCGCGGTGCCCAGCTGGGAACGCAAGATCCGCGTTCTGGCGGTCTGGCTCACCGCGGCCCTGACAGGCCGGGATCTCGTGTCTCTCGCCTCCGTCCAGCGTCCGCGGGACGCCTTCGTCACGGGTGGGCAGCCGCAGGACCCGAGCGTCGGCCGTGCGAAGGAAGGCAGCGCACCATGACCATGTGGGGTTCTCGTTTTCATTGGGGGTACGCCGTGTCCGCACGCGAAGAGGCCGCCCGCGGCCTGCCCGACATCGAGGCCTTCTTGTACCGGGAGGCTCACAGGGGAGCGACGTACCGCCGCGTGGCGGCATTCACCGCGCGCGTGGAGGGGCTCACCCCCGAGCAGAAGCGGGACATCGAGCAGTGGTACGTCGACGAGCAGAAACAGGTAGCCCGCATGGTGACCGATCACATCGCCGAACGCGTCGGCGCGATGGAGGCGCAGCACCACGTCAGGATCCGGCAATGGCTGCGGGGAACACTCACCGGAATGGTGCTGATCACCCTGACGATCATCGCCTGCGTCGTAGTGATCCTTGGCTCGTCGCGGTGACCGCCGAGCGCTAGGAACGCCCGGTGCGATACAGGCCCCGGCCGGCCCGCTCAATGCGGGAGGAGGCGACGAGGCGATCGAGTGTGCTGCGGACCGCGTTGATGCTTCCGCTGTCGTCGTCACGGCCGAGCGCCGCCGCGACCTCACGGGCTCGCACCTCCGCGTCACCGACCTCGGCGAAGTACGCCACGATCTGCTCGGTGAGCTTGCCGTACTGCTGGCCGTGCGCGTCCACCTGGTCAGCGGCGCGCGGAGCGACCAGCGCGCTCTCAAGAGCGCCGAGGGCCCGCTGTACGGAGCCGAGATGTGCCACGATCGCCACCAACTCCCTTTCCAGCGCCTGCTTCTGGAAATGCAGCCGGGCCATTTCCTCCTGGAGCCCCTCGGCGGTGACCTCGATGCTGTGTGCCATACGGCTCGCGGAGACCATGAGTTCTCCCCTCCTCAACCCTTGTCGACATCATATGCAGTGGTTCGAGTGTCAGGCAGGTCATCTCAGTGTCTCGAACAGTGGGATTTTGCAGACCCGTGAAAAAGCATCGTCCGTTTCTGTCACACGTTCCCGTCGGTGGCGGTCCCTGCAGCGGATGGACCGTAGCAACGGAGGCGGGCAGCTCTTCGGGATTGACTACCGCATACTCGGCAGCACGGTCGAGGCCGAGGACGTGGTCCAGGAGGTATGGCTGCGCTGCGTCGGAAAGCCCACGTCGGTCACGTCCGCCAGGGCCCTGTGCACCTCGCGCAGGTCGTCCGGGCCTGCCGCACGATAGGCCGCCGAACGCACCAGCGGGTGACGGAAGCGCGCCCTGGCGCCGAGGGTGATCAATCCCGCCGCCTCGGCGTCCGCCGCGGCCGCGTCCACGGCGATTCCCAGCCGCTCGGCTGCACGCCTGAGCAGCGTCACGTCGCCGACCCGCTCGGCAGCGGCGAGGAACAGCAGGCGCTGCGTCTCGGCTGGCAGCGCCTGGACGCGGCGGAGGAAGTCCTGCTCCAGCCGGTTCGACATAGGCCCCGGTGCGCCCGAAGTCGCCGGTCAGGTCCAAGCGCGTGGGGCAGTTCGAGCAGGGCGAATGGGTTGCCGCGGGTCTCAGCGACGATGCGATCACGCACCCCCCGGTCGAGCATGCCGGTGACGACCGAGGCGAGAAGTTTTCGGGAGTCCTCCGCGAACAACCCGGTCACGGGCACCTCCCTGCATCTCAGCGTCGTCGACACGAGGCAGCAGGTTGCCCGCGCCCAGTGGCGTCTCAACGGGGACCGCCGCAGGCAGCAGGTCGACTGCGTCGCGCGCCGGCGTCTTGTTCAGGCGTTCCCCTCGGCGGCCCAGACGGGTGACCTCGGGCACCTGGTGAGGGTGCTGTCGAGTGATGCGGGCGGTCGGCGGTGACCGCTGCGGCAGGTGTCAGCGGGCCTCCGGGCGGGCGGAGTGTCGTCGACGCAGACGTGCCCGGGCCGGGTGACGGCGTACCGGACCTCGTCGGCGATTTTCCTCGGGCTCAGCCTCTCGCGGCCGATCCAGGCTCGACGTGGACGACGCGTACCCCACGCGCCGTCGCCTCCTGCCGCAACGCCTCTTGGCCCGGACGAGGAGGTCAGGGGCAAGGCGTATGCCGGTTCAGAGCGGTTGAAATGACGATCATGCGCTCGCCGAGGGCCGCGAGTTCCTGGCGCAGTTCCGTGACCCGGTCACGAAGCTCGGCGGCTTCGGCGGTCAGCGACTCGAATGTGGCAGCGAGGTCGACGCGGTCCTCATGGATCAGGGACATCGTGGGTGGCTCCATGACTTTGCGTTCGAGCAGCGCGAGCCGCCCTCCCGGAGGAATGAAGTCGGCCCGTTGGCGAAGGACATCGGTGGCCCTCTCCTTTCGGTGAGGGCCAACTCGAGAAATTACTTCTGCCGTGACAGCCAGTCGGCGAATCGGGTCTCCGCGATGTGCGCGTCCGGGCCGGGCAGGAGGGTGTTCTCCTGCAGCGGGGCGCCCCAGTACGTCGCCTGCGGATCCGTGACGATCTTGCGGGGGTCGTTCTGGGCGGTCAGTCCCATGCGGATGAACTCCTCCAGCTGGAACGCCTCGGGACCGGCGACCTCCACCACTCCTCCCACCGGTGCGCCGACCGCGGTGCGGGCGACGGCCACGGCCACGTCGTCGGAGACGATGGGCTGGATCTTGGCGTCGGGGAGGTGCACGGTGTCACCCTCGGTGACACCGTCGGCGAGTCCCTTCGCGAACTCGAAGAACTGGGTGGCGTGGACGATGGAGTAGGGGTTGCCGGACGCCTTGATCAGGTCTTCCTGGACCTGCTTGGCGCGGAAGTACCCGCTCCCCTGGAGCCGGTCGGTGCCGACCACCGACAGCGCCACGTGATGCGCCACGCCGGCCTGGGTCTCCGCCTTCAGCAGATTGGTCGTCGAGGTGCGGAAGAACTCCATGACGGCCTCGTCTTCGAACGAGGGCGAGTTCGACACGTCGACCACCACCGACGCACCCTGCAGGACCTCGGCAAGGCCCTCACCCGTCAGCGTGTTGACGCCGGTGTTGGGGGACGCCGCGACCGCCTCGTGCCCGTGCTCGCCAAGCCCGGCAACCACCTTCGAGCCGATGAGCCCGGTCCCACCGATCACTACGACCTTCATGACGGAATTCCTTTCGATTTTCCCTGATGCCTCTACCAGTAGAGACCGGCCACCGGTTCTGTTTGTGACACCTCTTATTCGACGAGTTTGCCCGTGGTCGAGACTTCCTCCATCAGGGCGGAAATCTCTTCGGGGACGGCCGGAACGCTCTCGCGGGTGACGCCGGTCGTCGAGGACCACACGAGGTTGACCTGCAGAGCAGGATCCATGTCGGGACAGTCGCTGCGGTTGTGACAGCCACGCGTCTCCCGGCGCTCCAGTGCCGCTTCGAGGGTGGCCGGGCCGCCAGCGCGGCGGACTTGAGGTCGAAAGCGTGCGCGAGGTCCTGATAGCCGGCGATTCCGGGCGGATGCCTACATACTGCATCCTCTTCTCGATCGCCGCGAGTTCCGCCAGTCCCTCACGCAGGCCGTCTCCATCGCGGACGACGCCCGCGTGCTCGGTCATGGTGTTGCGGATGGCGCGCTGCAGAGCACGAACGTTCTCCGGCCCGTCGGCGGCGAGGAGATCGTCGATCTCCTCCCGGGCCTCCGCGATGGCCGACGCCGACCACGGCTGCGCGGTCAGGGACTCCGAATAGGCGGCGCCGCCCGGCCGGTGAGGCGGCCGAGGACAAGCAGTTCGATGAGGCTGTTGCCGCCGAGACGGTTGGCGCCGCGCAGGCCGCTCGACGCCTCGCCGATGGCGTACAGGCCGCGGACGTCCGTGCTGTGGTCCTCCGGGCGCATCCACCGCCCCGCCCGTCGAGTAGTGCGCGGCGGGCGCGATCTCGATCGGTTCGCGGGTGGTGTCGAGCATCTGCAGGTCCAGGTACACCGGCCGGACAAGGTAAGGGCTGACGAGGCCTACGGCTCCCGCGCGAACCGCGCCCACCTGCGCAGACGCGGGATCCGATGCACCGTCCCAGAGAAGACCGACCAGGTCCGCAACCGCAGGCAACTCAGTTCCCGCGGTGGGCGTCCACCGAAGTTCGACAAGGATGAGTACAAGGAGCGTCACGCGGTGGAGTGCGGGATCAACCGGCTGAACCGTCACAGGTCCGTAGCCACGAGGTACGACAAGCCGGCGGTCCGCTACGAAGCGACCGTGCCCGTCGCAGCGATCAACGAGTGGCTATGACGCAACGTCTCAGCAGCCCTGTCCGCCCTGCACGATCCGCCCTTTGGGGTTCCGTAGTACCAATAGCGCTCAGCTGGAGCTGGGGAGAGCGTGCCGGCTGCCGGATCGACCAGAGCCTGCGCCAGCTCAACAAGCGGAGCAGCAGCGATGTGTTCTGCACCGCGCAGGAATCTGGTCGCACTCTCCTCCAAATCGGGCCAGGTCGAAACTTTCTCCCGGCTCACGCCGCCGCGGGGCTCGATCCGGCGTGCCGCCTCCAGAATGCAACTCAGGAGTACCTCCCGCTGCTCGACAGCGAAGTCGTCAAGCAGGACAGCGGAACTGCTGCCCCCCAAGGCCTGGGTGCGGAGCCCCTGCTCCAACTCCGGCCAACCCGAGGGCCACAGATCCGCCGGCATCCCCGCACCAACGCGCGCCGCCTCGATAAAGAGAACCCCGAGCGCCACGTCATAGGCCCAGAACACCGCTTCACCGGAGATCACTGGCACAGTCCTGCTCAACCGAACTCCCCCAGCCGACGCTTCCAGCCCTGATCATGGCTGATCGGCTCAGACACTTGTCCCGGTTGGCTCATCACGACTTCGCGCCGCGACCCGCACTTTCGCAACAGGGCCTCAGAGTATCGCCACAGTGTGACCACTCTGTCGAAGATGACAGTGTGATGCTCGCCGGAGGCAACGACCATGGCAGACCTGTAACGGAATGAGGGTGCGCACGGTCGAAGAGAAGACGCGATCGACCTGGTGCCCGCCTTGTGGTGACACCGGACACTGTGGCGGCCGGCCCACCCCTGTGCGTGCACCAAAGCACCGTGTCCAGGCGCCTACGGGCGGACCGTCACACGGTGAACCAACGAGTGCGCCATCGACATCACGGGTCCTGAGAGGAACGGAGACAGAGGATCATGCATCTTGACAGGCCCTCCACTACGAGCACGATGGACGAGGCCGTTTCTGTCTTCGTGGAGCTCCGTCCGCGTCTTTTCGGTATCGCGTACCGCTTGCTGGGAAGCGCGGTGGAGTCCGAGGACGTGGTCCAGGAGGTGTGGCTGCGCTGGCAGAGGACAGACCGTTCGGCGGTGGTGAGTCCCGTCGCGTTCCTGTCCAAGGCAACGACCCGGCTGGCCATCAACGTGGCCCAGTCCGCCCGTGTGCGGCGTGAGACCTACATCGGTCCGTGGCTACCCGAGCCCATAGACACGAGCAACGACCCGGAGGTGGGCGCGCAGCGGGCAGAGGCCCTCGAACTGGCTCTGCTCCTCGTGCTGGGCAAACTCAATCCCACCGAGCGGGCCGCCTACGTGCTGCGTGAGGCATTCGACTACACCTACGCCGACATCGCGGAGATGCTCGGGTTCACGGTCGTCAACGTGCGCAAAATCGTGAGCCGGGCCCGCAAGCACCTGTCGGCAGACCACCAGGAGACCGTGGACGCGGTCGAGCACCGGCAGCTTCTCAGCACCTTCGTCTCGGCGGCGCGTACCGGGGACATCGCGTCCCTGGAGGCTCTTCTGACACCGGACGCCGTCTCTCTGCCCTGCTGACGATGACCAACGAGGCGTCGCTCAGCCTCCTGCTTCCCCAACGCGCGCTCACCGTCCTCACACGCATGAGTAACCGCGTGTCAAGCGCTGAGGCTGCGCTCACGGTGTCACAAACCACCGCCGGACCCGGTCCTAGTCAGTGACCACCCGGAGCGATGGGAGCAATCGTGGCTATCACCGAACAACGTCTTTCCACCATGGTGCTGGTGATCGGTACCGGCGGGGCCGGCCTCAGGGCGTCGATCGAGCTGGCCGAGGCCGGTGTCGATGTCATGGCCGTCGGCAAACGCCCCAAAGAGGACACCCACACATCCCTGGCTGCCGGTGGGATCAACGCGGCCCTGGCCACGATGGACCCCGAGGACAGCTGGCAGCAGCACGCCGCCGACACCCTCAAGGAGAGCTACCTGCTCGGCGATCCCCGCACCGCCGAGATCGTCACCCGGGGCGCCGCCCTGGGCATCGACGACCTGGAGCGCTACGGCATGGCCTTCGCCAGGGAGGAGGACGGCCGTATCTCGCAGCGCTTCTTCGGCGCGCACAAGTTCCGCAGGACCGCCTTCGCCGGCGACTACACGGGCCTGGAGATCCAGCGCACCCTTATCCGGCGCGCGAGCCAGCTGAACATACCCATGCTCGACAGCGTCTACATCACCCGCCTCCTCGTGCACGACGGTGCCGTCTTCGGTGCTTACGGCTTCGACCTCACCAACGGACAGCGTTACCTCATCCACGCCGACGCCGTGATCCTCGCGGCCGGTGGCCACACCCGCATCTGGCGACGCACTTCTTCGCGCCGTGACGAAAACACCGGCGACTCCTTCCGCCTGGCCGTCGAGGCCGGTGCCCGGCTGCGCGACCCCGAGTTGGTCCAGTTCCACCCGTCCGGAATCATCGAGCCGGAGAACGCCGCGGGCACCCTCGTCAGCGAGGCCGCCCGCGGCGAGGGCGGCATCCTGCGCAACGCCCTCGGCGAGCGCTTCATGACCCGCTACGACCCACAGCGCATGGAACTGTCCACCCGCGACCGCGTGGCCCTCGCCTCCTACACCGAGATCAAGGAAGGACGCGGCACTCCCAACGGCGGCGTGTGGCTCGACGTCTCCCACCTACCCCGGCAGACGATCATGAACCGACTTCCCCGGGTCTACCAGACGCTTCTGGACCTCCAGATGCTCGACATCACGCGCGAGCCCATCGAGGTCGCCCCCACGGCGCACTACTCGATGGGCGGTGTCTGGGTCCGTCCCGAGGACCACAGCACGGACGTCCGCGGCCTGTACGCCATCGGCGAGGCGTCGAGCGGCCTGCACGGCGCCAACCGTCTCGGTGGCAACAGTCTCATCGAGCTTCTCGTCTATGGCCGCATCACCGGCCAGGCCGCTGCCACCTACTCCGAGTCACTCACCGCCCAGCCCCGCTCCGCGGCAGCCATCGCTCAGGCCCGTGGCGAGGTCGACGAACTCCTCGCCGCCGACGGACCCGAGAACGTCCGCGCCCTGCAGCGCGCCATCCGCAACACCATGACCGAACACGCGGGCGTCGTCCGCGACGAAGAGGGCCTGCGCACCGGTTTGGCGGAACTGGACACCATCGAGAAGCGTATGGAGAACGTCGGCGTCCACCCCGACATCGCCGGGTTCCAGGACCTCGCGCATGCCTTCGACCTCAAATCGGCCGCCCTGGCGGCCCGCGCCACCCTCGAAGCGGCGCTCGAACGCCGGGAAACCCGCGGCTGCCACAACCGCAGCGACTACCCCGTCATGGATCCCGCCCTCCGCGTCAACCTCGTGTGGTCCCCTACCACGGGAATCACCCACGAAAGCATCCCCTCCATCCCGAAGGAGATCACCTCACTCATGGAGGACGTCTCCACCGACGGAAAGCTCGTCGAGTAACGCACAGCGGGAGACCACGCGGCTTCCCGCCCCAGACGCGCGCGCCTTGTCACCGCAGTAACCGTAGAGAAAGCCATTCACCATGCTCACAGGACGAGAGCGAACCACTTCTCCCGGATCCGGCACTTACGCGGCAGTCACCGGTGCCTACACCATCGATCCGGCCCACACGACGGTCGGATTCTCCGTCCGGCACGCCATGATCTCCAACATTCGCGGCAGGTTCGACCGTTTCGAGGGCCTCCTCCTGCTGGACGGCTCCGACCCCTCCCGGTCGACGGCCTACATGAGTGTCCAGACCGACAGCATCGACACGGGGATCCAGGAACGCGACGCGCATCTGAGAGGACCCGAGTTCTTCGACTCCGCGACGTTTCCCCTGATGGCCTTCCGCTCCACGGAAATCGTCCAGCGCGGCGACGACGAGTTCCGTCTCACCGGCAGCTTGCGCATCAAGGACGTCGAGCTGCCGCTGGACATCGATCTCGTCTTCGGTGGAGCCGCCGACGACGTCGACGGACAGCTCCGGGTCGGCTTCGAGGGCAGGGCCACCCTGCGCCGTTCGGACTGGGGGCTCACCTGGAACACGACTCTGGAGGCAGGAGGCGTGCTCGTCAGTGACAAGGTGACTCTGGCCCTGGACATCTCGGCGGTACGGATCGACCAGGACGCGGCTGCGTGAAGGCGGTGAGGTCGTCGAGGGTGACAGTTCTTAAGTCCTCGCTGCCCTCCGTGCCTGGCACCGGCCGATGCTCGCCCGCCATGCCGGTGAGGAACACCGCACCGCCACCGCGCTGGAGTTGTTCTTCGACCTGTGTTTCGTCGCCGCCGTCGCCCAGGCGGCCTCGTCGTTCGAGCACGAGATCACTTCGGGCCGTCCTGGTCACGGCCTCCTCGGCTATGCACTCGTGTTCTTCGCGATCTGGTGGGCCTGGATGAACTTCACTGGTTCGCCCCCTGTGCGGTCAGCACATCCTTGCGCCCCGAAAGGCATCATCATGCGCAATATGCTGCGTGCAGCAGCTGTCGGTGCAGCGTGCACCGCGCTTTCCCTCACCTCCGGGGTCGCCCAGGCGACTCCCGGAGGTCCCGGCGTGACCGGCAAGGTCCTTGCCCAGAAGACCGTCGTGGACCGGGACTACATCCTCCGAGAGGTCACCATTCCGCCCGGCCAGGGAACGGGCTGGCACTACCACGACGGCACCCTGTACGCATACGTCAAGCAGGGAACGCTGAACCACTTCGATGCCACGTGCGCATCCGACGGCGTCTACGACAAGGGCAGCTCCCTGAAGGAACCGTCGGGCGCGGACCACGTGCACCTGGGCCAGAACCGCGGAACGACGGACGTCGTCCTGGAAGTCCTCTACGTGCTGCCGCACGGCGCCCCGTTCGCCGTGGACGCCCCCAACCCCGGGTGCACGTTCCAGTAACCCAGCGCGCGCCGCACTACGGCCGCGTCCTTCGTAGGGACGCGGCCGATCGCCGGCACCTGTCACAGCTCCTCCCGCTGCCCGGTCAATCGGGTGTCAGCAGCTTGCGGTGGCATCCACCCGAGCCCCGCAGCGAGGAGGAGGCAGCATGGCAGGGACCCAGGTCAGTCGACGCACTCGGGCGATCGCTGTGAGCCCGCCGACAGAGCTCCGGCACGAACCGAGGGAGGACGGGAAGATGCTCCGAGGGACCGACCGGCAAGTCGATCCCGCCGCCGCCACCGCGTCGCTGGCGGCAGAGGCCGCCCTGCTCGAGGGGCGGCTGAGCCAGCTCCGAGAGGCCATCCACACGGTGGACGCACGCATCGAGTCGATCTCGAAGACCCTCCAGAGGCTGCGCCACACGGCGTCCGGGCCCGACGACAACGAGTCTCACTCGGCGACGCACCACCACTGACGGACCGAGCACACAGACGGAGCAATCAGCCCGGGTCGTCGTGGCACGGCAGGCGAGCTGACGGGTCCCCCCGCTTTCGTCCCCGACCGGCGCCCACGAGGGGATGCGCGCCCGGCTGTTCCCGAGCCGAGCTGGATCGCCGGGCACCTGAGCAGGCGCGGGCCGAACCCGCGCCGGCTCGGTCTCCGACAGCCGGCACCAGGAGCAGAACGGCCGGGTTCAGTTCGTTGCCTCCTGAAGCACCCATCCGTTGCCGTCCGGGTCGCTGAATTCCGCATACGAGCAATAGCTGCGACGTTGCGGATCAGGACCGCTGACCCGCCTCTCACCCGTGCAGCGGTGGAACAGCTCGCTCGTGTCGTGGAAGATCCCACCCATCTCCACACCCCTGCCGAGGAGCTCTTCGTGGGCCTTCTCGATGTCGGAAACGACGAGGTGGAGCCCCTGCGCCGAACCGGGCGGGGCAGTGGTGACCCCGACGCCGAAGAGAATCGAGCACGGCGAGCCGGGGGGAGTCATGTGCACCACCCGGTAGGTGTCATCGGTGACGTGATCGGCATCCAGGCGGAACCCCACCGCCTCGTAGAACGCTCTGGCCCGGTCGACGTCGGAGACGGGCAGAACCACAACTTCCAGTTTGAAATCCACTGTCGTCATCACTTTCACGGACGGAGAAAAACGGTGTCGTCGTCAATTCCCAGCAGTCGGCGGCTCGGGAAGGTCCTCCAGGAAGTCCGCTGCCGGCGCGAAGAACATGGAACCTGTCACCGGGACGGAGAAGTCCAGTATGCGGTCGTACGGCGCCGACTCCGTGCCCAGGAACATCCGCTCCAGCATCGTCTCCGTCACCTCGGGGGTGCGGGCGTAGCCGATGAAATACGTGCCGAACTCCGCACGGCCCACGGCGCCGAAGGGCATGTTGTCGCGGAGGATCTCGAGGTCTCTGCCGTCTGCGTCGGTGAGGCTGGTGAGGGCGACGTGTGAATCCGCGGGTTTGACGTTGTCGGCGAGCTCCACGTCGGACAGCTTCCGTCGGCCGATCGCTCTCTCCTGCGCCTCGACGGACAGTTCCTCCCACGCGTCGAGGTCGTGCAGGTACTTCTGCACGACGACGTAACTCCCGCCCGAGAAGGACGGATCCTCGTCGCCGACGACCACCGCCGCGTGCGCCGCGGGGCCCGTCGGATTCTCCGTTCCGTCGACGAAGCCGAGCAGGTCGCGTTCGTCGAAGTACTTGAATCCGTGCGCCTCGTCCTGGACTGTCACTGCCTGGCGCAGTCGGCTCATGATCTCCGTGGCAAGCGCGAAGCACAGGTCCAGACGGGAGGCGCGGATGTGGAAGAGCAGGTCGCCCGGGGTGGCGACGGCTCGGTGCACCGGGCCGTTCACTTCCCGGAAGGGATGGAGCCGGGCCGGACGCGTCCCGGAGAACAGGCGGTCCCAGGCGTGCGAACCGATGCCGGTGACGCAACTCAGTCTGCCGTCGGGCTGGGCACGGAATCCCACGGCCCGTTCCAGCGAGCCGATGTCCGACAGCAGCTCACGGACGGTGGTCTCGCCGCCGTTGTCGATCGTCACGACGAGAAAGATCGCCGCACTGGTCAGCGGGGACAGAACCATCTGAGGCACCGGTTCCGCGACGTCTCCGGTCATGGGGGCTTCCCTTCCAGCCGCCGGCCGAGGCAGATGTGTCATCAACGCCAGTAGTCGTCCAGACGATCGGTCCGGGACAACTCGCGTTTCTCCTGGTGAGTCAACGGATGCGCGGTAGCGGCATGCTTGATCGCGTCAAAGGCGTCCTTGTCCAGGACACCTTTGAATCGCAGCTCTTCCAGTAGCAGGGCCAGCGCGTCGGTGTTCGCGCACGCCTTCTCCATGGTCCGGTCGAGTTGCGGTTGGTTCACCAGAGCGAGAGGATCGCGCGCCGCTTGTGACGTGTCCTCATCGGCGATCAGCACCAGGTTGTGACGGCGGGCTCCTTCCCCGGCCCGCTGCCACACGCGGCGCCCGAAGCGCATACGCAGAGGTTCGTCACTGATGCCTCGGCGGATGACGTCGAAGAACTCATACGGCTTCCTGAGAAGCTCCTGCAGCCGCTCATCGTTTTCGTCGGACACCTCGGTGACGAACGTCGCCGTGATCGTCTCCTCGCTGACGTCCTCTCTGTACCTGATCGGAACGAGCGTGAGTCCTTCGATCTCGAGAGCGGAGACGTGGAGCTCCTCCACCTCCTGGATCTCCGCCTTGTAGATGTAGATCTCGGGTCTGCGTCCTTGGGAGACCGCGGTCCAGCCCTCCGACACGCGCCAGGTCGCGTCCGTCCCCTGAATGTGCGGTCCATCGGCCGTGGAGGCCGCCTGGAGGTCGGCGTCCAGTTCCTCGTGCCGTTCGTCCGGCACATGGAGCTCCAGCGCGAAGCGGCGCAAAGAACGGCCCTTGTGGATGGAGACGACGGCAGGCAGCTCCGCGGCCGCGAGTTCGCGGACCGCGCCGAGCAGAGTGAGATGCAGTGTCGTCATTGCCGATTCTCTTCCATGCCGGTCTCAAGGGACTCTGCTCGACGTCTCGGACGGCCGCAGTCACACGATCCGCTCGGAACACAACAGTGGTTTCCACACTATCACTGCATGGCAAGTGTCAACCTGTCCCCAGCACGCGGCAGAGATCAATGACCCGGCAGCCCGCGCCTCACCGGCTGAACAGTTCGAAGACAACAGCCGGCACCCCACCGAAACGTGGGCTCAGGGCGCTGGTGCTCTCGGTCAGGAATCGTCGTGCATACGATTCGGGGTCCTCGTCGGTCAATGCCTCGAGGTACGTGCGGTGCTCGCGGAGCGACAGCACCGCACGCTCCAGACCGTGATCAGCACGCACCGCGTGCGTGGGGTTCGGGGAATTGGCCACGGCCACCCATCGGACCCCGTTCCAGGGCTGAAGACCCGCCTCGGTCAGTTCGGGAAAGATCCAGCGATTGCCGGCATCCGCTGCCGCGTCGAGAGCGGCGTGCGCTACGGCCACGTGGTCCGGGGTGTTCCAGGCGCCGGAACTCCAGGTCGTGCGATGGTTGAGCGTGATCACCAGTTCGGGCCGGTGGCGGCGCATGGCCGCAGCGATGTCGCGGCGCAGCGGGAGGGCCGTATTCGATCACGCCGTCGCGATGGTCGAGAAACTCCACGGCTGACGCGCCGACCACCGCCGCACTGGCACGCTGCTCCCGTTCCCGCAGCGGTCCGCACTCGGTCGGAGCGATCGTGTCGATGCCGGCCTCGCCACGAGTGGCCAGGAGATAGGACACCTCGCGGCCGCTATCGGTCCAGGCGGCGACGGCGGCCGCGCAGCCGTATTCGAGGTCGTCGGGATGGGCCACCACCGCGAGGGCACGCTGCCAGTCGGTCGGCATCGGCTGCAGTTGACCGGGCATCGACTCGATCATGACTCCTTCCCTTGTTCCGAAGCGGGGTGGCACACCTCTCGCCCGACGGACGACGTGCCGTGTGGCTCGCCTGGAACCACCCCTACATGCCGTGGGACGCGGCTGAATTGTGTATGGCCGAAGTGACCGACGACGGCTCCTTGCGGCCTGGGAGGACGCTGACCGGAGGGCCGGGCGACCCGGTGGCGCAGGCCGAGTGGTCTTCCGCCGGCACGTTGATCGTGGCTTGTGAGGGCACCGGGTGGTGGAACCTGTACGAGGTGGACCCGGACACGGGTGACAAGCGTCCGCTGCACCGGGCCGAGGAGGAGTTCGCCGGTCTGCAACGCCTGGGGCTCCGGTGGTTCCGGCCGCTTGCCGACGGACGTCTCGCCGTCCTCCATGGCGTGGGAGGCCAGCGGCTCGCCGTCCTGGACCCCGCACGCGGGCAGTACGTCGACGTGCCCGGACCGAAGGACGAGTGGCTGCCCCATATCGATGCCGTCGGGAACCGCATCCTCGGGGTCGCGGCGGGACGCTTCACTCCCTACGAGGTGATGGAGGTGGACGCGGACTCCCTGGCCGCCCGGGCCATAAGTCGTACGCCCAGGATGGCGGTGGACACCGAGTACCTGCCGGTACCCGTCCCTCGGGTGTTCAAGGGCCGTGCGGGACATGCCATTCACGCGCAGGTTCATTCCCCGCGCAACGCCGCCTTCTCGGGCCCGTCCGGGGAACTGTCCCCGTTGGTGATCTGGGTGCACGGTGGGCCCGGTCTGAGGGCTCCTCTCGCTCTCAATCCGGAGATCGCCTACTTCACCTCTCGGGGCATCACCGTGGCGGAGGTCAACTACGGTGGTACGCCGGGATTCGGACGCGCCTACCGCGAGAGGCTGCGCGAGCAGTGGGGCGTGGTCGACGTCAAGGACTGTGCCGTGGTCGCACAGGAGTTGATCGCCGAGGGCACTGCCGCCGCGGGGCGAGTGGCGATCCGGGGCGTCAGCGCGGGCGGTTTCACCGCGGCGGTGTCGGTCGCGGCATACGATCGCCACCTGTACGCCTGTGCCACGCTTTACTGTCCCGTTCTGGATCTCCTCGCTCTGTCCGAGGGAGGGACACACGACTTCGAGTCGCACTACCTGGACTCACTGGTCGGTCCGAAAGAGTGCGCGGGCCTCTACCGTGCCCAGTCCCCGATCCATCAAGCGGACCGGATAGGCGTACCGCTGCTGGTCTTCCAAGGACTGGACGACGTCGTGTGCCCGCCCTCCCAGGCGAAAGTCTTCACCGGTGCTCTGTCCCGGCACGGGGTACCGTACAAGTACCGTACTTTCGAAGGCGAGGGCCACGGTTTTCGGCGACAGTCAACGCTCATGACGTGCCTCGAAGAGGAACTGCGGCTGTACGCGGACGTGTTCCACTTCGCTGTGTCCTAGCGCCGACGAGACCGGCTCCGGGCCTCCGTGCAGCCACACAGTGTGCATACCTGGCGAGACAGTGTGTGATGCGGGGCACAACGTATTGCACTGGGTGCCCGGGTGCTGCAGCATCTCGGAGATGTGAACGCCGCACAGGGGCCGACGGCCCTTCCTCGCCCAGCCGTTGACCCGGACTCGCCTCTCTCTCCCGCCACTCACACCATCTCCGTACGGCACGGAACCTCTGTCGTGGACCAGCGCTATCACGTTGCCGGCACCGGCCCCGTATGTCTTGTTCACCCTGGGGGGCCGGGCATCGGCTGGGAATATCTGCGCATGCCCGAACTGGAGCGGAGCATGACGATGGTGTACCTGGAACCCGTCGGCACGGGTGCGTCCGGCCGGCTGGCCGATCCCCGTGGCTACAACCTGTCCACATACACACACTTTCTGCACGCGGTGATCGAGCATCTGGCGCTTCCGAAAGTCATGGTGCTCGGCCATTCCCACGGTGGGTTCGTGGCCCAACGCTACGCTCTTGATCACCCGGACCGCGTGGCCTCGCTGATCCTGTACGACACTTCTCCGGTGACCGGTGACGACTTCTGGCGGACCGCGGTTGCCAACTTGGAGCACTTCGCCCGTCACCACGTCTCCGAGCACCCCGAGGTGGCCAGTTACGTCGCCGGGCTGACCAGCCGACCCGACCGGTTCGACGACGAAGGCGCGACGGCGGTGCTGCGTATGATCGCTCCGGCCTACTTCCACGACTACTGGGGCCGCGAGGACGATTTCGCCCCGGGGCGCCAAGCCCTGCGCATGTACGCGGCACCGTCCTGGGGCGAGGGCCCCGCGTTCGACGTACGAGAAGAACTGTCCGCCCTCACCGTCCCCACGTTGGTACTGGTCGGAGACGACGACTTCATCTGTGGGCCGCACTGGGCCAGGATGATCCACGAGACGGTACCCGGGTCACAGCTCGCCGTCCTTCGTCGGACAGGGCATCTGGGCCATATCGAGAGCCCCGAAGAATTCACCACCGCAGTGGTCGAGTTCCTGTCTTCCGTCTCCGGGGACACCGCATGAGGTGACGAGAGCACTCGGGAACTGCCGTTCCCATCACGGCATTTCCGACCACCGAATGTGCCGTCTGTTGTGGATCCGCGGCGACTCCCCGCGCCCGCATCGCCCCTCCGCAGAGCACGGGGCGTCCGCCGTTCCGACCAGGCGGGGCTCGGTGCGGACATGGACGGGCGCCGAACGGTGACCGCAGAGCCCTACGTGCGAGAGCACGTAGGGGTGGGCCCCTCCGCGCCGCACCGGGGCTAGTCGCGTATGACTGCCCCGTCGGCCATGGTCACGTGACCGATGATGCGTCAGCCATACCGCGAGGAACAGCCGGGTTCCGCCATTACGAGCTTCTCGGCCATGCCCCCACCCGGCTCCCACTGAATCAGGGGTCGGCACCCGGCAGCTGATGTACCCGTCACAGCCTCCCCAGCTACTCGGTCATGAGCTGTGAGGGCCTGCGTCGGCGGCCTGGGAAGCCCCTCAGCGAGGAAGGGAGCGAGTGTGGCCGGCGCCCCAGATCCATGTCGGCGCGTCAACCGGCGCAGCCGCGCCCCGCAGTCTCCACGCCCCCGCATCAGTCGGAACTTGCCGGACCCCCGGCTCCATCCAGAGGAAGACAGAAGATGCCGCGAAACACTGACCCCGGCTCGGGCCATGCCACGATCGGCGCCACGCTGGCGGCAGAAGCCACCCTGCTGGAAGCCCACGAGCGTGTGCTCCGAGAGGCCCTCGATGCGGTGGACGCGCGTATCGAGGCCGTCTCCGCGGCCTTACGACACCTACGCCGTTCGGCGGCCTCGGCCGAGGCTCAGAAGCGGGCTGAACCGGGCGACGGCCTCCGGCACAGCGTCGCCGACTCCGACGACGTGTGTCTCACGTGGCTGGACGGCTCTACGACATGTCGCCCTTGACGATCCTGGCACTCTGCTCGCGAAGCGGCTGAGAAGCGACCCGCGCCCGACTGGCCGAACGCGTCAGACAGGGCGTCCTCGCCGGGCACGACACTCACGTTGAACGCTGTGCTCGGGCGCGGGTCAGGCCAGTGGAAGATCCCCGTGCGGCGTCGAGGGGATGAGCCTGCTCCCTCCGCTCCAGGCGCCATGGGCGGTCCCCTCCCCGTACGCGTCAGCCGTTGGGGAAGGCCGCCCAATGAGCCTCCAGGAGTGCGGCGACCTCTGCCGGCCGCTCGAGCACCGGCCAGTGGTTGCAATCGAGCTTGGCGACCTTGGAGGCGCGCAGGGACGCGCCGAGCCTCTCACCGAACTCGATTTGGCAGGCGGGGTCGAGCGTTCCCCAGAACACGAGAGACGGCGCGGACACGTTCGCCAGTGCCGGTTCCCATTCCGCCCCCATGGTCACGGCGGAGCGGTAGAGCTTGAGGATGCTGTCCTTCATCCCCCCGTCCACGCGGCTGACCATCTCCTTGGCCGGTTCGACGGGGACATCGAAGCCCTTTACCAAGTCGTCGGCGAAGGACTCAGCTTGCAGCTCGTTCATGAAGCGGTCACCTTCGACCGGGTCCTGCCATGTCACGGCAAGCGGATGCCATACGTAGTCGGAGCTGATCGGACCGTTGCCCCCGGCCCAGGTACGCACGAGATCGGGTCGGAGGGACGCGACACGGGCAGTGAATATGCAGCCCCAGTCGTGACCGACCAGGTCGACCGGCTCACCGATCCGCTCCAGGCGGTCGATGAGCCAACGGACGTACTCCTCCTTGGTGGATCCGAAGTCGTCCGGCCGGGCGGCGGCGAACCCGGGCAGGTCCCAGGCTTCCACGTCGGTCCGGGAGAGGTGCCGACGTACGTCGTCCCACACGTGGTGGGTATCGGGGACGCCGTGGATCAGGATGGCAGGCATGGGGGTGCCCTTCGTCGATCGGAGATGGGTCGACTGCCGTGGGACGAGCAGCCGTACCTCACGTGAGGTGCCCGGCAACCATATTGCCAGGAACAACATCGTGTCACACGATGTTGTCGGCCTCATCGACTTCGGGTTGTATCTTCAGATGGTGCCCGGTGGTTTATGTCATGTCCGGTTGATCCATGGTCAATCAGCACATGGATCGGGCCGCGCGCCGCGTGGACGCTGGTGACCCGGACGTACCGCCCGACCAGGAGTGTGTGATGAACGAAATGACGGAGCCCTGCCTGCGAGGAAAGCTGGCCGTGGTCACCGGGGCGAGCGACGGCGTCGGCCTTGGGCTGGCCACACGCCTCGCTCAAGCCGGCGCCGAGCTGATCCTGCCGGTACGCAACATGGCCAAGGGAACCACCGCCCTCGAACAGATCCGGACGAGCGTGCCGGATGCGCGGATCTCCCTTCGCAACCTCGACCTGGCTTCCTTGGCGTCGGTGGAGGACCTCGCCGAAACGCTCAATGCGGAAGGCAGGCCGATCCACCTGCTCGTCAACAACGCGGGCGTGATGGCGCCGCCGCTACGGCACACGACCGAGGACGGATACGAGCTGCAGTTCGGAACCAACTACCTGGGTCATGTGGCCCTCACTGGGCGGCTGATGCCGTCACTGCGGGCGGGGCAGGCTCGGGTGACCACGGTGACAAGCAGCGCCGCGCGTAACAGCCGGATCGACTGGGACGACCCGCAGGGTGTGAAGCGGTACTCCCCGGTGCGTGCGTACGGACAGTCCAAGTTGGCCAACCTGCTGTTCGCTCTCGAACTGGAGCGGCGCAGCGCATCGGGCGGCTGGGGCCTCGTCAGCAACGCGGCCCACCCCGGTACGACTCTGACCAATCTCTACGCAGCCGGGCCCAACCTCGGCCGCGCCCGTCCCGCGCCCCACGCGGCGATCATGAGGCGGCTCGCACGCTGGGGTGTCTTCGTGCACTCCGTCGACGCCGGCCTGCGTCCGCTGCTGTACGCGGCGACGAGCCCGGAAGCCAAAGGCGGGAGCCTGTACGGCCCTGACGGCGTGGGCCAGTTCACGGGCAGTCCCACGGAACTGGCGCTCTACAAATCGGCCCGGAGCGAGGCCGACGCATCCCGGCTCTGGCAGCTCTCCGAGCGCCTCACCGGAGTCACCTTCGCGGGCGGTCTGAAGGCATCCGACTGACCAGGGGCAGCGTGATTGCTTGGGCGCCCACATCGACCGGCCCAGGACACGGAAGCATGCCTGACGAACCGTAAGGCAGCTCGGTCCGGGCGGAGTTCGCACCTTTCCTCACCCCTTACGTCGGGTGTCACACAAATCCGAGGACCTCGGTCTTGTATGTGGGGACGTGGCCGTCAGGCCTGGTGCACCAGGGAGTACGGAACATGCCGTACCCGGCACGGGTGTACGGACTTGGTGATCGGGGTGGTGCGCCGGCGCATCACCGCTGCGGGGTGGCACAGACATGAGCCTGTCCCGTGGGTGCAGGACGCGCCGGTCCTGTCCCGCACTCCGGCACCGGCCCCACGGGCTTCGAGAAAGGACGTTGCGATGGTGGACGAGTCATTGACCATTCTGGATACCGGTCCCTTCGACCGCGTGGACCCGGACGAATTCGTCCGGGCGGCCATGCGGTGGCACTTCGACCCCGCGACCGGTTCCCGGTACTGGCTCGACCGGGCCGAACGGCTCGACTTCGACCCCCGGCACGACGTCAAGGGCGTGGCGGACCTGGTCCTGTTTCCCTACCTGGCGGACGAACTGCGGGGGGTGCGGGTGGCGGATCTCATCCCCAGGGGCTACGGATCCGGGCCCAGGCTGCTGAACGTGTTCGACAGCGGCGGGACCACCGGAGCGCCCAAGCGCGTCATCCAGCTGGACGACTGGATGCGGCACAGCACTGAGCAGGTGAACCGACGTCTCAGGGCCCATGGGCTGCCCGACGGCGGTCTGTGGCTGACTGTGGCGCCGACGGGGCCGCACCTCGTGGGAGACGTGCTGCAGCGGGCGGCGGCGGGTCTCGGCAGCGTGGGCCTGAGCGTCGACATGGACCCCCGGTGGGTGAGGAAGTTGGTTGCCGCGGGTCGGGCCGACGAGGTCGACGCCTACACCGACCACCTCGTCGATCAGTGCCGGCGCATCCTGCTCAGCCAGGACATCGGCGTCATCGCGGCCACCACCCCGCTCCTGGAGCGGTTCGCCCGGGAGGACGGTCTCGTCGAGATGATCAACGGCAGTGCCAAGGCGATCATCTGGGGCGGTACGCACATGGACCCCGACACGCGGGAGCTGTTGAGCACCGAGGTCTTCCCCGATGTGCCGGTCATCGGCATGTACGGCAACACCCTGATGCTCACCGCGCTGATGGAGAGGGTCGGTCTCACGGCCTCGGAGCCGTGCGTGTTCGACCCGGTGTCGCCGTACGTCTTCCTGTCGGTAGTGGATCCCGGCACCGGGGGACGGGTGGAGGTCGGCGAACGCGGTCAGGTGGTGGTCAGCCACGTCAGCAAGTCCATGCTGATCCCGAACAACATCGAGCGGGACACCGCGCTGCGGGTCCGTCCGGACGAAGGCCACGTGGGCGACGCCGTAGCGGACGTCGCGCCCGTACCCACGGTCAAGGGACAGACGGTGATCGAAGGCGTCTACTGATGACGACCGTGAACGTGGCCGACCCCATCCACCTGGACGCCTTGGGCCCTCGGGGTGCTTACCGGACGCGTGTTCCGAGCTCGGTGACGGACGTGGCCGGCACCGAGGTCGCGCGGCTGAGCCTGGTACCGCCGCTCTTCGTGACGCGGGCGATGGCTGCCTTGCGGCAGGCCGGGCCGATACCCGCGGCCGACCTCGACGGTCTGCTCGCGGCGGCGGCCGACGCGTTCGCCTCCGGCACGATAGGCGGTCTGAACGTGCGGGAGTACGAGCGACTCGTGAGCCGGACGTCGGGCACCCCCCTGTCGGTGGTGCACGCCGCGACCGATGGCACGGCTCGCTTCGTACGGCAGGCCCGCTCGTCCGCCTGGCGGGGCAGGCCGGTGGGCGCGGCCCGCGGTCTGCGTGACTCTGCCGTCCGCGAGGGACACGCGGTCTGGGTGCGTCAGGGCGACGTGTTCGCCGTCAACGCCTCCGGCAACCACCCGGGCGTTCACCGTCTGTGGCTGGAGGCACTGGCGCTGGGTTACCGCGTCGCCGTCCGCCCGTCGAGGCGTGAGCCGTTCACCCCGTACCGGTTGGTCGGGGCGCTGCGTCAGGCCGGGGTACGAGATGACCAGCTCGTGTTGCTGCCCACCGACCACCGGACCGCCGACACGGTGGTCCGCCACGCCGACCGGGCCCTGGTGTACGGCGGTGACGACGTGGTCGCCAAGTACGCGAACGATTCCGGGGTCCTGCCGCAAGGACCCGGCCGGTCGAAGATCCTCATCACCGCGGACACGGACTGGCGTGACCACTTGGACACGATCGTGGCGTCTGTCGCCGACGAAGGCGGAACCGCGTGTGTCAACGCCACCGCAGTCCTCCTCGAAGGCGACCCAGCACCTCTCGCCGAGGCCATCGCGGCACGCCTGTCAGCACTGCCCAGCCTCCCTCCGCAGGACGAGAGGGCTGTTCTGCCGGTCTGTGCGCGGGAGCGGGCGCACGCCCTCAGCGCATACCTGGGAACCGTGGCCGCCGGGACGCGCGCCTGGCTCGGCGGAGACGGCATCGCCGACGATCTCGGCGACGGCAGCGCCGTACTGCGCCCCGCCGTCCACCAGACCGCTAGCGCCGACGCCGTCCAGCTGCGCAGCGAACTGCCCTTCCCCTGCGTGTGGGTCGCACCCTGGAGCCGGTCGGACGGCATTGTTCCGCTGAGGGACACGCTCGTGCTGTCGGCTCTGACGCGCGACGGGGAACTGCTGGACACCCTGCTCTCGGAACCCACGATCGCCAACCTGTACATCGGTGATCAGCCGACCTACTGGATGGCTCCGGGAGTGCCCCACGACAGCTACCTCTCGGATTTCCTGATGCGCAGCAAAGCCGTCTTCGACGCGTGGTGAGACGGGTCGGCCGTCGTGTCCGTTCAGTGGTGCATGAGCAGCATGATGACCGTCCCCAGGGCCATCGACCCGTCCCAGAAGCGGCCGTAGAGATCCCTCTCAGTTCCGGCGTCTCTCCTGTCGGCGGTGGAGCGCAGCGCGGGCATCTCGCGGGTCAGCGACTGCAGCGCACAGCCCAGGAGGTACAGCACCAGCATCGTGACGACCACGTCACCGATGGCTGAATCCCCTGCGGAATGGGCGAGATGCCGTGCCGGGGCAGGACCGTCGGCCAGGTTCTCGTGCGACGGACCCGCCGTGGAGCGGGACGTCCATGCCATCCAGCCCATTGCCGCCATCCCCGCCGCCTGGGGCAGCCTCCTGACCTGTGCGCGGAGTACGGATTCCTGGCGGCGGACAGCGGTCAGCGGAAACCACAATGCGGCGGCGGCGAAGAAACCCATCTGTGCCGCTGCCGGCACCGCTTGGGCCAAGCCCCACGGCATCGCCGCCATGACAAGGGCCATCGCGGCATGCAGCAGGTGATCGACACGGGCGCGCCATCCCGTTCTGCCGGACAGCAGGCCCCGACGCAGTCCGTGGACAGCCGCGGCCACGAAAAGCCCTGTCAGCAAGCAGTACACGATGTCGGAGGGACTCATGCCTTGGCGCACTCTCCTTGGAATCGACCGGTTCTTCAGGAACCGGCTTGTGCGAGCGATGGCGACTGCAGGCGGGGCGTGCGCGTGATCGTCCCCACCGAGCGGATTGCGCCCACGTCAACGCGTCGTCGTGCTGGTGTCACAGGAGGGGGCATTGCCCGGCTCATGAACGCTGTGCAAGTGATGACCGGGCAGGCCGTGGATCTGTGACATGAGTGGCCACCCGTTCTCCTTCCACCGTGCTCCCTGCGTGCTGAGTTGTTGCCGGGGCCACCGGCCTGGCCGGTTCCGGAACTGCTGCCCGCCTCCGGGACCGCGGGGTGGACGTCGTGCCCGTATCACGGCAGCGCCGAGATGGTCGTCGACCTCACCGATGCGTCTTTCCCATGCGGAAAAGTCACTACGTGGCGCTCTTCATCGTGGGGGCCGGCCTTGCACGGGGGCTACTTGCGTGCGAAAGCGGCTCAGGAGGAGTTGGCACGACGCTCCCCCATCCCCCATTCGCTCGTGCGTGCCGCGCTGTTCTTCGAGTCCGTGGACGCCGTGTCGCGCCCGACCGACCATGCGGACGGCGTACATGTCGCGCCAGTGCTGATCCACCCCGTGTCGACGCACGACGTCCATGGGATCCCATGCGTGCCCCCTGCACCGGAAACCCCAACGCGGTTCTGACCTGCTCCAGCAGAGTGTCACAGGTACAGCACACGATTGGTCTTGCTGAATATGCGCACCCTTGTACACAGTTCACGGCCGGTCCGGGTTCGCCAGGACGACTACGCGGTCAGCGCCGAGTTCTACGACGTCCTTCAGGCCGAGCACGACGCGGTACAGGTGCGTCGTCTCTACAGCCGCGCTGTGGAAAACGCCCGAGTCGGTGTACTGGATGTCGGAGCCGGCACGGGACGTGTGACCTTGATGAGCCTTGTCGCCTCTCAGGTAGACGTACACGCCATCGAACCCGCACACGCCATGCGGACACCGCTGATGACGCGCGTGGCCTCGCTACCCGCCGATCTGAGGGCTCGGGTCACCGTCCATCCCACGACTCTCGGCGAGGCGGGGCTCCGAAAAGTGGCGGACCTCGCGATCTGTCACAACATGATCGCCTGTTTGTCACCATCCGCCCGACATGTTCTGTGGCCGGCTCTCGCCGAGGCCCTGGTTCCGGGTGGCTCACTGCTCCTTCAGCTTCCGCCGTCGGGTCTGTTTCCCGACGAGGTGACTGAGCGTCGCTTCCCGGAGCAACGAATCGGGCGGCACGAGTACGGAGGCCGCATGGTGCTGTCGGCGGAGGGGGACCGAATCCGCACACGCTTCGATTACTGGGTACGGGAGAGTGGGCTCCTGCTGCGCGAGCACACTGAGACCTTCTGGATGTGGCCGACATCTCGCACGGAGATGATCAAGGATCTGGAAGCTCACGGATTCGTGCCCCAGTCGGCGTGGGAGGATCCGGCCGTGCTGGCGATGACTCTCGGTCCCCACCTGAAATGACTCCGTCACGCTCGGCGGGACGGGAAGCGTGTGCCCGAGCCGCAGACACACTCGGCTTCCGCGACTTGTAACATGGTGGCGTTGCAGCCGAAGGGACACCTATGCACGCCGAGGCCGACGCCAACTCCCTCGAACAGGCGACACAAGACTTCCTCGCGGCACGTCCGCAGCTCTTCGGTATCGCCTACCGCTTGCTCGGCAGCACAGTGGAGGCGGAGGACATTCTTCAAGAGACATGGTTGCGGTGGCAGAACACGGACCGCACGAACGTGGTGGAGCCCACGGCCTTCCTCACCACGATCACCACACGTCTGGCCATCAACCTCGCTCAGTCCGCGAGGGTTCGGCGGGAGTCATATGTCGGACCGTGGCTTCCCGAGCCGGTCGATACCGTTGAGGACCCCCAGCTGGGCGCCGAACGCGCTGAGGCGCTCGAACTGGCGGTGCTGTTCCTCCTGGAGAAGCTGAACCCGGTGGAGCGGGGCGCGTACGTCCTGCGGGAGGCCTTCGGCTACCCCTATCCGCAGATCGCGGGCATCTTGGAGGTCAGCGAGGCCAACGCCCGTCAGCTGGTGAGCCGTGCGCGCAAGCACCTGGCCGCCGAGCGCCGGGAACGCGTGAGCCCGAGCGAGCACCGCCGCCTGCTGCGAGTGTTTCTCACCGCTGCGCAGACAGGTGATCTCGCGGTGCTCGAGGATGTGCTCACCGCAGACGTCGTCAGCTACTCCGACGGGGGCGGCACTCGTGGCGCCTCGAAGATCCCGGTGTTCGGACGCGTGCACGTGTCCAAGTACCTCGCCGCGTTCGCGCCACGGTTCTGGCCCCGGTCGGAGATCCGGTGGGTCGAGGCCAACAGTCGACCGGCCGTTCTCATCTCCTCCGGCGGAGCAGCGGTGGCCCTGCTGTCCGTGGATGTGTCGGTGGAAGGCATCGACCGGATCATGTGGGTGATGAACCCGGCCAAACTGTCTCCCTACGTGGCGTCGCTGAACGATTGACCGCTTCCGCGTAGTCGGGCGATCGTCGCTGGGCACGTGTCACAAGCGTCGTTACTCATCGGTCTACAGGTCGTCCGGGATCCGGGATCCTACGAAGCGTGAGGAAGTGACAACGTGACGATGGTTATGAGCGGCACGGCGGCCAGTGCCTGCGGCTGGGCGCATAGCCCGGCCCGCCGCAAGTACATTCCACCGGTAGGCGCGTACCGCGACGATGCCGGAGTCATGCTGTGACCGAGCGGATCCGATTGCCCGATCTGTCCATCGAGAAGGACTACGACGGAGCGTCCTTCTCTCCCATTTACACCACGACCGTGACTGTCCACGGCGGCGTGGTCTCACACGGTCGGGCCTCGGGCAAGGCGCGTTCGTCGGACGGAGCCTTGGACCTCGATCTGAGCATGCCGGCCGAACTCGGAGGGGACGGACAGGGCACGAACCCTGAGCAGTTGTTCGCAGCCGGCTTCGCGGCCTGTTACCACGGAGCCCTGAGCCTGGTGGCCCGGCAGGAGGAACTCGACCCCTCCACGATCTCCGTGGAAGCAACCGTCGCCTTCGGGCGGGATCCGTCAGACGGTGGCTACCTGCTCCAGGTTGATCTGGTGGTGAAGTGGCCTGGCATCGACCGCGAGATTGCGGCTCCCCTGCTCGAGACAGCCGACTCGTTGTGCCCCTACGCAAGGATGGCGTGGCAGGGAACCCCGACCACCATCACACTGGCCCCGTAGCGGACCAGCGCGGACTGTGAACCGTGCCGCGCCGGGGGTGTCCATGTCGACGCCGTAGGCCGCCGTTGGCGGCCTACGGCGTCTTCGCATTGGCGGCTGGGGCTGTCGGTGGAGACGCGTTGATCGCGAGCTGACCGTGGACCCTGTGGGTGAGCCGGCACTCCATATGTCAGCTCCGGTGACCGCTGGTGATCTCCTTGTATTCCTGCACCGTCGGTTTGGGTATCTGGGCTCCGTCCCCGTAGAAGCTCCGGCTGAGCCTGACCCGCAGCCGCTGCGCCCTGGTGGGGCTGCCGTTCACGCTTCCCGCCTGGGCGGCAGTAAGAGGTTCGTCCTGCTCATGCGCCGTGAGGATGTGCAGCTGTTCCTGGCTGAGCGGTTCATGCACCTCGACGAACTCGCCGTGCGGAAGCCGTTTGATGACGCCGGTCTCGCGACCGTGCAGCACCTTCTCCCGGTCGCGCCACTGGAGGGCGAGGGCCGAGCGTTTCGTCACGGCGAAGACGACGAGGGGCACGGCGAAGAGGCCGATACGGACGGCCCACGTCACCGCGTTGACAGAGACGTGGAAGCGCGTGGCAATCAGATCGTTCGCGGCGCCGAGAAGGGCCACGGTATAAACACTCAGCCACGCGGCACCAAGTGCCGTACGCACAGGCCGGTTCCGCGGGCGGTCGAGGAGGTGATGCTCTCGATCGTCGCCGGTAACCCACGACTCGATGAAGGGATAGGCACCGAGCGCGAGGAAGAGGCCGACACCCACGCCCAGCGGGATGACGTTGTCGAGGGCCAGAGTGTGGCCCCAGGCGTCGATCTCCCAGCCAGGCATAACGCGCAGCAACCCGTCGGCCACGCCCATGTACCAGTCTGGCTGCGATCCTGCCGACACCTGGTCGGCCCGGTAGGGGCCGTACTGCCAGATGGGGTTGATCTGCGCGATCGCCGCGATGACGAAGATGAATCCGCACACCATGAGGCCGAATGCCGCCGTCTTCACGGCGTGCGCCTTGAACGGCAGGCCGACGACATTCTTCTCCGTACGCCCTGGCCCGGGGTACTGGGTGTGCCTGTGGCGCAGCGTCAGGACCACGTGGGCGACGATCAGCAGCACCATGGCGGCCGGGATCACCAGGACGTGGATCGTGTTGAAGCGAGCCACCAGGTCATCGCCGGGGAACTCACCGCCGAAGAGGAACCACGACAGGTAGGTGCCGATGATCGGTACGGAGAGGAGGGTGCCGTTCACGACTGCCAGCCCGGTGCCGGAGAGGAGGTCGTCTGGTAGGTCGTAGCCTGTCAGGCCACCGAACATGCCCAGGATCAGGAGCAGAAAGCCGAACACCCAGTTGAGCTCGCGCGGCTTGCGAAACGCCCCGGTGAAGAAGACCCGCATCATGTGCACGAACATGCTGGCGACGAACACCAGCGCCGCCCAGTGGTGGGCCTGCCGGATCAGCAGCCCGCCACGGACATCGAAGGAGATGTGCATGGTCGAGTTGAACGCTTCCGACACCAGTTGACCCTGGAGGGGAACGTAACTTCCCTGGTACTGCACCGGTGCTGATGAGGGATGGAAGTAGAAGGAAAGGTAGAGGCCTGTGACGATGAGGACGAGGAAGCTGTAGAGACAGATTTCCCCCAACATGAAGGACCAGTGGTCAGGGAAAACCCTTCGCGCGGCAGCCCTGGTCACGCCACGGGTACCCAGCCGGGTGTCGACCCAACGGGCGATGCTCTCACCTTTTCGCCGTTGCTGTGGTGCGGCCTGCCTGCTCTCGTTGCTCATCGTTCATCACTCATTCCTGATCACCCGCAGCGACTTTCGTCCCAGGCAACGGGTCACGGGTCTCGCCCACGGCTGTCCCTGGCCGGATTTTGATGCTCTGTCCTCATTACGACCGGTTGGCCAGTGATGGTGTGACACACCCGGGCCCAAACCGACGTGGTGACCAGGAGCGACAGCCCGATCACACTGTCTGCAGGCTCGTACGGCGTCTCGGTTCGCGCGCGATTACGCTGCGGGCTTCGCCGCGGCCCGGCCGGCACGTGACGCACTGCCCCGCCTCATGGCCCGGCGTTCCGCTTCTGTGGTGCCGCCCCAGATTCCCTCCACCGGATCGGCGTCGAGGGCCCAGCTCAGGCACTGGTCGATCACGGGGCATCGGTGGCACACTGCCTTCGCCTCAGCGATCTGGATGAGCGTGGGGCCACTGCTCGCATTGCCGACAGGGAAAAACAGATCAGGATCAGCGCCTTGGCAGATCGCCGATTCATGCCAGTCCACGAAGAACCTCCTGCGGTGCGAGATGCGTAGGGTTCAACGGCTCACTCGTCGTACGGCGGGAGCCTCTCGGACAAGGGAGCCGATGCCTTGTCCTGCGTCGGGACCGCAGTGTTCCGAAGCGCCCTGAGCACTTGGAAGACGTTTCCCGCTGCGGTCGTAGACGCCCGTCAGGTCTCTGACAGATGAGACCGAGCGGTCGGCGCATATGTGACACCGGGGGCCTGTCGACCACCGATTGCGACAGCCGCATAGGAGCGGCTCGGTGGCGCACTGTAGCCATTATTTACCGTGAACAATGCTTCCACTGCCTGTTATGCCGATGTCACAATGTCTGTGGCTGTCCTGTCTCTGTCGCGTACCAGGGCCTCGTCGTCTGTTTGCCGCTCAACTTCCTCTGGTGCGGACTCGTCACAGTAGGTATCTGCCGACGGGACGGCGGAGCCGCTGAAGTGGATCCCAGAGGAAGGATGCGCATGAAGTCCGTCGGTCAGGTGGTGCCGATCGCGGAGCTGACGGAGGAGCGGCACCACCTGTTGGATGTCGCGCACTGGATGCTCGGCAACGGTACAGGGCCTGAGAACGTCGTCGATGAGGCCTATCGGCTCTGGTACGGGCTGTCCGATCATGAGCTGGCGCGGATCGTGCAGCCGCGCGCTTGGCTCGTGAAGACCGTCGGCGGTATATGCGTGGACCGGCTTGCCCAACCGGGCCAGGAGCATTCACCTACGGTCGGCGAGTTGGCGTCGGAGCGGTACGAGATGCTGTCACAGGAAACTCATCAGGTGATGCTGAACACGCTGGAGTCCCTGTCTCCGACCGAGCAGGCGGCGCTCGTACTGAACGACGCTTTCGGGACGGCGCGGAGTACGGTCGCCGACATCGGCGGTCAGCCACAGCCGCAATGCAGGCAGCTCACCGACCGTGCACGCCGCAGTCTGCAGGTCCGGCGCGCACGGCCCACGACGCCGCAGCAGCACGACGCGGTGACCGGCGCGGTTCAGGAGGCCTGCGTGGCGGAGGAAGTCGGGCTATTGGCGTCCCTGCTGGTACCGGACGTGACCGTCTACTTCGACGGCGGTGGCAAGATACGGGCCCTGGTCCGGCCCGTCCACGGAAGACAGCAGGTCGCCCGCAGCCTGCTGACGCTGCTTGCCCGGCACCCTCGCACCACCCTGGACACCCATCCCGTCAATGGACGTACCGGTCTTGTCGTTCGTTACGACCGCCAGGTCGCCGGGGTCATCAGCCTGGACGTCGCCGGACCTCACGTCGTACAGGTCTGGGTCACCCTGAACCCAGACAAGCTCCGTTCATGGAACCGGTCCAGTGCCGCTCGGTAGTGCCGCACGGCCCGGGAGCAGGCACGGTCTTGGGCGTCCGACAGTCACTGACTGCCACTGTCTCGGACGGGCCACCCGGACTGACCGTGCTGTCGGCCCCCGTTCCCGCCTTTCGTTTGAGTGACCACTGCGGACTGCCCCGTACATGGTGGTGACGCTGTGTACGCGATCCGCCTATGATGTTCAGGGGCACCCGTCTCATCGTATGGGGCGAGCGAGCGGCACCAGAGATGTGCCTGACGAGCACGCAAAAGTATTGAGGACAAGAGGACACATGGTCTCCGTAAGCCACACGGCGCACAATATCGAGATCACCGCCGAGAGCCTTCAAGAGGATCTGGCCCGCCTGGAGATTCAGAAGCAGGCGCTGGAGCGGGAGCTCGCTGCTGTCGTCGCTCATCTCGGCTCCGTACAGCGGGCTCTCGAAGCCCTCGAAGCCCTCATGCACGGAGGTGCCCAGCCGCAGGCAGCCGACGCGACGGCCGCGGTGTCCACGAAACGGCGTCGCCCCTCAGCACCCGTGCCCCCGCAGGAGGGAGCCCCCTCCTCGGAATCTGCGGACGACGCCACCATCACACGTGGTGTCCAGAAACAGCAGCCGGCGGTGAGTCGGCGGGGTCCGCGGGACTCCGCCTCCCCGGCCGGAGCCAACGCGGTCAGCCGTACCCCCAGGCCTCACGCCAACGATGACGGTGACGATGACAAGAAGTACGGCAAACTCACCGAACAGATTTTGGAGTATTTCGAGGGGGCCGGCGACACCGACGTGCGGGCCCGGGATGTCGCGGCGGCTCTCGGCCGCGACAAGGACAGCGGGAGCATCAACGCGGTCCGCAGCACCCTGGACCGGCTGGTAGGCACTTCTCGTATCCGGCGGACGGGGCGTGGCCTCTACGCCAAACTGGCCTGAGACCGCCGGCGACCAAGCCTTGCCGCTCACCTGGTCAGCGTGACTCCGGGCACCGTCCACGGGGGGGAGGACGGCACCCGGAGCACGGCACCAGGTCGGCTCTGAGACCTCGGTGCCAACGTGCGACATCTTCACGATAACCGTGTCGAACATGATGTCGCGAACGTTGTGATCAGTATACCCACTAACACCGTGCGATGTTGTCGGGCTGGTTGGCCGACAGGCTGAGAGCATCGTCGATTTGCACTGTCGGCCTCCGTTTCGGAGGAGCAGACCGCGTCCCCCTCCCGTCGGTCACCGCACCAGGAGCCCAAACGGCTGGCTCACGGGGCGGCGGCCTCGAGCTGTCACTCCTTGTCTTACCGCGTGTGGGCGTTCGGGACGGTGTACGCTCCCGATCGTCCTACCGCCAGGTCGGGGACAGCCGCGTCGCCGCCCGCGGCCCACACGTCTGACACTGTGTCCGCCTCTGTGCCGACGCGGAGGTCGGGACGTACGAGGAGGAGACCCCGGTCGTCGAGGGGGAGGTCCGTGTGATTGTGCACGGTCGGGTTCGACGCGTTGCCGGCAGCCCACTCGATGAGTCCCGAATCGAACTCCGCGCCGTTCGACAGCACGACGTGTCTGTCCTCGGCGGAGACAAGCTGGGAGTTCAGGTGAACCGACGCGCTTCTCTCCTCCAGGGGCCGGACCACCCAGGCGCCGGGCCGGTCACTGACCTCGGGAAGAATGCGACCGCGCGCCTCGACCAGGTGAAAGGACAGCTCTTCCGCGTCGTTTTCCGGGTAGTGCTTCAGTAGCCCGCTCGCGAGGGAGAGCTACCCTCCGCCCTCCACACCGGAAAAGCCGCCACCGACGAAGGTGACGGTGAGGAGTTTGCGACGTTCGAAACCACGAGGCAGTGTTGCTGCGCGGTCGAACGGGGTCAGGTCGGTCACGGATGGCGACGGCTTCCTCGACATGCTTCAGGCCGAACGCCTGGTTGCTGAGTCCGGGTATGGGTAACGTTCGGGTGATCGCTCCCGCGGTGACGACGAGAATGTCGTACGTCAACTGGTAGTCCGCTCCGCTCGCCGGCCGAACGGTGACCGTGTGGTCACTGTTGCGGATTTCTGTCACCGCACCGGCTACCAGTCGCGTGCGGTGCAGGTGCCGCCGCAGTGACACCGCCGCGTGGCGGGCCTCGATCGAGCCGACCACGACCTCCGGCAGAAAGGGTTGGTACGTCATGTACGGACGCGGGTCCACGACAGTGCCGCGAGCTTCGCCCTGACCTAGCTGCTTTTCCAGGCCCCACGCAGTGTAGAAGCCCGCGTAACCGCCGCCGATGATCAAGATCTCACGCACGGTGTCCCCAGTTCCTCTCGGTTTCACCTGTGAAGACAAGCCGATACTGCTCGTTGTGACACGTCTTCGGCTGGCCCAGCGGCGTGCGGGCCCCTACTGCGGGCTCGGAGCTCGGTAACACGGGCGCAAGAGGCTTCGGCGTCCGACCATCCCGCCCCTCTTCCGATAGTCGGATGACTGATGTCTCAGAGCTTGACCGCACCGAGACTCGCAGTACCCCGATCGACCCGGTGCAGAGGTGCGAACTCTTCGATTCGTTCGACGCGCACTCAGCCGCGCTGGGCGGGTGTGCTGAGCACCCGTCGGTCCGGGAAGAACAGGAAGGGATGACACTGATGAGCGGGAACGCCTTCGACGCCGACGACGATCGCGGGGGTGCTGGTGCGGAAAGCCACCGCCACGAAGGTGTCCACACGGAGCGCACGGGCGTCGGATGCGAGACGGTGACCTGTCGCACGCTCGTACGACTAGTTCAAGATCAAGAATACCCGCAGGCGACAACAGATCTTCGGTATGACAGCGCCGAACCTTTCTCAGTGGGCCTGGAGTTCAATGTCGGCTCCGATAGGTCCGTCGAGTGGACATTCGGCCGCGAACTCCTGGTGTCCGGTCTGCGGCGGCTCAGTGGTTTCGGCGACGTGCAGATTTGGCCCTCCAGGATCCGAGGTGCCGAGCTTGTATTCATTTCTCTGCGCTCGAGTGACTCAACAGACCTGGTCGCCGCACCGGCGATAGTGATCAAGGCCTTCCTTGAACGCACCTTGGCGGTTGTACCTCTGGGAGAAGAGACACGCTATCTGGACATGCAAAGCGCCACCGCCCGACTCCTGAGCGAGACATGACCCGGCTCACCGCCCACACTCATCGGTACCGACGGGTGAAGACCGGCGGACGCGGGTGTCGACCGCTCCCACACGTCCCGCCTGGTTCTGTCTTTCACCGACAGGACGCGGCCGCTGCGAAGGAGATCCCCCGTTGCCGGGAATCTGTGTCACACCCGCGCGGTGAGCGTTGTCTTACTGGTAGCGCCGAGGTTCGTGCCCGTGCCAGGGGCGCGGAGGTTGCACATTGTTTGTCCTCCCCAGAGAGGTTTACTGATGTCCACGCGCACCGTTTCTGTCAGCGAGGGCAGACGCCTTGCCCGCACCGTTGTGATCGGCACCCACCTTCTGAGATCCGATGAATCGGAGCCCGTCAGTTCCGACACAGGTCCCACCCCAGGAGAGCTGCTCCTGGCGGCGCTTGGGTCTTGTACCTCAATGGCCGTACGCGCCTATGCCGACCGGCACAGCTGGCCGTTGCATCAGGTCGACATAGACCTCACGTTCGGTTCGGGCGCAGAGATCATCAAAGAGATCCATCTCTCCGGCGAACTTGAACCTTCCCAGTCGGAACGGCTACTGGCAGTGGCCAGCCGCTGCCCGGTGCACCGACTGCTGACAAACAGTGTCTCGGTGGTGACCCTCTCCACCGTGTGGCAGGGATCAACCGGTCAGCCCGGACTGGCGAGTAGACAAGCTGTGCCGGAAGAGTGATACGGCATTGGTTCTCACAGTGGCCTTTGGCCGCTCGGCACCTCACTGCTTCCGACCGCCCCTCTCACCGAACTACTGGACAGGCACCTCTCGCCCATCACGCAACTGCTCCAGGAACAACGTGGCCCCGCCCCTGTCGGCTCCAAGAAGCTCACGGGAGTCCGAACACCACCCACAGACACCGGCGAATGCGCCGCACTCCTGCTGGCGGCCGACACAGCCCTTGGCGAACGCGATCTGTCCTCGCTACGCGAGCGCCTCCGCCCACTGGCGCAGGAGGCGTACCAGCGCGCTCCGAGCTACATCGGCAATATCGTCCGCGCCAGCGAGCACGTCGCGCCTGACCTGCTGCGGGCCATCGCGTGGCGAGCGCACGGATATCAGCGACACTCAAGGCTGCGGCAGCAGAAGGCGAGCCACCGCTACACGATCGAAGAGATCCCCTCGTTTTTGCCCAAGGAATGGTTCGACCCAAACTTCGCGGAGTTAATGCATCGAATGCACGGCCCCGATACCCGCCTCGGTTATTCCTTGAGGCGGGCTTCATCTCTGCAGCTCACCCAGTTCATCACCGGAGAAACGTGGCCTTCTTGTGCACCACAGACCGGAATTCCACCCGGCTACGCCACGAAACTCCTCGCTTCCATTGAAAACGACTCAACAACAGGCCTTTGGCTGGAGTTCGAGAACCGCGTCAGAGCCGTCGCCTGTCAACTGGATTCCAGCGGAAGCCGAATCAACTATGCCCGCAGGCGGCAGAGGATGGCCGACTGGCATCTCCCCGAGCAACACTGGGATGCCATCTGCCCTGACATTCCACGCTTCCGATCCGCGCACTACGGACATAACCCACACATTGGAGAAATCCTCGTGTGGTGCAACGTCACTCAGGGAGAACGCGCCCTCAGCCCTTCGGTACGGGTGCTCCGCGAGGACAACAAATCCATGGCCGAGTACGTCGTCGGCCGGGTACGGGTATTTCACGGTCAGCTACACACACCTCGTCGACTCTTGCACCTCCGTCTCGACCGTTACGCCTCTTGCTGTCCCAGGCTTGCGACCTGCAGAGACCTTTGGACATCGACATCGACGAGATCGCCGCCACTCCAGCCACATCACTGTCTCAGGTCTCCCAGGGTCCGACGCCGCTCCTCTGAACCCGGACCCTCACCTCCCATACCAGCGCGCAACACGAAGCTCACCTCCGCCATAACCGCCCGTTCCGCCGCTGTCGGCGTCTGAACCCCTACGCGACGCATGTGGTGAAAATCTGCGACCAAAGCACGGAGCTTCCGCTCGACATAGCCGGCGCAGCACCGGAGGAGACGGCCATCCGTGCCTCAAACACTGCAGTCTCGCCCCACATCACAGCAGTTCACGGCCCAGTCAGCAGCATCACTCAGGGATCTGCACCGCCACCGCCGAACGGAGTTCAGTGCCAACTATCCCGCTTTTGTGCCAACTAAAAGGACCTCGTCACAGCAGGCTAACGCCGTACTCGCGGCATACCCAGACCGATCCACGAGATGATCTCCCGTTGGATCTCGTTGTTGCCGCCGCCGAAGGTGAAGATCACCGCCGAGCGGTAGCCGCGTTCCAGTTCGCCGTGGAGGACGTCACCCACCGAGCCCTCCTTCAGCGCGCCGGCCGCCGCGACGATCTCCATGAGCCACGCGTAGGCGTCCCGGCGGGCCTCGGAGCCGTAGACCTTGACCGCGGAGGCGTCCTGCGGGGTGAGGGTGCCGTCCTGGACGGCGTTCACCATCCGCCAGTTCAGGAGCTTGAGCGCGTCGAGCCGGGTGTGGGTCTGGGCGAGGCGCCGGCGCACCCACGGCAGGTCGATCACGCGGCGACCGTCGGCCAGTTTGGTCTCCATGGCCCAGCGCTGGACGTTCTGCAGCGCGCGGATCGCCATGGTGCCGTGGGCGGCCAGGGTGACGCGCTCGTGGTTGAGCTGGTTGGTGATCAGCCGCCAGCCCTGGTTCTCCTCGCCTACCCGGTGCGAGACGGGGACGCGGACGTTCTCGTAGTAGCTGGCCGTCGTGTCGTGCGAGGCGAGGGTGTTGATGACCGTGCACGAGTAGCCGGGGTCGGTGGTCGGCATCAGAAGCATGGTGATGCCCTTGTGCGGCGGGGCGGCCGGGTCGGTGCGCACGGCGAGCCAGACCCAGTCGGCGGTGTCGCCGTTGGTGGTCCAGATCTTGTGGCCGTTGACGACGTACTCGTCTCCGTCCCGCACGGCACGCGTCTTCAGGGAGGCCAGGTCGGTGCCCGCGCCGGGCTCGCTGTAGCCGATCGCGAAGTCGATCTCACCGGAGAGGATGCGCGGCAGGAACCAGGACTTCTGCTCCTCGGTGCCGTACCGCATGATCGTCGGCCCTACGGTGTTGAGGGCCATCAGCGGCAGCGGTACGCCGGCCTGGGCGGCCTCGTCGAAGAAGATGAACTGTTCCATCGCGGTCAGGCCGCGGCCGCCGTACTCCTTGGGCCAGCCGACGCCGAGCCAGCCGTCCGTGCCGAGACGGCGGATGGTGTCGCGGTAGAAGCGTTTCTGGGCGTCCCGGTCGGTGAAGCGCGCGTGCGCGTTGTCGGGGACCAGGTCGGCGAAGTAGGTGCGCAGTTCGGTGCGCAGCCGCTGCTGCTCGGGCGTGTGGTCGAGATGCACGGCGCCTCCAGGCTCCCCGGGACCGGTCCTGACGGCGCACACCGTAGAACGTGTTCCAGAAATTGGGAACGGTCAGGAGGGGTCGGCGTCGTGGGGGCCCTCAGACCCACAGGGGCGCGAGGGGCGGACTCAGACCAGGGTCGCCATGAAGTCCGTGCACGCCTGGGCGCACTCACGGCACGCCTTCGCGGCGTCCTCGGCGCCGATGTGCCGGTCGAGGACCTGTGCGCACTCCAGGCAGACCGACCGGCACCACTCCAGCTGGACGCGGATGCCGGCCTCGTCGAGATGGTTCTCCTCGGACAAGACCCGGCAGGTCGCGTCGCACACCTCGGCGCACATGATGCCCTTGCGTCGCAGTAGTTCCTGTTCCTCGCCGCCGTCCGGATCGACCAGGCTCGCACGCAGCGCGCAGGCCCGTGCGCACTCGGTGCACGCCTGGGCACAGGCGAAGCGGTCCTCCAGGAATCGGAAGAGCTCCTGCTGAGAAGTCGAAGTCGTCACAAGGTGCGGGTAGCCGGGGGCCGGGCCGCCAAACCCGGAGTTCCCCGGGGTTTGCGGCCTCGGGGGCGGTCGGGGCGGGTCGCCGGGGTGGGTCGATTCGCTCGGGGGTCCGGGGGTACCCGCGTGGCATGAACCAAGCCCTGAACACCGAATGGATGGACCTGGCCGCGGGCCGGGGCGGCCTCGCGGCCGGAGTGATCGCGGCTGGTGTGGTGGTCGTGGCGGTGCTGATCGGCGCCTTCTTCCTCGGCTCCCGTGTCAGGCGCCGCGAGTCGCGTCCGCCCACTCCCGAGGAACAGCCGAGGCTGCCTGAGGGCGGACCGGTCCGTGAGGTCAGGGAGCACCGGGAGCCCGACGAGGTGCCCAGGAGCGACACCCGGCTGACCCCGCACGACCTGCCCAACCACGGCAACAGCCCGACCCGGACGGGGTCGGCGCAGGAACGGCCCCGCTGGGACGAGGGCAGCAGCGGCTCGTTCGGCAGCGGCGGGCCGGGAGGCGGCTGACGCGCACGGCCGTGTCACGAGCCGTGTCGCGAGCCGTCCCGCGCGGCCTGCCGTGCGATGAACGACCGTGCGATGACCGACCGGAACAGCTCTGGAACTGCTGGAGGCGGGCGCCCGCTCACTCACCGAGCCGGGCGGCCGCCTCCAGCAGCAGTGCGTGGACGAAGGCCTGCGGGAGGTTGCCGCGCAGCTGACGCTGGGCGATGTCGAACTCCTCGGCGTACAGCCCCGAGGCCCCGCAGGCGCCCCGGTTGCGCTCGAACCAGCGGAACGCCTCGACGGTCCGGCCCTGCTGGTGTTCGGCGAGCGCCATGACGAAGCCGCACAGCAGGAAGGCACCCTCGGCGTCCTCGAGAGGGCGGTCGTCATGGCGGAAGCGGTACAGGAAGTGGTCGTCGGCCAGTTCCCGACGGCACGCGGCGAGGGTGGCCCGGGTGCGTGGATCGGCGGCGGGCAGGGCGCCGCGTACGCCGGGCAGCAGCAGGGCGGCGTCCACGGACGGGTCGTCAGGGGTGCGCTGCCAGTGACCGTCGGGGTGGAGGCACGTCCGCTCGGCGGCGTCGAGGAGGGTGTCGGCCAGGTCGGTGCAGGTGGCGGCGAGCGGATGGCGGGGCGCTGCCGCGGCCACGGCCCGTAGACCGGCGACGCAGATGAGCCTGCTGTGGGTCCAGAGCCGGTCGTTCAACTCCCAGATGCCCGCTTCGGGTTGACGCCATCGGTCGGAGATGGCCCGCACGGCGATCTCCACGGCCTTCCAGTGGCCCTCGTCCAGGCGGCCGTGGCGTTCGGCGGCCGCGAGCAGCAGCAGTGCCTCACCGAAGCAGTCGAGCTGGAACTGCTTCCAGACCTGGTTGCCGACGCGGTCGAAGCCACCGGGGTAGCCGGGCAGGTCGAGTTCGCGCTGGGCGGGGACGGGGTCGCCGTGCACGGTGTAGGCCGGAACCAGGCGGGGGCCGTCCGCGTGCAGGCGCGCGGTGACGAAGCCGACGGCGGCATCGAGGAGGTCGTGGGCGCCGACAGCGGCAGCGGCCTGTCCGGCGTAACTCTGGTCGCGGATCCACACGTACCGGTAGTCGTAGTTCCGACCCTCCTCGGCACGCTCGGGCAGGCTGGTCGTGGCCGCCGCGACCATGCCCCTGCCTTGCGTGGTGAGCCCGCGCATGACGGCGTACGCCCGGCGTGCGTCGCGGGGGGCGGCGGTGCCGTCGAGCGCGGGGACCGCCTCGTGCCAGGCGGCTTCGGTGGCGGCCCAGGCCCGATCCGGTTTCGGCAGCTCGGCGGGCAGGGGCGACACGGAGCACTCCAGGACCAGTTCGTGCCGCTCGCCGGGCTTCAGCTCGATGTCCGCGGTCAGGCCATGCTCTCCCGCGGCGGCCCGCGGGGCGCCCTGCCAGCGCATTTGGTGCCGGCCGGTGCGCACCTCCCACACTCCGTCGTCGCTACGGCGAACCGAGCCAGGGTCGATCGGTGTCGCGCCGTATCCGCTGTGCGGGTCCAGGACCACGGAGACCCGGGCGGGGCCGTCCACCGCGCGCAACTGCCGCAGCAGGACGAGCCGGTCCGGGTCGCCGGGGAAGGCCAGCGCCTCGCGGCACTCGACGATTCCGTCGTCGGTGACCCAGCGGCTGCGCCAGATGAGCGTGCCGTCCTCGTAGTAGCCGCCGAACACGTACCGGCCGGCGGGAGTGACGGCGTACGCCCCCCGCCCGCCGACGAGACCGGCGAAGACCGCCTCGTCGTGCCAGGTCGGCGCGCACAGCCACCCGATGGCACCGTCAGGCCCGATGAGCGCCCCGCGCTCACCGTCGGCCAGCAGCGCGTAGTCGTGCAGTGCGTGGGGCGGGAACGGGGTGCTCATGGCGTACGGGTACCCAGGGGGTGGGGAGGTCAACGGGGGTGCCGGGGGCCACGGCTGTCCTGCCGATGCTCTCGGGCACGCCCTCCTGGAGACCTGGCGGCGGCGCCGCGGCGGACCCTCACCCTGGCCGGTTACGAGGAGAAGGCCGGCGTGCGCGACGCGAGCGCCGCGCCTTCGCCACTGCCCCTCCGCCACCGCCATTGCCCCTCCGCCACCGCCTCCGCCCCTCCACCGCCGCCTCCGCCTTCGTCCCCCGCCTCGCCCCCGCGCGAGTCCGGGTCCTGGGCGGGCATCCGAGCAGGTGGACGGGGCGGGGCTCCAAGGGGCCGGGGGCGGGACCCTATCGGGGCGGGGCGGATCGAATCGGGACCGCATCCCGGACGGACCGGGGACCGAGGCCGGGGACGGGCCGGGGACCGAGGCCGGGGACGGACCGGGGACCGAGGCCGGGGACGGACCGGGGACCGAGGCCGGGGACGGACCGGAAGCAAGGCCGCAACAGGCCGGGAAGCGAAGCCCGGGACAGGCCGGAAGCAAGGCCGCAACAAGCCGGGAAGCGAAGCCCGGGACAGGCCGGAAGCAAGGCCGCAACAAGCCGGGAAGCGAAGCCCGGGACAGGCCGGAAGCAAGGCCGCAACAAGCCG
>NZ_JBEXEA010000003.1:311187-389042 GCF_040606035.1 Streptomyces sp. NPDC005483
CAGGGGACCGAAGCCCGGGACAGGCCGGAAGCAAGGCCGACGGCTTCTGGGCGCACTCCGCGACCGCCTCGTGCCGAGGGGCGCCAACTACTGTTCGGATCCCAGACGTTGACCCGCCTCCGGCGCGACAGCAGAATGATCCCGCCATTTGAGAGCGCTCTCAGACGTCCCGCCCCACACCTCCCGAGGAGACCCATGACCGGCAGCTCCCGCCCGCCCCTCAGCCGCCGCACGCTCCTCGGGACCGGCCTCGGGGTCGCGGTCCTCGCCGCGACCGGCACCGGCACCGCCCAGGCGGTCCAGGGCACGTCCGCCGGCTCCGCGACCCGCCGTGCGCGGGCCTTCCTGGCCGCCGCCATGGACGCCTACCTGGACCACGGAACGATCCGGCTCACCCAGAGCTACACGGACCAGGCGGGACTGTTCAGTACGGCGTTCACGTACGACAACGCCCTCGCGGTCCTGGCCCATCTCGCCTCTCCCGCGGGCGAGTCGCGGGCCGTGGCCCTCGGCGACGCGCTGCTCTACGCCCAGTCCCACGACCCGGTGTACGACGACGGCCGACTGCGGCAGGCCTACAACGTCGGGCCGTACACGTTCTACGACGGCTCCCCGCAGCCGGACGGGTTCGTCAAGGCGGACGGCACGGCCAACGTCGGCACGCAGTTCGGCTTCACCGGCACCGCCGTGGGCGACATGGCGTGGGCCGGTATCGCCCTGAGCGCGCTCGCCGAACGGACCGGAGAGCGGCGCTTCCTCACCGGCGCGGTGCGGATCGGCGAGTGGATCGAGCGGGTGGGGCGGACCGACGAGCCGCTGGGCGGCTACAAGTTCGGGGTCGACGGGGCCGACCGGAGACTGCCGTTCACCTCGACGGAGCACAACACCGACCTGGTGGGCCTGTTCGGCCGGCTCGCCCGGCTGACCGGGGACAAGGTCTGGAGGGAGCGTCGCGCGCGTGCCAGTGCCTTCGTCCAGAAGATGTGGGAGCCGTCGGGGGGCTTCTTCTACACCGGCTCCAACGACGGCGTGACGATCAACAAGGCCCCGATCCCGGAGGACACCCAGACCTGGACCCACCTCGCCCTCGCCTCCCCAGCTCATGCCCGCTCCCTCGACTGGGCCGCGACTCAACTGGCCGTGCTGGACACGGCCGACCGCCCCAACAGCACGGTTCCCTCCGGTCAGTCCTACGAGGGCGTCACCTTCAGTTCCGCGAGCCTGCTGGCGAACGAGGGCGCCCCCATCGCCGAGGGGCAGCCGAGGCCGGACCGCAACGGCGTCTGGTTCGAGGGCACCGCCCACCTCGCGCTCGCGCTGCGCCACCGGGGACACACCGGCGACGAGAAGCACGCCCGCCGCCTGCTCGGCTCGATCGAACGCGCCCAGGACCTCCTCGGCGACGGCCAGACCGTCGGCGGCACGGCCCTCCCCGCCCGCTCCGGGATCGTCTCGGCGAGCAGCCCGCTCGACACCGGTTTCGGGTTCGGCTACTACCCCTACCGGCACACCGGCGCCACCGCCTGGTACCTCCTGGCCACGGCCCGCGCCAATCCACTGCGGGGGTGACCCTCCCCGCCCGCTCGTCACGGGGCAACCGGCGGCGCGTGACCTTGAGTTCACTGTCGCGCGCCGCTGCCGTCCCACCGAGTTCGGCCACCGCTGCGCCCACGACCGGATCGGGCACGTCGAGCCCGCAGTCGCCGACGTACATCAGCACCGCCGCACGCCACGAGCGAGGCGCCGCCTCACGGATGGCGATCTTTGCTGCCCCATTGCACGGACATGACCGGATAACTGCTGACCCATGACCGGATGGCTGCCTACCTGCGCTCATGATGGTCGGCGTAGGTAAGGCGTGCCTTCGCTAACCAGCGACCGCGGCGGGCCGAGCACGACTGTCATGGAGGGTCGCAGCACCCATGTGGGACGACGCGTTTCCGAGCTTCCTCATCGGACTGAGGGAGGGCCTGGAGGCCGGGCTGATCGTCTCCGTACTCATCGCCACGCTGGTGCGTTCCGGTGCCCGGGCCCGGCTGCCGCAGGTCTGGACGGGCGTCCTGGCCGCGATCTCCCTCGCCCTCAGTTTCGGCGCCGTGCTGACCTTCACCGCCGCGTCGCTGCCCGCGACGGCCCAGGAGGCGTTCGGCGGGGCGCTGAGCGTGGTGGCGGTCGGGTTCGTCACCGCGATGGTGTTCTGGATGCGCCGTTCGGCGCGGACCTTCTCCGGTGAGATCAGGGAGAAGGTCACCGGTGCCCTGGGCATGGGCGCGGGCATGCTGATCGTGACCTCCTTCCTGGCGGTGGGCCGCGAGGGCCTGGAGACCGCCCTGTTCCTGTGGACCACGGCCCGCGCGGCCGGCGAGTCCACGGGTCCTCTGATCGGCGCCGGTACCGGCCTGCTGCTCGCCACGGGTCTGTGCTGGGGGCTGTACCGCCGTGTCCTGCACATCAACCTGACGAGGTTCTTCACCGCCACCGGAGCCGTCCTCATCGTGATCGCGGCGGGTGTGCTCGGCTACGGTCTGCGCGACCTCCAGGAGGGCCGGGTACTGCCCGGCGGGACGTCGTACGCCGTCGACCTCGGCGGCAGCGTGGATGCGGGAGCCTGGTACAGCACCCTCGTGCAGGGCGTGTTCAACCTGACGCCGACCATGACCTGGCTCCAGGTGGCCGGATACGCCGGCTATCTCGCGATCGTGATGACGCTGTTCCTGCGCAGCGCGCCCGGCTGGCCGACAGAGACGGCCCAGAAGGCGCGGGAGACCAAGCCGGTCCGGCCGGCGTCCGCTCGCCGCCGCCCCGCCTGGGTGGTTCCCGTCGCGGTGGTCGCCGTACCCGCCACGCTGGCGGGAGTGGCCGTCGCCGTCGGCGGTTCCCGGCCCGCCGGGGCCCAGACCGTGGCCGTGTCCGAGACGGACTGCGGCAAGGGCTTCACCGCGCCGAAGCCCGGCCGCCGGACCTTCCAGCTGCACAACACCGGCGACAGGACCTCCGAGGTCTACCTCATCGACCCGGGCACCGGGGCGGTCTACGGCGAGGTCGAGGGCCTCGCCCCCGGCACCACCCGTGATCTGGCCGCGACCGTCGCGGGCGGCACGTACGCCTGGCGGTGTGTGCCCAGCACCGGCAAGGCGGTCACCTCCCGCGCGGTCCGGGTGACCGGCGGCGGTGGAACCACGGCGGCGGTCGTCCCGGTCTCCGCCGCCGACCTGGCCGCGCCGCTCACGTCGTACAAGGCATACGTCGACCGGGGCCTGGCCACCCTCGTCGCACAGACCCGACGGCTCAGCGACGACGTCGGGGCGGGCCATCTCGGGGCGGCCCGCGCCGACTGGCTGACCGCGCACCGCACCTACGCCTCGCTCGGCGCCGCCTACGGCACCTTCCAGGACTACGACCAGAAGATCAACGGCAGGCCCGACGGACTCCCCGGCGGAGTGCACGACAAGGGCTTCTCCGGCTTCCACCGGATCGAGTACGGCCTGTGGCACGGCGAGTCCGCGGACGAACTGGCCGCGCCTGCCCGTCAGCTCGCCGCCGACGCCGCCGGACTGCGCAAGGCGTTCCCCACCCAGGACTTCGACCCCGGCGACCTTCCGCTGCGCGCCCACGAGATCCTGGAGAACACCCTCCAGTTCGAACTGACCGGTGATGCCGGCCAGGGCAGTGGCACCGAGCTCGCGACCGCGGACGCCAACCTCACCGGCACCCGCGAACTCCTCGGCGTCCTGCGGCCGTTGCTCACCAGCCGGGCTCCGCATCTGCTGCCCACCGTCGACACGGACATCGCCCGGCTTCAGAAGCTGCTGGACTCCGCACACCACGGCGGGAGTTGGACCCCGGTCGAACGCCTCGACGCGACCACCCGGGCCCGCCTGAACGGGGCCACCGGACAGCTCCTGGAGGACCTCGCGCCGGTGCCGGACCTGCTGGAGATCAGGAAGTCCGCGTGAAGAGCGAAGACCACGAGCCCAAGCACGAGCACGAGTTCGCGCACCCCGGAGGGACACACCCCATGCCGTCGACCGAAGCATCAGGCTGTCCCGCGGGGGCCGGCCGCCGCTCCTTCGTGCGAACGGCCCTCGGCGCCTCGGCCGCGGGCGCCGCACTGGCCGGCGGCGCCTTCGCCCTGAGCGCGAGCGGCGGCACGGCCGAAGCGCAGGCCGCAGACGGTGCCGAGAACGCGAAGGTGCCCTTCCACGGCGCCCACCAGGCGGGCATCCTCACCCCGGCACCCGCCGCGGCAACGTTCGTCTCCTTCGACGTCATCGCCGACGACCGCGCGCAACTGGCTGAACTGCTGCGGACGTTGACCACGCGAGCCCGCTTCCTCACCAGCGGCGGCACCCCCACCGACCTCGGCGTCGGCGCCCCGCCCTCCGACAACGGCATTCTCGGCCCGGACGTCCCCGCCGACGCCCTCACCGTCACCGTGGGCGTCGGAGCCTCACTCTTCGACGACCGCTACGGCCTCGCGAAGGCGAAGCCGCGCCTGCTCACCCCGATGCGGACCTTCCCCAACGACAACCTGGATCCGGCCGCCTGCCACGGCGATCTGTCCCTCCAGCTCTGCGCCGACCGTCAGGACACGGTGCTGCACGCCCTGCGCGACATCGCCAAGCACACCCGGGGTGCGATGCAGATCAGGTGGCGCGTCGACGGCTTCCAGAACGTCCCCCGCCCCAGCGGCGCCCAGCGCAACCTCCTCGGCTTCAAGGACGGCATCGCCAACCCGGAGGTGACGTCGGCCCGCGCAATGAACCGGCTCGTGTGGGTGGGCGACGGACAGGGCGAGCCGGCCTGGGCCCGCGGCGGGAGCTACCAGGTCGTCCGCGTCATCCGGATGCTCGTCGAGTTCTGGGACCGGGTCTCGCTGTCCGAGCAGGAGCTGATGTTCGGCCGCCGCAAGGACACCGGCGCCCCGCTCGACGGGACCGAGGAGACCGACGTCCCGCACTACGCCAAGGACCCGCACGGCGCCGCCATCCCCCTGGACGCACACATCCGCCTCGCCAACCCGCGTACCACCGCGACCGACAACTCCCGCATCCTGCGCCGGGGTTACAACTACGACCGCGGCATCGACGACGTCGGCAACCTGGACATGGGCCTCGTCTTCTGCTGCTACCAGCAGGACGTACGGCGCCAGTTCGAGGCCACCCAGACCCGTCTGATCGACGAACCCCTGGTCGACTACATCTCCCCGGCCGGCGGCGGCTACTTCTTCGCCCTGCCCGGCGTCCGCGACTCCACCGACTGGCTGGGCCGGACCCTACTCACGACGTGACGACCCGCCCGAGCGGGCGCAGGCCCGGCGATCCGCCTGACGAACTCGCGCGAGCCCCGCGAGCCCCGCGGGGCTGCGGCGTGCCATGGCGCTCGACCGGGACACAGACGCGGACGTCTGGCGGCAAGATCACCGTGACTGCGGCCGCCCCGTCACCTCCTTGATGCCCTGCACCGGGGCCCAGAGGTTGCTCACTCGGGCCGTCCGGCGAAGAAGCCCGCAAGGGAGGACGCGAGCGCTTCGGGAGCCTCTTCGGCCACATGGTGCCCGGCGTCGATGCCGTGGCCCCGTACGTCCGGTGCCCACCGCCGCCAGATCTTCACCGGGTTCCCGTAGAGGTCCTCGAGGTCGTCCCGGAGCGACCAGAGGATCAGCGCCGGGCACTGGATGTTCCTCCCGGCGGCGCGGTCGTCTTCCTCGTGCCGACGGTCGATGGTGAGGCCGGCCCGGTAGTCCTCGAGCATCGCCCGCACCACGTCGGGGTTTCTCGTGGCCGAGCGCCACTCGTCGTAGTTCTCCTGCCCCATGCTCTGGGGGTCGCCGCGGTACCAGCTGTCCGGATCGGCGTTGATGACGCGCTCGGGGATGTCCGGCTGGGCGAAGAAGAACCAGTGCCACCACTGCGTGGCGAACTCGGTCGTGATGCGGGACAAGTGCTCGGTCAGGGGCAGACAGTCGATCAGCGCCACCCTCGAGACCGCATCGGGGTGGTCGAGCGCGAGACGCAGTGCGACGCTGCCTCCGCGGTCGTGTCCGGCGAGCGCGAACCGGGCATGTCCGAGGGAGCGCATCACCTCGACCACGTCACCGGCGACGGCCCGCTTGGAGTGTCCCGCGTGGTCCGCGGTGGGTGCCGGGCCGGTGGACCGGCCGTACCCCCGGAGGTCGGGGCAGACCACGGTGAAACCGCGCCGGACGAGGAGAGGCGCGACGCGATGCCAGGTCGCGGATGTCCGCGGATGGCCGTGCAGCAGCACCACCGGCGGCCCTTCCCCGCCGTGACGAACGAAGATCGATCCTTCGTCAACCTGAACCCGCCGCGTCCCAAAGCCCTCGAACAAGGCCCGAGCCTCCCGCCGTCGTTGACACACCGCCCACGGCACCTGCCGGCCCAGGCCAACCCGTCACTCACCCACGAGGACCACCGGGCCGGCAGGCTGCGCAGCCGCCCCCTCGGCGACGAGCGCTGAACCGACACAGCTTTCCTCCTGCCCCCGCGGGCGCGGTGGACACAGCTGCTTTACGCCTCCTCGCCTCCCGTCGAACCGCCCGCGGGCAGGCGCCCCCGGATCTCGTCCATCACCGACGAGTCCGTCAGTGTCGTGACGTCGCCGAGGTCGCGGTTCTCGGCGATGTCCCGCAGCAGGCGTCGCATGATCTTGCCGGAGCGGGTCTTGGGGAGCTCGGCGACGACCAGGATCTGCCGCGGCCGGGCGATCGGGCCGATCTCCTTGGCGACGTGGGTGCGCAGCTCGGTCGCCACGTCCTCCGCGTCGGCCGATCCCGCCGAGGCCGCGTCACCGCGCAGGATGACGAAGGCCACGACGCCCTGGCCGGTCGTGGCGTCGGTCGCGCCGACCACGGCGGCCTCGGCGACGGTCGGGTGGGAGACGAGGGCCGACTCGACCTCCGTGGTGGAGATGCGGTGCCCGGAGACGTTCATGACGTCGTCGACCCGGCCCAGCAGCCAGATGTCTCCGTCCTCGTCCTTCTTCGCGCCGTCCCCGGCGAAGTACATACCGGGATATCTGGACCAGTACGTGTCGATGTACCGCTGCTCGTCGCCCCAGATGGTGCGCAGCATCGCCGGCCACGGTTCGGTGAGGACCAGATAGCCGCCGGAGCCGTTGGGGACCGGTTCGCCCGCGTCGTCGACGACGTCGGCCGCGATGCCGGGCAGCGGGCGCAGGGCCGAACCCGGCTTGCACACGCCGACCCCCGGCAGCGGACTGATCAGCTGGGCGCCGGTCTCCGTCTGCCACCAGGTGTCGACGACGGGACAGCGGTCACCGCCGATGTACTTGCGGTACCACATCCACGCCTCCGGGTTGATCGGTTCACCGACCGAGCCCAGCAGCCGCAGCGACGACAGGTCGAAGCCGTCCGGGATGTCGCCGCCCCACTTCATGAAGGTGCGGATCGCGGTCGGTGCGCAGTAGAGGATCGACACGCGGTACTTCTCGACGATCTCCCACCAGCGCCCCTTGTGCGGGGTGTCCGGTGTTCCCTCGTACATCACGGAGGTGACGCCGTTGGCGAGCGGACCGTACACGATGTACGAGTGGCCGGTGACCCAGCCGATGTCCGCCGCGGTCCAGAACACGTCCCGCTCCGGCTTGACGTCGAACACCGCCCAGTGCGTCCAGGCCACCTGGGCGAGATAGCCGCCCGTGGTGTGCAGGATGCCCTTGGGGCGGGCCGTCGTACCGGAGGTGTACATGATGTACAGCGGGTGTTCGCTGTCGAACGCCTCGGCCTCGTGCTCGGCGGGCTGCGCGTCCACCAGGTCGTGCCACCACACGTCCCGGCCGTCGGTCCAGTCGACGTCCTGTCCGGTGCGCCGGACCACCAGCACACTGCGTACGTCGGGGCACGCGCTCACGGCCTCGTCCACCGCGGGCTTCAGCGCCGAGGGGTTGCCCCTGCGGTAGCCGCCGTCCGCGGTGATCACCACGTGTGCGTCGCAGTCGAGGATCCGGCCGCGCAGCGCCTCCGCGGAGAAGCCGCCGAAGACCACGGTGTGCGGGGCACCGATACGGGCACAGGCCAGCATCGCGACCACGGTCTCCGGGATCATCGGCATGTAGATCGCCACCCGGTCGCCGGCGTCGACCCCGAGTTCCCGCAGGGCGTTGGCCGCCCGGCAGACCTCGGCCGTCAGCTCGGCGTAGGTGATGGTGCGGGTGTCGCCGGGCTCGCCCTCCCAGTGGAAGGCGACCCGGTCACCGTGGCCGGCCTTCACGTGCCGGTCCAGGCAGTTGTAGGCGACGTTGAGACGGCCGCCGACGAACCACCGGGCGAACGGGGCGCGGCTGAAGTCCAGCACCTCGCCCCACGGCTGCGCCCAGTCCAGCCGGCCGGCCGCCGCGGCCCAGAAGGCGAGGCGGTCGGCGTCGGCCCGTTCGTAGTCCGCCGCGGTGGCGTTGGCCGTGGCGGCCAGCTCGGGTGGGGGCGGGAACCGCCGTTCCTCCCGCAGCAGGTTGGAGAGTGTCTCGCCGCCGGTGTCGGTCATGCGTGGGCTCCGAAGGGACCACGGTGGTGCGTACGACGGGCCCCCAGGTGCTCGCCGATGTTCGGGAAGACCGGCATGACCGAGCGGTGGTAGGTGGAGTTCGTGACACCGGCGAAGGAGGCGTACCAGGCGCACACGGCCGTGACCAGGCCCAGCCAGCCGCCGGCCTTGACGGCGTTCGGGGACTGCGCGAAGTCGGCGACGCACAGGACGATGAACGTCGCGGACAGGGTGACGAACACAGCGAGGATCGCCCCTGTCGTGCGGGTCGCGGCGACTGTCATGTAGACCGTGAAGACCGCCCACACCAGCAGGAACAGCCCGCTGGCCTGGTGCGCGGTGGACGCCGGCAGGTCGCCCGCGACGAACTTCGCGTAGGCGGCGTACGACAACCAGAAGGCACCGAAGGAGCAGAAGGCGGTGGCCCCGAAGGTGTTGCCCTTGCGGAACTCCCACATTCCGGCCAGGAGTTGGGCCAGCCCGCCGTAGAACAGGGCGAGCGGAAGGACGACCGCGACGAGGCTCTTGTCGGTGATCAGGTCGGCGTTGAAGGTGCTGAGAACGAAGGTCGTCGCGGCGAAGGCGGCGAGGCCGAGCGGGCCGGGGTCCGCAATGTTTCCGGTGTCGGTGGTCGGGGTGCTCATTTTTGCCGCTCCTCCTGTGATCCAGATCACAAGACTGTGAGATCCATTGTAGGCACCACCGACGCACACCGGCGCCTCGCCGACGGCCGGCATCGAGAACGGTGCCCGGCCGCGCGGCGGACGGTCGCGGACCCCCGGGATCGGGCCGCTCCGGTCGCCCGGGCGGCCGTGTCACCCGGTGTCCTGGATGGCCGCCGCCCCCTCGCCCGTGGGGCCGGACACGTGCCGGTGCGCAGGGTGGGGGCGACGTCGCCGCTGGGGCGCTCATCTGAGTCCGGTGACGGCCCAGGGGCCAACCTCCTGGTCGCCGCGGTCCGCGACGACCAGGCAGCGCGGGCGAGATCCACAGCACCTCGGGGTCGTGCTCACGCAGGGCTTTCGCAGTCGGACGACCCTCTCCGCCGCGCACCTCCAGGAAATCGGTCACGATAGTGAGACCACGCAACCGGACAGGGCGCCAGACGCAGGAGTCAGCCATGATCAGCGGTGCACATGTCATCCTCTACAGCCAGGACGCCGAGGCGGACCGTGTCTTCATCCGCGACGTCCTCGACTTTCCCGGCGTCGACGCGGGCGGCGGCTGGCTCATCTTCAAGCTGCCCCCGGCCGAAGTCGCCGTACACCCGGCCGAGGGTCCGCCCCTGCACGAGTTCTACCTGATGTGCGACGACCTTGATTCCCAGCTCGGCGAGTTCCGCGCCAAGGGCGTCGAGATCACCCGCCCGGTCAGCGAACAGCGCTGGGGCAGACTGACCGCGATCCGGCTCCCCAGCGGCGCCGATCTTCCGCTGTACCAGCCGCTGCACCCCGTCGCCCACGACCTGTGACCCCAGGGCACACCGAAGAGCATGCGCGCACGTGACCTTCGCTCCCGCAAGGTCGATACTGCCGAGAGCAGCATTACCGCCGTCCGCCGCCGACCACCGATGGAGAACTGACGGGCCGCCACCAGAGCCGGCATCGAGTCGGCATCGGCACCGCCGGAACCCGCTCCGACAGCCACGGGCCGCCAAGGACCGGCAAGATCCAATACCGGCCGTCCCGCCCGTGATCACCTGCTAGAACAGGCCAAGACCATCGGTTGACCTCACCAGGAGATACTCATGAAGATGTTGATCAACGTCCCGGAGACCGTGGTCGCGGACGCCCTGCGCGGCATGGCGGCCGCCCACCCGGAGTTGACCGTGGACGTCGAGAACCGAGTGATCGTACGGCGGGACGCCCCCGTTGCCGGGAAGGTCGCCCTGATCTCCGGCGGCGGCTCCGGGCACGAGCCGCTGCACGGCGGATTCGTCGGACCCGGCATGCTCTCCGCGGCCTGCCCGGGCGAGGTGTTCACCTCTCCGGTGCCCGACCAGATGGTGCGGGCGGCGGCCGCCGTGGACAGCGGGGCCGGTGTGCTGTTCATCGTGAAGAACTACACGGGCGACGTGCTCAATTTCGACATGGCAGCCGAACTCGCCGAGGACGAGGGCATCCAGGTCGCGAAGGTGCTGGTCAACGACGACGTGGCGGTGACCGACAGCCTCTACACGGCCGGCCGGCGCGGCACCGGTGCCACGCTGTTCGTGGAGAAGATCGCGGGGGCCGCGGCGGAGGAGGGACAGCCGCTGGAGCGGGTGGAGGCGATCGCCCGCCAGGTCAACGAGAACTCTCGGAGTTTCGGCGTCGCGCTCAGCGCCTGCACCACGCCCGCCAAGGGCAGCCCGACCTTCGATCTGCCGACCGGCGAGCTGGAACTGGGCGTCGGCATCCACGGCGAGCCCGGCCGGGAGCGACGGGCGACGATGACCTCTCGGGAGATCGCCGACTTCTCGGTGCACGCGATCCTGGACGACATGAGCCCGCGCAACCCCGTGCTCGTCCTGGTCAACGGCATGGGAGCCACCCCGCTCCTGGAGCTGTACGGCTTCAACGCCGAGGTGCAGCGGGTGCTGGCCGACCGCGGGGTCGCCGTCGCCCGCACCCTGGTCGGCAACTACGTCACCTCGCTCGACATGTCCGGCGCCTCGGTGACCCTGTGCCAGGTGGACGAGGAGCTGCTGCGCCTGTGGGACGCGCCGGTACGCACGCCGGGGCTGCGCTGGGGAGTGTGAGCAAGCGATCAACGTACCGACCACGCAAGGAGATCCAGTGCTCGACGCCGACTTCTTCCGCCGTTGGATGACGGCGACCGCCGCCTCTGTCGACCGTGAGGCGGAACGGCTCACCGCCCTCGACTCCCCCATCGGGGACGCCGACCACGGCAGCAACCTTCAGCGCGGGTTCACCGCGGTGGCCGCGACCCTGGAGAAGGAGGCCCCGAGCACCCCGGGCGCGGTCCTCACGCTCGCCGGACGGCAGCTCATCTCGACGGTCGGCGGCGCGTCGGGGCCCCTGTACGGGACCTTGCTGCGCCGGACGGGCAAGGCGCTCGGGGACGCCGCCGAGGTCAGTGAGGATCAGTTCGCCGAGGCGCTGCGGGCGGGGGTGGAGGCGGTCATGACGCTCGGCGGGGCGGCACCGGGCGACAAAACCATGATCGACACGTTGGTGCCGGCCGTGGACGGGCTCGGTACCGGCTTCGCCGCGGCACGGTCGGCCGCCGAGGAAGGAGCCCTGGCGACCACGCCGTTGCAGGCCCGTAAGGGGCGGGCGAGTTATCTCGGCGAACGCAGCATCGGGCACCAGGACCCGGGCGCGACCTCGGCCGCCCTGCTGATCGCCGCACTGGCGGAGGCCGCAGGTGAGTGACGGGAAGCTGGTCGGGATCGTGCTGGTGTCACACAGCGCGGAGGTCGCCGCGTCCGTCGCGGACCTGGCGAAGGCGCTCGCGGGCGGTGGCACGCAGGTGCCCGTCGCCGCGGCCGGGGGCACCGAGGGCGGCGGGCTCGGTACGAGTGCGGAGCTGATCGCCGGCGCGGCCGCCGCCGTGGACCGGGGTGCCGGGATCGCCGTCCTCACCGACCTCGGCAGTGCGGTGCTCACCGTCAAGGCGCTTCTGGCGGAGGGGGACGAACTCCCGGAGGGCACACGGCTGGTGGACGCCCCGTTCGTCGAGGGGGCGGTGGCCGCGGTGGTCACGGCGGCCACCGGAGCGGACCTCGCGGCGGTGGAGGCTGCGGCCGCGGAGGCGTACACCTACCGGAAGGTGTGACCGCTTCCACCACGACGGCTGGTCGGCGGTCTGACCGGTCCTGGCGGCTCCTGGCGGGATCATTTCTCCTGGACGAACAGTCTCGCCAGCCGCTCCCCCGTCGCGACGGCGGCGGCATGGTCCTCGATCGGCTTCACCTGCGTGTTCCTGAAGACGATGTAGGTGACGCCGGAGGGCGTGCCGCCCCCGCGCGGATCGGGACGGATCCCGAGGGCCTTCGCGGTGGCGTAGGACGCCTCGCCGATGACGTGGCCCGGGCCCACGTCCCCGACGACGGCGTACTGCACCCGGTCCCCGTACACGACGGCCGCGACCGCGCCGCCGCGCACGCCGTGCTCGCGGTAATCCCAGATCTGGCTCGGGGCCGGCACCACGACGTAGGGCAGCAGTTCGGCGCTCAGGTACCGGCCGTCGGACTGCTGGAAGGCGGTGGTGTCGGAGAACAGCGGGTCGGTGCGGCGGTTGCAGCGGCTGCCGGGCCGGCCGTCGCAGTCGATGTCCATGTCGGCCTTCCAGAAGACCGCGTCCCGGGTGCCGCAGACCGGGATGGTCGCGGCCGTGTCGTCGTCACTGCGGTAGCTGCCGTGCGAGACGGGTTCGCACGTCCGCACCCTGGCCAGGAGGTCGGCGGCCTCGACCGCCCCCTCGCGCCGCACCACCGGCTCCGTCCGCGCGGCGTGCTCCACGGTAGGGGGCGTAGTCGGGGCGAGCAGTGCGGCACTTGCCGCGGCCAGCGTCAGTGACTGAACACGCACGATGAGGGACCCTCTCCTCGGGGGGCATTGACGGGCACTCAGCCCAATCTGATGCCGCTTCAGCCGAGCGGCCACCGCAGAGGGGCCGGACGGGGCAGGGGCCAGGGGCCCGAGCCCTCGACGAACCCCGGCCTCCCGGCCACCTGTACGTCGCGGGGCGACGACAGCGGCCGACGCGACCGGCACGAACTCCGTTTCCCTCGTGGAGAGTTCGGTCGTGAAGGTCACAGCGTGCGTAACGCTCCCGAGCCCGGTCCGCACGGCCCGCCCCCTTGATGCGGGCATGCGCCCGGCGCCATATTGGTCCGGACCATTGCCGTGGTGTTCTCCCGGGAGGCAGCGACGTGCGAGGCGTTCCCGTACCCCTGTACCTCTGCGCAGTACTTGTTTTCGTCGGCTCCTGCGGGTGGGTCGGGCCGGACGACGGCGAGGACGGCCGGCTGCCCGCCGCCCCCGTGGGCGTCACCGCCGCCGCGGGCAGCGCGACCAGTGTGCACGTGATGTGGAACGCCGCCGACGCCGGGATCGAGCACTACGAGGTATATCGCGGCACCACAAAGGTCAAGGATGTGCCGGGATCACAGCACATGGTGGATGTCACCAGGCTCAAGCCCGCCACCCCGTACGTCTTCACCGTGCGGGCCCGTGACACCGAGGGGCGCCTCGGCCCGCCCAGCCGGGAGGTGCGGGCGACGACTCCGGCGGCCACGGCGGCGGACCACTCGCCCCCGACCCGCCCCGGCAAGCTGCGCGGCCGGACCGCGGGCAGCCAGGCCGTCCAGCTGAGCTGGGCCGCCTCGGCGGACGACCGGCACGTGGTGTCGTACGACATCTATCAGGGGAGCACGAAGATCCACAGTGTGGGCGGCGCCCAGACGGCGGCCGTGGTCACCGGGCTGCGTCCGGGCACCCGCTACTCCTTCACCGTCCGGGCCCGGGACGCGGCCGACAACCTCTCGCCGGCCGGGGACACCGTCCGCCTGACCACCCCGGGCGACGACGACGGCCGGGACACGGCGCCGACAGACTTCCGGGCGGTCACCCGGCGGGAGGCCGACGGCGCGTACTACCTCGACCTGTCCTGGCTGCCACCCCGGACGGACGGTGTCGTCACGGAGTACGAGGTCCACCTCGACGGCAGGGCGGCCACCTCGCTCGTGTTCGGCGGGGCCCCTCCGCGCGGGAGGGCGACGTACGGCTTCTATCTGGGACGCGAGGCCGGGGAGAGACACCGGGTGCGGATCCGGGCGCGGCTGCCGGACGGCACCTGGGGCGGGCTGTCGGCGGAGCGGTCGGTGACGACGGGCGCCTCCGCTCCCCCGTGACGGTCGCCTCCCCTGCCCCGTGACGCTCGCCTCCGCTCCCCCCGTGACGGCCGCTCACGTCCGCGCCGGACGGAGCAGTCCGTCACCTGTCCGGCCGCGCTCCGCATGCGGGCCGGTCCGGAGGCACATTGGCTGTCCCCGAGGCAGCACGGGCTTCCCCCATCTCGGCGGCGCCACGGATGTACCGCCGACCGTGCCGCCGGAGGGCAGTCCATGCGCACTGAACAGCTACTTCTCCGCTCCGGCCTGACCGTCGCGGCCGTCGCCGCGCTGCCGCTCGCCCTGACCGCCGGGCCGGCCGCCGGGGCACCGGGTATCTCCGTGAGCACTTCCGGATCCACGGTCTCCGTCACGACCACGGCCTGCTCCCGTACCGCGGCCACCGGCGGCTGGGGCACCGCCTCCCTTCTCACCAGCAGCCAGGCGAACTTCAGCCAGGGCCGCCAGGTGGCCCTGTCGGGGACCACCGCGTTGCAGTCCGCGGCATGGTCGAGCGTGAGCCCCGGGACGTACACCGTCATCGTGAGGTGCGCCCACGACAACAGCACGGCGGGCACCCAGTCGATCATCGTCTCGGGGTCTGCCACACCCACGATCTCGGCGACGGCCACGGCCTCCCCGTCCCGCGGTGTCATGGGCGGTCTCGGTGGTGCCACGAAGGACTACGGCACCCTGACGCTGGCGGTCGGCGGCGGCCTGGTGGCGGTCGGCGCGGTGGCCGCGGGGTGGTTCCTGCGCCGCCGCTCGCGGCCGTACCGCCTCTGAAGGCCCCCGGTCGCCGGTCGCGACCGTACGTCTCCGAAAAGCCTTCAGCTGTCAGGGAGTTCGGCGAACTCCCGCAGTGCCTCGGTGAGCCACCGCGTCCAGAAGGTCTCCAGCTCGATGCCCGCGCGCAGGACCAGGTGCTGAAGCCTGGCCTGCGCGCTGTCGTCGCCGGGCGGGAAGTCGCGCTTCTCGATCTCCTCGTACTCGGCCAACTGCCGCCGGTGCAGGTCGAGATGGCGACGCACGTCGGCCTCCAGGCCCGCCGTGCCGACGACGGCCGCCGCACGCAGCCGCAGCAGAAGCGTGTCCCGGTGCGGTTTGGGGTCCTGCGCGGCGGCCGTCCAGCGTTCGAGTTCGGCGCGGCCCGCGGGCAGGACCTCGTACTTCTTCTTCTGCCCGCGGGTCGGCTGGGCCGCCGGAATGGCCCGGATGTGGCCCTCGGCCTCCAGTTTTCCCAGCTCGCGATAGATCTGCTGGTGCGAGGCCGACCAGAAGTAGCCGATCGACCTGTCGAACCGGCGGGTCAGGTCCAGCCCCGCCGACGGCCTTTCGAGCAGGGCGGTGAGGATCGCGTGCGGGAGTGACATGGGGTCATCCTAGGGACGGTCCTGTCGTCCTCGGGACGGTCCTCAGAGGGCGGCCGCGACCTCGGTGCCCTGCTTGATGGCCCGCTTGGCGTCCAGTTCGGCGGCCACGTCGGCACCGCCGATCAGGTGCGTGCTGCGGCCCGCGGCGACAAGCTCCTCGTACAGGTCCCGGCGCGGTTCCTGCCCGGTGCACAGCACGATGGTGTCGACCTCCAGGACCGTGCTCTGCTCGCCGACGGTGACATGCAGTCCGGCGTCGTCGATACGGTCGTAGCGCACCCCCGGGACCATGGTGACGCCCCGGTGCTTGAGCTCGGTGCGGTGGATCCAGCCGGTGGTCTTGCCGAGTCCGGCGCCGACCTTGCCGGTCTTGCGCTGGAGGAGGTGCACGGTGCGCGGCGGGGCGGGGCGTTCGGGGGCCGCGAGTCCGCCGGGTGCCGTGTAGTCCATGTCGACGCCCCACTGGCGGAAGTACGTGGCCGGGTCCTCGCTCGCCTTGTCGCCGCCGTCGGTGAGGAACTCGGCGACGTCGAAGCCGATGCCGCCCGCGCCGAGGATCGCGACCCGGTCGCCGACGGGGGCGTTGTCGCGCAGGACGTCGAGGTAGCCGACCACGCTCGGGTGGTCGACGCCCGGGATGTCCGGGGTGCGCGGGGTGACGCCGGTGGCGATGACGACCTCGTCGTAGTCGGACAAGTCCCCTGCGGTCGCCCGGGTGTTGAGCCGTACGTCCACGCTGTGGGCGTCGAGCTGGTGGCGGAAGTAGCGGATCGTCTCGTCGAACTCCTGCTTGCCGGGGACGCGGCGGGCGACGTTGAGTTGGCCGCCGATGTCGCCCGCGGCGTCGAACAGGGTGACCTCGTGCCCGCGTTCGGCGGCAGAGACCGCGCAGGCGAGGCCCGCCGGGCCGGCTCCGACGACGGCCACGCGCTTGCGCAGCCGGGTCGGGGAGAGCACCAGCTCGGTCTCGTGGCAGGCGCGCGGGTTGACCAGGCAGGAGGTGATCCTCCCGCTGAAGGTGTGGTCGAGGCAGGCCTGGTTGCAGCCGATGCAGGTGTTGATGGCCTCGGGACGTCCCTCGGCGGCCTTGTTCACGAACTCCGGGTCGGCGAGCATCGGGCGGGCCATCGACACCATGTCCGCGTACCCGTCGGCGAGCAACTCCTCCGCCAGTTCGGGGGTGTTGATGCGGTTGGTGGTCACGAGCGGGATGGACACCTCGCCCATGAGCCGCTTCGTCACCCAGGTGTAGGCGCCGCGCGGGACGGAGGTCGCGATGGTGGGGATGCGGGCCTCGTGCCAGCCGATGCCGGTGTTGATGATGGTGGCCCCGGCAGCCTCGACCGCCTTGGCGAGGGTGATCACCTCGTCGAGCGTGGAGCCGCCCGGGACGAGGTCCAGCATGGACAGCCGGTAGACGATGATGAAGTCCTCACCGACGGCCTCGCGCACCCGCCGCACGATCTCGACGGGGAAGCGCATGCGGTTCTCGTACGAGCCGCCCCAGCGGTCGGTGCGGTGGTTGGTCTGCGCGGCGATGAACTCGTTGATGAGGTAGCCCTCGGAGCCCATGATCTCCACGCCGTCGTAGCCGGCCTGCCGGGCGAGGCGGGCGGCGCGGGCGTAGTCCTCGATGGTCCGCTCGACCTCGGCGTCGGTGAGTTCGCGGGGCGTGAAGGGGCTGATCGGCGCCTGGAGGGGGCTCGGGGCGACGAGGTCCGGGTGGTAGGCGTACCGGCCGAAGTGCAGGATCTGCATCGCGATCCGGCCGCCCTCGCGGTGCACGGCCTCGGTGATGACCCGGTGCTGCTCGGCCTCCGCGTCCGTGGTGAGCTTGGCGCCGCCCTCGGCGGGCCGGCCCTCGTCGTTGGGCGCGATGCCGCCGGTGACGATCAGGCCCACTCCCCCGCGCGCCCGCTCCGCGTAGAACGCGGCCATGCGCTCGAAGCCACGCTCGGCCTCTTCCAGGCCGATGTGCATGGAGCCCATCAGGACGCGGTTGGGCAGCGTGGTGAAGCCCAGGTCCAGCGGGCTCAGCAGGTGCGGGTAACGGCTCATCGGGGCCCTCCGTCGCGGTCTTGTGCCTCTCTGTTGTAGAGGACCGCGACGCGTTTATGCAACTAGTTGCACAACCGGCGAGGGGTGATCCGGGCCACGTCGGCGGCTTCAGCTGTACGTGTCCTTGCCACTCACCTCGTGGGACTTCTCGGTCCCGGCCGCGGCCAGGCTGCCCAGCAGCGCGAGTGCCTGCTCGGACGGACTGCCGGGCTCGGCCTGGTAGACGACGAGTTGCTGGCCCGGAGCGCCGTTGACGGTCAACGACTCGTATTCCAGGCTCAGTTCGCCGACCAGCGGATGCCGGAAGCGTTTGCTGTCGCGGGTCTTGCGGCGGATGTCGTGCCGGGCCCAGAGCCTGCGGAACTCCTCGCTGCGCAGCGACAGTTCACCGACTGCGGCGATCAGCCGCGGGTCCTCGTGACCGGTTCCGCCGACTGCCCGCAGCGCGGCTACGGTGTTCACCGCCACGGACTCCCAGTCCGGGTAGAACTCGCGCGCGTCCGGATCGAGGAAGACCAGCCGCAGCAGATCCCCGCTGTAGGTGTGCCCGGCGAACAGCGCGCCGCCGAGGACGTTGTGGGCCAGCACGGTCAGGCAGCGGTCCAGGACCACCGCCGGAGTGCGGTGCCAGCCCTCCATCATCCGCAGCAGCACGGGGCTCACCGCCTCGGGCCGCCGGCCGCCGCGGGAACGGCCGGAGACGGGACGGGCCAGCCGGTGCAGGTGGTCGACGGCGTCCTCCTCAAGACCCAGGGCCCGTGCCAGGGCGTCGACCACCTGTGCCGAGGGATTCCGCTCGCGTCCCTGCTCCAGGCGGACGTAGTAGTCGGTGCTGACTCCGGCCAGCACCGCGACCTCCTCACGGCGCAGACCCGCCACCCGACGCCGGCTCCCGGCCGGCAGTCCCGCCTCCTCGGGCCGGACCAGGGCACGGCGGGCGCGCAGGAAGAGGCCGAGCGGGTTGTCATCGTCCATGCCCCCGACCCTAGGCGCGGTCACGGTCCCGCGGGAGTCCGCAAGGTGGCCGCCGTACTCCTACGATCCGCTCTCCTCGGGGCGATACGGCCTGGTCACGGGCGCCGGCCGGCCCCACCGTGGACGGCATGACACACACCTGGAACCTCACCCACCGCGTCGCGGTCGTCACCGGTGCCACCAGCGGGATCGGCGCGGCCACGGCACGCCGCCTCGCCGCGGGCGGAGCGAGCGTGGCACTGCTCGGCCGCCGCGAGGACCGCCTCAAGACGCTGGCGGACGAACTGCGCGCCGCCGCCACCGGAACGGTCCTGCCCGTAGCCGTGGATCTGACCGACGCCGAGGCGGTCAGGCGGGCGGCCACCGCCGTCACCGGGACGCTCGGCACCGTCGACCTGGTCGTGGCCAACGCCGGCGTCATGCTCGGCGCCCCCTTCGAGCGCGCCGGGACCGACGAGTGGGACCGCATGATCGACGTCAACCTGCGCGGTCTGCTGCACACGTCCCGCGCCTTCACCGACGACCTCCTCGCGGCGGCCTCCCGGGGCGGACCGGCGGACCTCGTCCACGTCGGTTCCGTGGGCGGGCATCTCCTCTTCCCCGACTGGTCCGTCTACTGCGCCACCAAGGCGGCCGTCGCCCACCTCACGCGCAATCTGCGCGCCGAACTCGGTCCGCGGGGCGTCCGCGTGAAGAACATCGAGCCCGGGGTGACCACGACCGAGCTGGGTGCGGACATGCGGGACGACGAGACCCGGGCGTCCCTGGCGCGTATGCGCACCGGCCTCGACCCGCTGACCGCGCCGGACATCGCCGAGGCCGTCGCGTTCTCGGTCGCGGCCCCGCCGAACGTCAACGTCGCGGAGATGGTGGTGGTGCCGGTGCGGCAGGGCTGATCACGGGGTGACGGGTCGCGCCTCGCGGACGGGCGCGACCAGCCACCGCGGCGCCGTGGCGGGCCGACAAACCCCGTCAACGGCTCTCCAACCGCACATGCAGCTCCCGCTCCTGGTCCCCCGACGCGGACGAGAGATCCCGCACCGTGAACATCGAGTCCAACGTCGTCCGAAGCCTCTCGATGGCCCAGTAACCCCCCTGCGCATCGGCCTCGACGGAGGACGACAGCGGCGCGGGCGGTGGACAGGAACGCGCGTCGGTCACCTCGAAGGTGCCCATCCACACCATCGGCCGCGTCTCATGCAACTGCTGCGGCACGTCGTCCGCACCCCGGTCGGACTCGAAGCACGCAGACAGCGTGTCGAAGACGATGCGCGCGTCGTCCGCGCTGCATCCGCTGATCTCCAGGGAGACGGACTCCTCGTGCGCTTGCTCACGATCCATCGTGGTCGCTCCTCTCGTGGCGATGACCGGACCGCCGGGTTCCCCGCGAGCCGCGCCACACCCCCAGAAAAGCACCACCTTTCCCGGAGCACTACCGGCGGCGGTGTCAGCGCTGCGGCCGGTCCCGGTGCGGGTCGAACAGGGGACCGGCGATTCCGGCGAGCACCAGGCCCGCGGCCACGAGGATGCCCTCGGGCAGGGCCATGCCCGAGGTCAGGAGGGCCAGGGCGACGGTGAGGGTTCCCCAGGCACCGGTGCGCCGGTACTCGCGGGGTCTGGCGGGGCGGCCCGAGCCGAGCGCGTGGGCGAACCGTGGGTCGTCACGCTCCAGCCGTGCCGCGAGATCGATGAGGTGTTCCTCGTCGGGCTGGCGCATGACTCCTCCTTCACACGGCCCCTGCCGTCCGGCGTCCGCCCCTACCGTTCGGCGTCCGCCCCCACCGCGACGGAAACCGGCACCGGTGCGGTGTCGTCCCCGTGCTCCCGGGCCCGCCAAGGATGCACCACCCGGGCCAGCAGATGGGCCCGCCCCGCGGCCACGGGGCCGAGTACGGCCAGGACAAGGACATACCCGGCGATGAACGGCGCCAGTCGTGCGTCGAGTCCCGCGCCGGCCGCCATCGCGCCGAGGATCAGGGCGAATTCGCCGCGGGCCACGAGGGTCGTGGCGATGTCGGCGGCGGGCTGGGCGCCGTAGCCGTAGAGACGGGCGACGAGCAGTCCGGCGACGATGTTCATCACGACGGTCACGGCGGCCGCCGCGGCGACGGGTCCGGCGACGGACGTGACGACACCGGGGTCGATGGACAGCCCGAACGCGAAGAAGAAGATCGCGGCGAAGGCGTCGCGCAGCGGGTGCACCAGCCGGCGGATGCGGGGTCCGGACGGCGTGCCGGCCAGGATCAGGCCCACCATGAAGGCGCCGATGGCGTCGGCGACGCCGAGTACCTCGGAGACTCCGGCGACGAGCACGGCGGCCCCGAGGAAGCTGATGACCAGCAGTTCGTCGTCCCGGACGTGGACCAGTCGGCCGATCCAGCGCGCCCCGTACCGGGCGGCGGCGGCCAGCACCAGCAGGAACCCGAAGGCCCTGCCCGTCTGGAGAAGTACTTCCACGGGTCCGCTCGCGCCGCTGACGACCGGCTGGAGCGCCGCGAGGTAGAGCGCGAGGAAGATGTCCTCCACCACGATCACGCCGAGGATCAGCCGGGTCTCGGGGCGGCCGATCCGCCCCAGGTCGATGAGGATCTTGGTGACGATCGCGGACGAGGAGATGCCGAGGACCCCGGCGAGCACCAGCGCCTCCCGGCTCCCCCAGCCCAGCGCGAGACCGAAGCCGAGCCCCGCGCCGACGTTCGCCACGAGGTAGATCCCGCCCGCCGCGAGCAGGCGCCTGCCGCCGGTGCGCAGGTCGTCGACGTGGAACTCCAGGCCCAGGTAGAACAGCAGCAGTACCAGGCCGAGCGCGGAGAGCATCTCGAAGTCGTGCGCGTCCTCGACCAGGACGAGGCCGGGGGTGTGCGGACCGAGCAGGATGCCGGCGAGCATGAACAGCGGGATGGTCGGCAGTCCGATGCGGCCGCCGAGGCGGGCGAGGAAGGCGGCGGCCAGGAAGGCGCCGCCCATGGCCAGCAGGGTGTCAGCGTGTCCCACGGGTCACCTCCCCCGGCGGCGCGGAAGGGCGTGCGTGCTGTGTTTCACGGGGATGGATGCGAGATCTCCCTTGCTGTGGTGGGTGTTCGTCCCACCGTCACATCCGGCCCCTGGGCCCCGCCATCGGTGCCGACCCTCATTTCCCGGAGGGCCGGCACCTGCCCATCAGGGGCTCAACTCCTGGTGAAGCGGTACGTCTTGCTGTCCGTCAGGACGCAGAAGCCGGGTGAGACGACGATCACGCGCAGGGTCCCGGTGCGGCGGTCGTAGTCGATGCCCTCTGCCTCGAACTCGCCCGAGCAGGAGCTCCTGAGGGGCAGTTGGCGCAGTGCCGTGACATGCCCGGTGACGTTGGCCGAGCCGGTCGGGGCGCCGGACAGGTCGATCTGGAGGAGCGGCTTGGTGTAGCCGAACAGCGTGCCCGCCGGGTCGTCGGAGGAGCAGAGCAACTGGGTGGCGCTCAGGAAGTCGCAGCCCTGTACGTCCCTCACGGCGTGGTCGAGGGTGACGGTGGCCGCCTGCGGAAGGTTCGCCGAGGGCGAGGTGCTCGGGTTGACGCCGGGCGTGGGGAAGACCAGGAAGCGGGTCATGGTGCCCCACTCTCCGGACAGCATCCACTGTCCGTCGGGCGAGACCGCGACCCAGGAGTTGTTGAGCGCCTCGCCGGAGCTGAGGGTGTGGACGTACTCGGACCAGGTGCCGTCGGGCGCCTGCACGCGGTACATCTTCGCGGTGCCGGAGTCGGCCTGGTAGGGCTCGATGTAGTGGCCGTCGTAGGAGGCGTCGGGATCGCCCACGTGGTTCCAGCCGCGGCTGGAGACGCCGATGGGGATGGTGCCGATGCCGGTGTACCGGTTGGCGGAGCCGGCGGGGACCTCGACCGAGGTGAGGCCCTGGCTCTCGGTGAGCGGGTTGGCGCGGTCGGATCCGGCCTCGGTCCAGGTGTCGGCGGCGGAGGCCGGCGGGGCGGCGGCCGCAAGGGCCGTCGCGGTGAGGGTGACGAGGGTGGCGAGGACCGCGTGACAACGCTGTCTGGCGCGCAGGGGCATGGATGACTCCTGAGGCTCCTGGGGCGGGGGGTGGGGTGGCTCGGCGGACAGTCTGGCGCCCCAACCCAGTCATGTACAGGCCAATCGAATGAACAAGCGGCCTTCGTCACCCCGGCGCATTTCACCGGACGCGCACCCTCGTGTTGAGGGATGGTGGAAGAACACGACCGCGTGGTCACAGAGACGGTTGAGCGCGGTAGAACAAGGGGAGTCGGCACGGGGGTACGGCGTGCCGCGAGGACGGTCTAAGGCGGTTCGTGCAATGGGTGCAGCCGGAATACCCGCGTCCGAGGGCGGAGAGCCCGCGCGCGGGGCGGTACGGCCGAGCGGGCTGCTCGACGAATTGGGCATGGCCTCGGTGGTGCTGGACGCCGGGGGACGCATCGTGCTGTGGAGCCCGCAGGCCGAGGAGCTGTTCGGCTACAGCGCGCAGGAGGCGCTCGGGCAGTACGCGGCCCATCTGATGATCCACGAACAGCACGCCGACCTGGTCGTCAAGCTGTTCGCGGACGTCATGGAGACCGGCCAGAGCTGGGCCGGCGCCTTCCCCGTCCGGCGCAAGGACGGCGGCACCCGACTGGTCGAGTTCCGCAACATGCGGCTGCTGGACGACCACGGGGACGTCTACGCGCTCGGGCTGTGCGCCGACCAGTCGACCGTGCGCCGCCTGGAGCGCGACGTGGCGCTGTCGACACGGATGGTCTCCCAGTCCCCGATCGGGCTGGCCGTGCTGGACACCGAGCTGCGGTACGTCTCGGTGAACCCGGCCCTGGAGCAGCTGAACGGGGTACCGGCCGCGGACCACGTCGGGCGGAAGATCGGCGAGGTCCTGCCGCGTCTCGACGCGGCCGCCTTCGAGGCCGCCGCCCTTGAGGTGCTGCGGACCGGCAAGCCGCTGGTCGACCTGCACACGGTCGGCCGTACGCCCGCGGATCCCGACTCGGACCACGCCTGGTCGGTCTCGCTGTACCGCCTGGAGGACGCGCTGGGAACCGTCCTCGGCGTGGCGGGCTCGGTGCTGGACGTCACCGAGCAGCATCTGGCGACCGTGGAGGCCGAGACGGCCCGGCGCCGCCTCGCACTCGTCGCCGACGCCTCCGCCCGCATCGGCACCACCCTCGACCTGGACCGCACCGCCCGCGAGCTGGCCGACGTGGCCGTCCCGGACCTCGCCGACGTGGCGGCCGTGGACCTGCTGGAGGCGGTGGTCCAGGGCAGGCCGAGCACCCTGCGGCCCACCGAGCCCGCCGTGATGCGCCCCCTGGCCGTCGACGCGGCCGGTGCCCCGGACGCACTGGGGGCGGCCGATCCCCCCGGACAGGTCGCCCGGTACGCCCCCGAGCGGCTGGTCACCGAATGCGTGCGCACGGGGAACCCGGTCCTGGTGGCGCAGGTCGGCCCCGAGGACCTGGCCCGCATCGCCCGCTCACCGGAGGCGGCGGCCCTGCTGGCCAGGGTCGGTGTGCACTCCTATCTGGCCGTACCCCTGATCGCACGTGGCGAGGTGCTCGGCGCCCTCGACCTCAAGCGCGTCCACAACCCGGAGCCGTTCGGCGAGGACGACCTGCTGCTGGCGCGGGAGCTGGCGGCCCGCGCGGCGGTGCAGATCGACAACGCCCGCTGGTACCAGGACGCCCGCAACACCGCCCTCACCCTCCAGCGCAGCCTGCTGCCCAGCCATCCCTCCGTGACCGGTGGCCTGGAAGTCGCCTCCCGCTACCAGCCCGCGGGCGCCACCGCCGAGGTCGGCGGCGACTGGTTCGACGTGATCCCGCTGGACGAGGGCAAGACCGCGCTCGTCGTCGGCGACGTGATGGGCAGCGGCATCAACGCCGCTGCGACGATGGGCCGGCTGCGCACCGCGACCAACACCCTGGCCGCCCTCGACCTCGACCCGGCCAAGCTCCTCGAACACCTCGACCGGATCACCGAGGACCTGGACCACTCCATCGCCACCTGCGTGTACGCCGTGCACGATCCGCGGCTCGGGCAGTGCCGGATCGCCAACGCCGGACACCTGCCTCCGGTACGGCTGCGCCCCGGCCGTCCCCCCGAACTGCTCGAACTCCCTACCGGGGCGCCGCTGGGCGTGGGCGGTGTCGCCTTCTCCACGACCACCGTCGACCTCGCCCCCGGTGACCGGCTCGTCCTGTACACGGACGGTCTCGTCGAGACCCGCCAGCATCCCCTCGACGAGCGCCTGGATGCGCTCCTCGACCTGCTCGACAGCCCCGACGGCCCGCTGGAGGAGGTCTGCGACCTGCTGCTGCGCACCCTGCACCAGCCGGACAACTCCGATGACGTGGCCCTGCTGATCGCACGGGTGCAGACGCCGGTGACCTGAGGGACGTACGCGGCGGGGCCGGAGCACGCCGGTACGACCCCGGCGGCGGCTTTCGTCACCGTCGCCCTCGGCGAAGTCACGGGACGGCAGGACACCACGATTCAGGCGGGGCGGGTGCCCGGCAGGGGGGCCCGCCGAGCCGGCAGTCGGGCGACCGCCGGCCAGGTGAAGGGCGACGGGGTCGCCACAGTCGACCGACGGCTCGAGCACCAGGGTGCACCGCGCCGCGCCTCCGAGTCCCGGTTGCCGACGCCAGACGCGGTATGTGTGACCGGCAGACTCACCGGCGCCGGCCGGGCACTCGGCATCACGGGGATCCGGCGGCGGAGGGCAGCGCGTTCTGACCGGCGTCGGGCGCGGCGGCGGGCCGCCGGGGCAGCAGGAACGGGGTCGCCAGCAGCAGGAGGCCGGCGAACGCGATCGCCTCGCGGGTTCCGGTGAAGGTGGCCAGCAGGCCCCACAGGGCAGTCAGGGCCGCGGTCGTCAGCTTGCCGGTCACCGACCAGGCGGAGAGGGTACGGACCACCCGGTCCGTCGGCGTCATCTCCAGCCGATGGGTGGAGAACACCGGGTTGAAGACGGCACAGGAGGTGATCACCCCGAGCTCGACGGCCATCACCAGCACGAGCCCGGCCGTACCGGGACCGACGAAGGCCAGGCCGAGAGGCCAGCACGCGCGCAGGACGCCCGAGGTGATCAGGACGCGGTGCTGTCCGAACCGGGCGACCAAGGGGCGCGCGATCCGTGAGCCGAGCAGACCGCCGAGGCAGGGCACCGAGAAGGCGAGGGCGTACTGCCAGGGGGCGAAGCCCAGTGGACCGAGCATGAGGACGGTCAGCAGCGGCACCGGCACCATGATCAGGGCGTTGACGAGGACCGTGTTGAAGAACAGGGGGCGCAGGACGGGGCTGGCGAGGATGTGGCGCCAGCCCTCCAGGAGGGAACCCTTCGCCGTCCCGGCGGGCGCGGGCCGTGGTTCGCCGCCGCCGATCGCGCGGATCCCCAGCGCCGACAGCAGATAGCTGACGGCGTCGGCCAGCAGGGTCGTCACAGGTCCGAAGAGCCCGATGGCGGCCCCGCCGAGGGGAGGTCCGATCACGATGGTGGTCCAGTTCGTGGCCTCGAACCGGCCGTTGGCGACCAGCAGGTCGTCCGGGCCGACGAGGGACTTGAGGAAGGCCCCGGAGGAGGCGGTGAAGGTGATGTCGGCCGCCGCGACGACCACCGACACCAGCAGGAGCTGGACGAAGCCGAGCGCACCGAGCGCGTACGCGGCGGGCACGCTCAGCAGGGCGGCGAACCGGACGAGGTCCATCGCGACCATCACCGGCCTCTTGCGGCGGAACTCCACCCAGGGCCCGAGCGGCACCGCCACCGCGGCCCCGACCGCCAGCCCCGCGGCCGCCAGCGCGGACACCGCGGCAGGTCCGGCGTGCAGTACCAGGACAGCGATCAGGGGGAAGGCGCCGAACGACAGCGAGGTCCCGAACGCACTGACCGCGTAGGCCGCCCACAGCCACCCGAACCGTCGCCCCAGCGACCGTCTTCCGTCCACGCCCGAACCCCCCTCGCCGACAACCGCACGTTGGCCGACGCCATCCAACCGAGTGCCGGGCCACCCGATCAAACAACCACACGCCCGACCGTCCACAACCCGGGGTTGTGGACGGAACGGCCTAGGCTCCCCGTATGGATCTCGACGCCGTACGCACCTTCGTCACCGTGGCGGACGCGGGGCGGTTCCAGGAGGCCGCCCACCGGCTGGCGGTCACCCAGCAGGCCGTGTCCAAGCGGGTCGCCGCGCTGGAGAAGGACCTCGGGGCGCGGCTGTTCACCCGGACCCCGCGCGGCGCCCGGCTGACCATCGACGGACAGGCGTTCCTGCCGCACGCCCGCGAGCTCCTCCGGGCCACGGAACGGGCGGCCGCCTCGGTACGGCCGGGCAGCCGGGCCCTGCGCGTCGACGTGATCGGCCGCCGCCTGGCGCCGGCGGAACTGCTGCGCGCCTTCCACCGCACGCACCCCGGCATCGAGCTCGATGTCGTCACCCTCTTCGACGCCGACGCGGCCCTCGCCGCCCTCCGGTCCGGGACGATCGACGCCACCTTCCGCGCCGTCCCGCACTCCGCCGGGCAGTCGACCGACGGCATCGAGTCCGCGCGGGTCTACGACGAACCGATCCAACTGCTCACCGGCCCCGGGCACGCGCTCGCGGGAGCCCGCTCGGTGGAACCCTCCCGAGTGGCCGGACACCGCATCTGGATGCCCGGCCTGGTCACCGGAACCGAATGGGGCACCTACTACGACGACCTCGCCGCCGCCTTCGGACTCACCATCGAGGTCACCGGCCCCGACTTCGGCACCGACCCCCTTCTCGACACCATCGCCGACTCCCCGGCCCTGGCGACCCTCGTCGGCGAGCTGACCCGTCTGGTCTGGCCGTCCGACCAGGACCTGCGCCGCATCCCGGTCCACGGGCCCACACCGGTCTACCCGCACTCCCTGGTCTGGCGCGCCGACAATCCCCATCCGGCCCTCGCCGCCCTCCGGGCGCACCTGCACGCCACACGGCCCGACCCTCCCGGCGTGGGGACATGGGCACCGAGCTGGGCCTAAGCCCTGGTGCCGGCCACGACGTGGGCGTACAGCTCCTCGGAGACCGCCAGGCAGGGGGTCAGACCGCTGCGCTTGAAGACGTCGAGGGCGGCTGCGGCCTGGCGTTCGCTGGTCTCGACGAGGAGGCGGCCGCCGGGGGCGAGCCACCGCGGGGCCTCGGTCGCGACCCGGCGCAGGATGTCCAGGCCGTCCGTGCCGCCGTCGAGGGCGACCCGGGGCTCGTGGTCGCGGGCCTCGGTGGGCAGGAGGGCGACCTCTTCGGTGGGGACGTAGGGGACGTTGGCCGCGAGGATGTCGATACGGCCGCGCAGGTCGGCGGGGAGGGCCTCGAAGAGGTCGCCGGTGTGGACCCGGCCGCCCGCGTCGGCGGTGTTGCGGCGGGCGCAGTCCACCGCGGCCGGGTCGATGTCGGCGGCGTGCAGCTCGACCGGACCGAGCGCGGCGGCGAGCGCGGCGCCGACCGCGCCGGAGCCGCAGCACAGGTCCACGACGACGGAGGCGCCCGGTGCCAGGGTGAGGGCCTGCTCGACGAGGAACTCGGTGCGGCGGCGCGGCACGAAGACGCCGGGCGCCACCGTGACGCGCAGTCCCCGGAACTCGGCCCAGCCGACGACGAGTTCGAGGGGGTGACCGGTGACCCGGCGGTCGACCATGTCGGCCAGTTCGTCAGGGGTGCGGGCGGCGGCGAGGATCAGCCGGGCCTCGTCCTCGGCGAAGACACAGCCCGCGGTGCGCAGGGCGGCGACGACGGAGTCGGGAGAAGTGAAGCGGGGGGAGATTGAGGGCATGGGAGCCGCGAGCCTTTCGAGAGCCGAAGGGCGCTCCCGCGGTCACCTGGGCCTACAGGCGGTGATCCGCGCCGGTTCGAGGAGAGAGCACCCGATCTGACACAGCGTTGATGGGTCTCACCTCCTCGGTACCTCACGGCTGGGACCGCCCTCAGCCGGAGGCTCACCCTACCCCAGCGCATCCTGAGTTGTACTCTGCAACCAGTACTGCGAGGGAGGACAGACAGGTGGAAACAGCCACAGCCGTGGAGACGATCCAGCGCGAGATGACGGTCTTCGCGCGCCGGGCCCGGGCCTCGGCGGGCCGCCTGCATCCCGAGCTGTCGCTCGTGTCGTACACGCTCCTCGGGCATCTGGAGGAGCGCGACGGCTGCCGCGCGACCGACCTGGCCGCCCACTACGCCCTGGACAAGTCCACGGTGAGCCGCCAGGTCGCCGCTCTGGAGCGGGCCGGTCTGATCGAGCGGCGCCAGGACCCGGAGGACCACCGTGTCCAGGTGCTGCATCTGACCGGGGCCGGCCGGCACATCCTGGGCCAGGTCACCGTGAGCCGCCGCGCGGCCGTGAGCGAGCGGCTCGCGGAGTGGTCGCAGGAGGACCTGGAGCGGTTCGCCGGGTACCTCGTGCGCTACAACGCCTGGTCGGCTGACGGTCCCTAGGCGACCGCCTCCGGCAACCGCTCGGGTACCCGGGCGGCGAGGAAGGCGGTGGTGCGCCGTAGCCGGAAGCCGAGGGACTCGTAGAGCCGGATGGCCTGGGTGTTTCCGGCGCCGGTGTGCAGGAACGGCGTCTCACCGCGCTCCCGTATGCCGTGGGCGACGGCGAGGACCAGCCGGGTCGCCAGGCCCTGCCCGCGGACGGCGGGGTCGGTGCAGACCGCGCTGATCTCGGTCCAGCCCGGCGGATGCAGCCGCTCGCCCGCTATCGCGACGAGGGCGCCGTCCCTGCGTATGCCCAGGTAGGTGCCCATCTCGATGGTGCGGGGCAAAAAGGGTCCTGGGCGAGTGCGGGCGATCAGGTCGAGGATCTCGGGTACGTCGGCGGGGCCGAGGCGGACCGCCTCCGGGTCGGGGGCGGCGACGAGACCGTCGTCCACGAACTGCACGCCCTCGACGTGGAAGGTGATCTCCCAGCCCTCGGGCACCTGGCCGGCGTAACCCGGCAGCGGCACCTCCACGCCGGCACCCGCGAGCGCGGCGAGGTCGGCCCAGTCGCCGGCGTCGGGCTCGTCGGGCAGGGCCAGCCACGGTGAGACGTCGACGGGGTAGCGCAGGACCCGGCCGCGTTTCTCGGCGAAGTGGGCGTGCGGGCCGGTCAGGGAGGCGAGGGCGGGGTTGTCGAGGACGTGTGGTGTCTCGATGCTCATCGGGCGACCTCGATGACCGTCTTGCCGCGGGCGTGGCCTTCCTCGACCGTGCGCAGCGCGTCGCCCGCCCTGTCGAGGGGAAACGTTTCGGTGATGTGCGGGTCCAGGTCACCGTCGAGCACGAGACGGGCGACCTCCTCCAGTACGGCCGCGTTGCGGGCCCGCGTCACACGCGCGCCGCCCAGCCGCCGCGCCTCCTCCTCCGGGGCGCCGGCGGTAATCAGCTTCGTCCGGTCGGTGAGCAGCTCGGCGGCCTCGGCCAGCACCTGACCACCCACCAGGTCGTAGACGCCGTCCGGCGCGGCCGCCCGGGCCCGCTCCGCCCAGCCGGGACCGGAGGGGATGTGGACGGCGCCGAGCGACTCGACGAAGTCCTTCTTGCTCTCGCTCGCGACGCCGACCACGCGAAGACCGAAGGCGCGGGCGATCTGGACGGCCGCCGCGCCGACTCCCCCGCCCGCGCCGGTCACCAGCAGCGAGGCGCCCGAGGGCAGATCGAGCTGGCGGACCCCGTCGTACGCGGTCGCGGCGGCGACGGGCAGGGTGGCCGCCACCGGGTGGGACAGCTCCGCGGGCTTGTGCGCGGCGATGGCGGCCGGCACCAGGGTGTACTCGGTGTAGCCCCCGGCCTCCGCGGTGCCGAAGACCTCGTCCCCGACGGCGAAGCCCTCGACGCCGTCGCCGACCTCCTCGACGACACCGGAGACCTCGTTGCCGAACACGACGGGGAAGACCTGTTCGCCGTTCTCGCCGGGGCGCCGGAAGCCGGTGCGCTGCTTCCAGTCCACGGGGTTCACGCCCGCCGCGTGGACGGCCAGCAGAAGCCGGCCCGGCCCGGGACTCGGTCGGTCCACGTCCGTGAACGCCTCGGTCTCCGGTCCGCCATATCGCGTGAAGACGTACGCCTTGGGCATCTGCTTCCTCACTCTCCTCGCACTGTCACCGGGACACCGGCCCGGCACTCCAGCGGCAAGGAGCGGCATGCGGCGGCTATTCCCGGTGCGGCCCAGTGTTCGTACGGCTGCAACAATCGGGGCACTGACCTGGGACGGAGCACGCGGGACGACAGCGTACGGTGGATGCATGAACGTCACCCGAGGCTTCACCGGACGCCCCCGCGTCCTCAACTCCGGGCTGCCACCCGGCCAGTACGACGCGGGCGACGACTGGCCCGTCCTCTCCGCGGAGGTCACGCCGGACCTGGCGCCGGCCGACTGGACGTTCCGGGTGGACGGACTGGTCGAACAACCGCGCACCTGGGACTGGGACGAGGCGCACACGCTGCCCGCGTCGGCCTACGAGGGTGACATCCACTGTGTGACGAGCTGGTCGAAGTTCGGGGTGCGGTTCGCGGGTGTCTCGCTGGACGCGTTCCTGGCTGTGGTGCGGCCACATGGGTCCGCCACCCATGCCGTCGCCTATTCGCACACCGGGTACACCACCAACCTGCCGCTCGCGGACCTGACCGGTGGGCGGGCCTGGATCGCCTGGGAGTACGACGGCAAGCCGCTGCCCGCCGAACACGGCGGTCCGGCGCGGCTGCTGGTGCCGCACCTGTACTTCTGGAAGAGCGCCAAGTGGGTCGCGGGGCTGACGCTGCTGGATCACGACGAGCCGGGTTTCTGGGAGCGGAACGGCTACCACGCGCGGGGCAACCCCTGGGAGGAACAGAGGTACTCCGTTGACTGAGGCGCTCTCCTCCCCCGCCTTCGCTCCTGCCACGCGGTTCGCGGTGCCGGGGCGTATCGCCGTCAGCAATCGCGTCGCCGCCGTGTGGCAGACCGCCACGCTCACCGAGGTCCGCCGCGAGACCCCGTACGTGTCCACGTTCCGCTTCGCGGTGCCCGCCTGGCCGGGGCATCTGCCCGGCCAGCATCTGATGCTGCGGCTGACCGCCGAGGACGGCTACACGGCCCAGCGCCACTACTCGATCGCGTCGCCGCCGGAGGACTCCGGGCACATCGAGCTGACCTTGGACCATGTCGACGGCGGTGAGGTCTCGGGCTGGTTCCACACGGTGGCCGCACCCGGTGACGAGGTCGAGGTGCGGGGGCCGCTGAGCGGTTTCTTCGCCTGGCCCGGCGACCGGCCCGCGCTGCTGATCGGGGCCGGCTCCGGGGTCGTACCGCTGATGTCGATGGTCCGCCACCACCGGGCGCGCGCCCTGTCCGTGCCGCTGCGGCTGCTGGTGTCGGCGCGCAGCCCCGAGGAGCTCATCTACGCGCGGGAGCTGGGCGCCGAGACGACCCCCGTGTTCACGCGGAGCGCCCCGGACGGGGTGCCCGTGGGACGTATGTCGGCCGCACATGTGGCGCCGCTCCTGGCCGAGCAGCCCGAGGGCGGGTGGGAGGCCTATGTGTGCGGTTCCAACGGGTTCGCCGAGCATGCCTCACGGCTGTTGGTGGAGGCCGGTCAGCCGGTGGAGCGTATCCGGATCGAACGCTTCGGCTGACGGTGATGCGCCGGCGCCCTGAGTACGTATGTGCGCCCTGCCACACGTGCACGACGCGGAGGGAGGGGTACTACATCTGTGTGACCACTCGCTGGGGTGCGTGGTGCGGAGGTCGACATGCGAACCCGGGTGCGCGGCTGGCGCTGGCGGCGCAATCCGCTCAGGCGCCGGTCGGACGTCGTCGAGGCGTGGACGGTGCTGGCCGTCGCCGTGCTGATGTTGCTGGGTGCCCCGCTGGTCGGCGCGGTCGTGGGCTGGTGGGCGCATGACGACGCCCGTACGGTGGCGGCCGAGCAGCGCGCCGACCGCCACCGGGTCCGGGCGGAGGTCGTCGGCAGGATGCCGGACTCGCTGCCCACGGTCCAGGGCGGCCGGGAGCACTCCTACCGGGTGACCGTACGGTGGACGGAGGCCGGGGGAACCACGAAGACCGCCACGGCCCGGGTTCCGGCGGGTACCGACCAGGGCGAGAAGGTCGACGTGTGGTTCGACTCCCGGGGCCGGAGCGTGGCCCCACCGCCGGACGAGACCGCGATCTGGCAGCACACCCTGGTGATGGGCGCCTGCGGCGCGGGCGCCACGATCGCCGTGATCCTCCTCGGCCACTCACTCGTCCGCGGAGCGGCGGGCCGCCACCGGCTCGCGGAGTGGGAACGGGACTGGGCGCTCACCGAACCGCAGTGGACCCGCCGCCGAGCCTGAGCACGTCGGATTCCGGGAAACGCCGCCCGCGGCGACGACAGCGGTGGCCCGACCATTCGCGACGGACAGTCGGCCGCCGGCGATCTCCCGCTCGCCGCCCACGACGAGCGGCCCAGCGTTCTTGACCAGCGGATCCACGAGCGCCGAGAGAGGTTGGCAGCCGGTCCGCCGGTGTGGCAAAGGCCTGGCGATTCGTCCGACCACACACGTACGGTGTGATCATCCGGCACTGTCCCTTCGCGAAGGCGGTCCTACATGGCCCTGTTCGACCTCCCCATCGACGAGTTGCGCGAGTACCGCAGCGAGTCCACCGAGCCCGAGGACTTCGACGCGTTCTGGTCCAAGACCCTTCAGGAGGCCCGCGAGCACGATCTGGACGCCCGCTTCGAGCTCGTCGACACGGGTCTGTCCACGGTGAAGGTGTACGACGTGACCTTCGCCGGGTTCGGCGGCCACCCGGTCAAGGGCTGGTTCACGATCCCCGCCGAGGTCTCCGCTCCGATACCGGTGGTCGTGGAGTTCATCGGGTACGGCGGTGGCCGTGGCCTGCCACATGAGCACCTGCTGTGGGCGTCCACCGGCCGGGCGCACTTCGTGATGGACACCCGCGGTCAGGGCAGCGCCTGGGGCGGCGGCGGTGGCACCGCCGACCCGGTGGCCGGCGCGCCCGCGTACCCCGGGTTCATGACCCGGGGCATCGACGCCCCCGAGAACTACTACTACCGCAGGGTGTTCACCGACGGCGTGCGCGCGGTGGAGGCGGCCCGTGCGCACCCACTGACCGACCCGGCGCGCACGGTCGTCCTCGGCGGCAGCCAGGGCGGGGGCATCTCGATCGCGGTCGGCGGGCTGGTGCCGGACCTGGCGGCGGTCGCTCCGGACGTGCCGTTCCTGTGCGACTTCCCGCGCGCGGCGACCGTGACGGATCGTCACCCGTACCGGGAGATCGGCCTCTACCTCAAGACGCACCGCGGTCGCTTCGAGGACGTCCTCGGCACGCTCGCCTACTTCGACGGCGTGCACTTCGCGAGCCGCGGCCGCACCCCGGCGCTCTTCTCGGCGGCCCTGGAGGACCAGACCTGCCCGCCCTCCACCGTCTTCGCCGCCTTCAACGCCTGGGGCCACGACGACAAGGCGATCGAGGTCTACGACTTCAACGACCACGAGGGCGGCGGCCCGTACCAGCAGGCGGCGAAGCTGCGCTGGCTGCGCTCGTACGCCTGAGTCCCGCCGAAGTCCTCGCCGGGAGCCTTCCCTCCAGCCCGACCAGTCGGTATGTTCACGGGACCCGGATCGCAGTGTCGCGGTCCGGGCTTCCGGCGATCACGGAGGGCCCATGTCCGAGTACCGGCCAGCTGTCCACGGCCACTGCGACGAGCGCTTCGCGGCCGTGCGCACGGCGTTCGAGGAGAACTTCCGGGACCGTGCCGAGCTGGGCGCCGCGGTGAGCGTCACCGTCGGCGGCGAGACGGTCGTGGACCTGTGGGGCGGGTGGGCCGACGCGGCGCGCACCCGCCCCTGGGAGCGCGACACGCTGGTCAACGTGTGGTCCACGACGAAGGGCCCGACGGCCCTGTGCGCCCACATACTCGCCGACCGGGGCCTGCTCGACTTCGACGCGCCGGTGGCCGCCTACTGGCCGGAGTTCGCCGCGGCGGGCAAGGAGAAGGTGCTCGTACGGCACCTGCTGTCGCACCGGGCCGGGCTGTCCGGGTTGCGTGAGCCCCACTCCCTCGCCGAGCTCTTCGACTGGGACCTGACGACCCAGCGGCTCGCGGCGACGGAGCCCTGGTGGGAGCCGGGCACGGTGTCCGGGTACCACGCGTTCACGTACGGTTTCCTGGTCGGGGAGGTCGTCCGGCGGGTCTCGGGGCTGCTGCCGGGCGCCTTCCTGGAGCGGGAGGTGACCGGGCCGCTCGGCATCGACTTCACGATCGGACTGCCGGAGAAAGAGGCCGGGCGCGCTGCCGAACTGGTGCATCCACCGGCGGTGTCGACCAGCGAACAGGCCGCGATCTTCGCCCAGTTGGCGCCCGCGGCGATCGCCGCCCTGACCAATCCCGTGGCGGGCGCCGCAGAGGCGAACACGGCCGAGTGGCGGGCCGCCGAGATCCCCGCCGCGAACGGCCACGGCACCGCCCGGGCCGTCACCGCGCTCTACGGGATCTTCGCGGGCCGCGGTTCCCACGACGGCCACCGCGTCCTGTCCCCCGAGGCCGCCGAGCGGGTCCGCGAGAGCCAGGGCAGGTGCCGTGACCTGGTGCTCGGCGCAGGGCTCGACAGCGAGACGGAGCTCGGGCTCGGCCTGTGGCTCAGTGGGCCGAACGGATCGTACGGGCCCAATCCACGGGCCTTCGGACACGACGGCTTCGGTGGGTCGTGCGGTCTGGCCGATCCCGAGGCGGGCATCGCGCTGGGCTATGTGATGAACCGGATGGGTCCACACATCGCCGACGATCCGCGGAAGATGGCACTGATCGACGCCTTGTACAGCACTCTGTGACCACGGGCTCCAGGATGAGGGTGACCACCGCCCCGGCCGCCAGGTCTACGCCGGGCGCCTGGCCACGACCATCCTGACCCGCGGACTGCCGTCCCTGCGCAGCCCGAACTCGGGCAGAGCGTGCAGCTCCACCCGGAGGCCGGCCCACTCGAGTTCCCGCCGCACGTCCCCTAGCCGGAAGGCCCGGTAGTACATGACGAACGGCGGTCGCCAGAGGGCGTTGCGCACCCGCATCACGGCGTCGAAGCCGAGGAGCATCCAGTAGACGGGAGACGACGGACGGGGTGGGGCCACGATCGGGAAGGCGAAGCAGCCACCCGGTCGCAGCACCTCGCGGGCCTGGGCGAACAGGCCGGGCAGCTCGCGTGGCAGGAAGTGGCCGAAGGCCCCGAAGCTCACGACCAGGTCGAAGGAGGCGGGGGCGAACGGCAGGGCACGCGCGTCACCGCGTACCCATGACACGCGCGGCCCCCTGGACCGTGTCCGCTCCCGGGCCACGTCGAGCATTCCGGCACTGAAGTCGACCCCGGTCACGCTCTCACGGCAGACCCGTGTCAGCACCCGGGCCCCGGCGCCGGTGCCGCAGCACAGGTCGAGCCCGGCGTCGAAGGGGCCCATCCGGCGGAGCGCGGACGCGACGGCATCCAGCACCGAGTCGGGCGTACGGAAGGGCGTGTGGTCGAACTTGGGGGCGAGCAGGTCGTAGCCGCGCTCGACGGACGACAGCGCCTGGACGGCGAGTTCGCGGAGGCTGGGGCCTTCTGGGCTGAACATCCGCGTCAGCTTAGGGGAGCGCGGCGTTGCAGAACGGCCAGAACGCGCTCGCACCAGCGGACGGTGTCCGTTTCGAGGGTGATTCCGCCCATGAGCGTGAGGTAGGGGCCGATCCGGTCGGCCTCCGCGAGGTACTGCTCCTCGGTGCGGCCGTCGAGGAAGTTCTCCCGCACCCGCTCGTAGCGGGCGAGTTTCCCGCGCGCCCACGACATGCGCTCCTCGACCAGCGCCCGGGTGGCCTCGGGGCCGGCGGTGTCCATGGCCTGGATCTTGATCAGGAACTCGTCGCGGAGGGCGGCCGGCCTGTGGGGCGGTTCGGCGGCGAACGCGCTCAGCTCGCGCCGGCCGGTCTCGGTGAGGGTGAACAGCCGCTTGTTGGGCCTGCGTTCCTGCTGCACCACCCGCGCCTCGATCAGCCCGTCCCGCGCCAGTCGCTCCAGCTCGCGGTAGAGCTGCTGAGGTGTCGCGGGCCAGAAGTTCGCCAGCGAGACGTCGAAGACCTTGGACAGTTCGTAGCCCGAGGCCTCGCCCTCCAGCAGGGCGGCCAGGACGGCGTACTTGAGCGACATATGGACACGCTAACAGCAGGTGATTAATCTACTCCACACCTACTCAACAAATTGACTATGGAGTCTCGATGCGAGCGTTCCGAGAAGCGGTGGAAGCGGGTGACCTCGGCGCTGTGGAGGCGTTGCTGGCCGAGGACGTGGTCTTCACGAGTCCGGTGGTGTTCAAGCCGTACGAGGGCAGGGCCATCACGGCCGCGATCCTCGGCACGGTCGTCAAGGTCTTCGAGGACTTCCGCTATGTGAGCGAGCTGAGCAGCGAGGACGGCCGCGACCACGCGTTGGTGTTCGCGACCCGGGTCGGCGAACGGGCGCTGGACGGCTGTGACTTCATCCATCTCGACGAGCACGGCCTGATCGACCGGCTGATGGTGATGGTCCGTCCGCTGTCGGCCGCGCAGGCCCTCGCGGCGGCCATGGGGGCGCGGTTCGAGGAGGTCGCGAGGGAGGCGGAGGCGAGGGCCGCGTCCGCCTGAGGGTCCCATCGGCCCGCGGCCCGGGTCAGCCTCCCAAGCGGAGGCCGGCCGGCCACACGTCCGGCGCTGACGCGGTGCGGGGCTCGCGCAGCAGTGTGGCGAGGACGCGGCGGAGTCGGCTGGTGGGGCGGGTGAGTCGGTACGCGGTCATCGCAGCCTCCGGTGTGGTGGGGGTTGTCTTCACCCCACCGACGAACGGCTACTGGGCGGATCGACACTCCGCGAGCCGCTTTTCGAGGAAGTGCCGCTCGGCGTCGTTCTCCACCAGTTCCAGCGCCCGCTCGTACGCCCGCGCCGCGTCGGTCGTACGGCCGCTGCGGCGCAGCAGGTCCGCGCGGGTGGCCGGGAGGAGGTGGTAGCCGCTCAGCTCGCCCTCCCGCTCCAGTTCCGCGACCAGTGCCAGCCCCGCGTCGGGCCCCTCGGCCATGCCGACGGCGACCGCCCGGTTGAGGCGGACCACTGGCGAAGGCACGACGCGCACCAACTCGCCGTAGAGAGCGGCGATGTCGGCCCAGTCGGTGTCCTCGGCACGGGCAGCGGTGGTGTGGCAGGCGGCGACGGCGGCCTGGATCTGGTACGGCCCGGGACGGCCGCGCCGCAGTGCCGTCTCCAGCAGGGCGGCGCCCTCCGCCACCTCCGCGTGGTCCCACGCCGTCCGGTCCTGGTCCTCCAGCGTCACCAGTTCACCGTCCGCGTCCACCCGGGTCTCGCGGCGGGCGTCGTGCAGGAGCAGCAGCGCGAGCAGGCCGAGGGCCTCGGGCTCGTCGGGCATGAGCCGGGCCAGCACACGGGCCAGCCGGATCGCCTCCACGCACAGGTTCCGGCGTACGAGATCGGCGCCCGAGGTGGCCGCGTAGCCCTCGTTGAACAGCAGGTAGATCACGCCGAGCACACCCGTCGTGCGCTCGGGCAGGAGGTGGGCGGGCGGTACCCGGTAGGGGATGCCGGCGTTGCGGATCTTCTTCTTGGCGCGCACCAGGCGCTGCGCCATGGTCGCCTCGGGGACGAGGAAGGCGCGGGCGATCTCGGGTGTGGTCAGTCCGGCGAGGGTGCGCAGGGTCAGGGCGACGCGGGCCTCGATGTGCAGTGCCGGGTGGCAGCAGGTGAAGATCAGGCGCAGCCGGTCGTCCTGGACACCGCTCTCGTCGTACGGCTCCTCGGGTGCCGTGAGCATCGCCGCCTCCCGTATTTTCCGTGCCCCGACCGCCTCCCGGCGCAGGACGTCCATGGCCCGGTGGCGGGCGGTCGTGGTCAGCCAGGCGCCGGGCCGGCGCGGGACGCCGTCGCGCCGCCACCGGTCGAGGGCCTGGGCGAAGGCGTCCTGCGCGCACTCCTCGGCGAGGTCCCAGTCGCCGGTCACCCGGATCAGGGTGGCGACGACCTGGCCCCACTCCTCCCGGAAGGCGGCGGCGACGGCCTCTTCCGCGGTCACTCCCACACGGGCCGCACTTCCACCGAGCCGCCCGCGAGCGCCGCCGGATGCCGGGACGCGAGGGAGATCGCCTCGTCGAGATCGGCTACCTCGATGATGTCGATGCCGGCGATGTACTCCTTGGACTCGATGAACGGGCCGTCGGTGAGCAGCACCTCGTCGCCCCGGACGCGCACGGTCGTGGCGTCGGAGGCGGGGCGCAGGCGGGCTCCGCCCTTGACGACGTCGCGGCTGCGGACCTCGTCGATGTAGGAGGTGAAGCGGGGGTCCTCGGCGAGCTCGGCGGGGCTGAGCTCCTCGCCGTCGGCGGGGGTGCAGATCAGCAGGACGTACTTCATGACGTGGCCTCCGTGACGTGCTCGTGGACGATCAGCCAGCGGGGGCCGACGTCGCGGTATCCGGTGGTGACGCGCAGCAGCTTGCCGCCGGTACGGATGAGGGCGTGGCCGAAGGCGATGCTCTCATCGACGTGGACCCGGAACTCCAGGACCTCGCGGGTGATCGGCGCGGTCTCCGCGAAGAACTTGCGGAGCGCCTCGCCGCCCTGGTGCAGCCGACCGTTCTCCACGACCTGCGCGTCCTGCGCGTAGCAGGCGAGCGTCCGGTCGGCGTCGCCCGTACGCGCCGCCTCCGCCAGTTCGGCGTCGAGCCGGCGGATCCGCCCCTCGGCGTCCTCGTCCTCCCAGAACGGCCGTACCTCCATGGCGCCGATCGTCGCCACGGGGTGCTTCGCGGCCGCCTCGACCGCCTCCTCCAGGCTGTCGCACTCCAGGATGTCGAAGCCGGCGACGTACTCCTTGGTCTCCGCGAACGGGCCGTCGGTACGCAGCACTTCACCCCCGCGCACCCGCACGGTGACCGCGTCGGCGGGCAGGGCGAGCCGGTGCCCGTGCAGCCGTACGCCACGGTCGCCGAGCTCCTCGACCCAGGGTTCGACGGGTGCCATGCCCGAGGCGTCGTTGGTGTCGTCGCCGCAGACGAGCAGCATGTACTTCATGGTTCCTCCCGGTCCTCATGAGCTTCCTACACCCACCCGACGAACGGGACCGGACCGAATCGACACCGGCACGCGAAAAATGCCAGGGCGAATGGCCGGCCCTCATTTCCGCTGTGCGGCAGCCCTCGCGCTGTAGCTGCCGGCGACGAGGACGGCGAGCTCGTCGGCCGGCGCGGAGGCGAGACCCATCGCGACCGTGCTGATCACGGCCGGCCCGAGGCCGGACCGGCCGTGTCGAGCGGTACGGCGTCGACGGTGACCGGGGTCGCCGAGGAGACCACGCGGATGCGGTTGGATGACCTCATGACGTCCGACGAGCACGCGCGGCTGATGCGGGTCAACCAGGAGAACTGGGACGCCCGCACCCCCGTCCACCTCGCCAGCCGGTTCTACGGCCTCGACCAGGACCTCGATCCGGAGCGCTGGTTCGCCGCCTTCGAGTGGGAGGACCTCGGCGAGCTGACCGGCCGTGATGTGCTCCACCTCCAGTGCCATCTCGGCACCGAGACGGTTGCCCTCGCCCGCCGTGGGGCCCGGGCCGTGGGCCTCGACTTCTCCGAGGCATCCGTCGCGGCCGCCCAGGGGATCGCGGCGCGGGCGGGCGTGGACGTCGAGTACGTGCGGGCGAACGTGTACGACGCCGTCGAGGCGCTGGGAGGGCGGCAGTTCGACATCGTGTACACCGGGAAGGGCGCGCTCTGCTATCTCCCCGACCTGGAGCGGTGGGCGGACACGATCGCCCGACTCCTGCGGGCCGGTGGACTGTTGTACGTCGTCGAGTTCCATCCGCTGCTCAACTCGCTGGGCCCGAAGCCCGCTCCGGACGAGGGGCCCGAACTGCTCCTCAGGCACGACTACCTGGGCGGCGACGGCCCCGTCCACCGGGACGCGACACACACGTACACCGATGGTCCCGCCGTCGCGGGCGCCACGGAGAGCTTCGAGTGGATGCACGGAATAGGTGAGGTCGTCAACGCGTTGACCGGGGCAGGACTGTGTGTCCGGCGACTGCGCGAGAGCGATGAGCTGCCCTGGCCGCGCTGGCCGCGGATGACCCGCACGGCGTCCGGCTGGTGGCGGCTTCCCGAGCCGCGGATCCCGCTTCTCTACGGACTCCTCGCCACGCGCTGAACCTCCGTGGTACCGTCCTGCTAGCACTTGTGTACGCCCGTTCGAGGGCGCCGGTGCCAGTTCTCTCTCAGATCGCCGGTCCGTGTACCGGCTTCTCAGCCCCACCTCAGCCCAGCGGTTCTGCCGTACCCGAGGTGTTGCTTCCCGCCACCCGAAGGCGCTGTCCGCCTTCCCCGCGTGGCTTCTCCCCTTCCCTGCGCATGTCCTGTGCACCTGACGTCCGTGAAAGGACCGACCATCATGACCACCACACTCGAAACCACCACTCTCGAAACCCCTCCCGTACAGCAGCAGCCCCCGGTCCGCGCCGTCACCGGCGTCCTCGACATCGACGCCGCCGGGAAGGGTCACCTGCGCGCCGCGAGCCTGCTGCCCTCACCTTCCGACCTCCAGGTCTCCCCCGCGCTGATCCGCAGGTTCGGCCTGCGCAAGGGGGACGTCGTCGACGGCGTACGCGGCACGCAGCGCGCCCTCACCGAGGTCGCCCGGGTCAACGGCCACGGCCCCGGCCCCGGCAAGAACCGTCGCGCCTTCCACGACCTCACGCCGCTGCATCCGCGCGAGCGGATCCGGCTCGAACACCCGGCGTCCGGCCTGACCGGGCGGGTCGCCGATCTGATCGCGCCCGTCGGCAAGGGCCAGCGCGGGCTGATCGTGGCCCCGCCCAAGACCGGCAAGACCGTGCTGCTCCAGCAGATCGCGGCCGCCGTCGCCGGCAACCACCCCGAGTGCCGCCTGATGGTGGTACTGCTCGACGAACGCCCCGAGGAGGTCACCGACATGCGGCGCTCCGTGCGCGGTGAGGTGTACGCCTCGACGTTCGACCGCACGCCCAGGCAGCACATCGCGCTCGCCGAGCTGGTGATCGAGCGGGCCAAGCGGCTCGTCGAGGCCGGCGAGGACGTCGTGATCCTGCTCGACTCCCTGACCCGGCTGTGCCGGGCCCACAACAACGCGGCCCCCGCAAACGGCCGCACCCTCAGCGGCGGCGTCGACGCGACCGCGCTGATCGGGCCGAAGAAGTTCTTCGGCGCCGCCCGGCTCGCCGAGGAGGGCGGCTCGCTCACCATCCTCGCCACGGCCCTGGTGGAGACCGGCTCCCGCGCCGACGACTTCTACTTCGAGGAGCTCAAGAGCACCGGCAACATGGAACTCCGCCTGGACCGCGAACTCGCCTCCCGCCGCGTCTTCCCGGCCGTCGCCGTCAACCCCTCGGGCACGCGTCGCGAGGAACTCCTGCTGCCTCCGGCGGAGTTGACCGCCGTACGAGGACTGCGGCGGGTCCTGCAGAACGGCGACGGCCAGGGCAACCTGGAGACGCTTCTCCAGCGGATGCGCGAGACCCCGGACAACGCCGCGTTCCTGCGGCGTATTCAGCCGACGCTGCCCGCGGGCTGACCGAGGCGCAGGACCGACCACTCCTCGTCGAGGGCCAGCAGCTGGTCGAGTTCGGCCCGGTCGGGCGCGGTGGGGACGTCGCCGCCGGTGGCCAGGGCCGCGGCGGCCATCAGATGGCCCAGCCGCAGAGCGACCGCCACCTCTCTGCCTTCGAGGTGGGCGGCGAGATATCCGGCCGCGAAGGCGTCGCCCGCGCCCACCCGTTCGACGACCCGGGAGTCCGGTGCGGCCACGAACACCTCCCCGCCGTCGGCGGTGTACGCCGTGGCGCCGTGCTCCGCGTCCTTGACGACGATGACGGCGGCGGGTGCGAGCAGGTCCCGGATCTCCTCCGGCTTGGCGGTGCCCCAGAGGGTCTCCGCCTCGTCCCGTCCGACGAAGACGATGTCGGCGCGGCGGGCCGGCTCCAGCAGAGCGGGCGCCGGGTCTCGATGTCTCCACAGGGCGGGCCGGTGGTTGACGTCGAAGGAGACAGTCGCCCCCGGGACGGCCCTGCGCACGACGACCTCCTCGACCAGCTCCGCGCAGCTGTCCGAAAGGGCCGGCGTGATGCCGCTGAGGTGCAGCAGCCGGGCATGGCACGCCTTCGCGAGACCGGGGCCCATACGGGTGGCCGCGGAGCCCCTGCGGTAGTAGTACGTACCGGTGCCCGCCGGGCCGGTGTCCTTGAAGTACACGCCGGTCGGCCGGTCCGGGTCCGTCTCGACACCGCTGACGTCGACCCCACGGCCCCGAAGCTCCGCGAGGACGCGTCGGCCGAGCGGATCGTCGCCGATACGGCTCAGCCAGGCCACGCGGTGTCCGAGGGCGGCGAGCCCGCAGGCCACGTTGGACTCGGCGCCGCCCACCTCCAGGCGCAGGACGCGCTGGAGTTCCAGGGGTGCCTGGTCGGGCGGAACGAGGACGGCCATGGTCTCGCCGAGGCAGACGACTTCGGGCGCGGCGTTGTCGCGACTTCTCACGTGTCGAGCACCCGGTGCAGGAACTGCTGGGTCCGCGCTTCGGTGGGGCTGCCGAACACCTGCTCCGGCGTGCCCTGTTCGAGGACGACCCCGCCGTCCATGAACACGACCCGGTCGGCGGTGTCCCGTGCGAACCGCATCTCGTGCGTGACGACGACCATCGCCATGCCCTCTTCGGCGAGCGAGCGCATGACGCCGGTGACCTCACCGACGGGTTCGGGGTCGAGAGCGGAGGTCGGCTCGTCGAAGAACATGATCGCCGGGCCCATGGCGAGCGCACGGGCGATGGCGACCCGCTGCTGCTGGCCGCCGGAGAGCTGCGCGGGGTAGGAGTCGGCCTTGTCGGCCAGCCCCACCCTCGCCAGCACGGCCCGCCCGCGTTCCTCGGCCTGCGCCCTGCCCAGCCTGCGCACCTTCGTCAGCGCGAGGGTGACGTTGCCCAGCGCGGTCTTGTGGGGGAAGAGGTTGAACTGCTGGATGACACGTCGGCGGCGTGCGGCATCCGGGTGCTCGCGCGGTCCCCTCGGCCCGGGCAGCGTGATGTGGAGCGGGTCCGTTCCTAGCTTTGCGGTATGACAATCGGATTTCCCTCTCGGATGGCCGTCTCGGTCTGCGCCCTGTGCACGACGGGCCTCCTGGTGTGCGCTTCCGCGACAGCGGCCGCCCACCCGGGCTCCGACCCCGGCGCACCCGGTGGACCGCCCCCCTCGGTCGCGTCGCCCACCCTGCTGTACCGGTCCGGCGTCCAGGTCCGGCCGCACCCCGGCGTGCCCCCGGTCCCGGACGTGTCCGCGCTGTCGTGGGTGGTCGCCGACGCCCACAGCGGGGAGGTCCTCGCGGCCCACGACGCCCACCGCCCGCTGCCGCCGGCCAGCACGCTCAAGACCCTGTTCGCCCTGACCGTCCTGCCGGTGCTGCCCGGCGGCCTCAGGCACACGGTCGGCGAGCAGGAACTCGCGGGCATCGGGCCCGGCAGCAGTCTCGTCGGGGTCGCCGAGGGAGAGACCTACCAGGTGGCCGACCTGTGGCGCGGGGTCTTCCTCAACTCCGGGAACGACGCCGTGCACGTCCTGGCCGGGCTCAGCGGCGGCTGGCGTACGACGGCCACCCGGATGCAGGCCAAGGCGCGCGCGCTGGGCGCCCAGGACACCCACGTCCGCTCCCCCGACGGCTACGACACCCCGGGCCAGGTCTCCTCGGCGTACGACCTCGCGGTCTTCGGCCGGGCGGGCCTGCGCAACGCGGACTTCGCGCGGTACTGCGGCACGGCCGAGGCCGAGTTCCCCGGCCGGGGCGGAGGGTGGTACGGGATCCGGAACACCAACCGACTGCTGACCGGCGCCGACGGGGTGGAGCCCTACGCCGGGCTGATCGGCGTCAAGAACGGCTACACGAGCCATGCGGGCAACACGCTCGTCGCCGCCGCCCGCCGGGGCGACCGGACCCTTGTCGTGACGGTGATGAACCCTCAGTCGGGCGGTGGCTTCGCGGTCTACGAGGAGGCGCGCGAACTGCTCGACTGGGGGTTCGGCGCGGCCGGGCGGGTGGATCCGGTGGGATCTCTGGACGCGTTGCGGCCGAGGCCACCGCTGCCGGGCCCGCAGGCCGCGCCGGTCGCGGCGCCGGTCGCCGAGCCGGTCGCCGCGCCGGTCTCCCGGGAGGACGACAGGCCCGGCTGGCTGGAGACCTGGGCCATCCTGGGCGCCGCCGGACTCGGTGCGGGCTCGGTGGCGCTGGCGCTGCGGGCCCGGTTCGGGCGCGCGGCGCGCGGTTGACCGGCCGGAAGCCACAGCAGCAGGCCGAGGGTGATCCAGGTGTAGATGTTGCTGCCGAGGAAACCGTCGATCCCCGACGCGTCGTCGAACCACAGCCACACCACGCTGGTGCACAGCACGGCGTACAGCGCACCCGCGATCCGCGGGTGCCCCGTACGCACGAGAACGGCGAAGGACGGCAGCAGCCACACCAGGTGGTGCACCCAGGTGATCGGGCTCACCAGGCAGGCGGTCAGCCCGGTCAGCGCGAACGCGGCCACCCAGTCCCCCGCCGCCGCGGCCCGCCGGGCCCGTACCACCCACACGCCCAGGGTCAGCAGCACGGCCACCGCCCAGACCGCGCGGTCCTGTTCACCGAGCCGGGCCAGGACGCCCTGCAACGACTGGTTGGAGACGTAGTCCAGGCGGCCCACCCTGGTCGTGTCCCACATCGCGTCGGTCCAGTAGAAACGCGAGGCGTCCGGAGCCACCACGGCCGCGAACCCCGTCGCCGCCACGGCCACCACCGTGGCGACCGCCGCGGCCCGCCCGCGCCGGGCGACCAGGAGCAGGCCGATGAAGAGGGCCGGCGTGAGTTTCACCGCGGCGGCCAGCCCGATTCCGGCACCGGCCCAGCGCTCCCGGCCGGTGGCGAGCAGCCACGCGTCGACGAGGACGAGCGCCAGCAGCAGGAGGTTGACCTGGCCGAAGCTGAAGGTGTCACGCAGCGGTTCGAACAGCGCGAGCGCGCAGGCGCCCAGGGCGCAGCCGTACCAGCCGTACCGCCGCCAGGCCCGGCCGGTGAGCAGGCGCACGACCACGGCCAGCGCCGCCAGGTTGAGCAGCAGGCCCACCACGATCGCGGCGCGCAGGTCGAGCAGGGCCATCGGGAACATGGCGACGGCCGCGAACGGCGGATAGGTGAAGCCGTACGGCGTCCCCGGCACCCGGTAGTCGTAGAGCCGCCCGCCGTGGTGGGCCCAGCTGTCGACGGCTCCGTGGTAGACGCGCAGGTCGAACCAGTCGCGCAGGAGCGGCACCGTCGCCGTGAAGACCGTGACGGCGGTGACGGCGGCCAGGACGAGCAGCAGCCGGCCGCGGTCCGTGGCCGGCACCCTCATGCCGTGTGTCCCGTCGCCGGGGCCTGGGCCGTCTGGTGGGCCTGGACCAGTACGACCAGGGCGAGCACGCCCCCGGAGACGGCGAGGACGAGCTGCCCGGCGTCGGCCGGGCCGCCGCTCGGGAGGGTGGCGAGGGCGAGCACCCCTGTCACGGCGGCCACCCGGTGCCGTACCGAGGCGCTGGGCGCCGCGGCCGCTATGAGGAACAGGCCCCACAGGGCGTACCAGGGCCGGATCGCCGGGCCGAGGGCGGCGACGGTGGCCAGGCTCAGGCCGAGGGCGTAGACCGGTCGGGGGCGCAGGCGCACCCATATGTGGCCGATGACGGCGACGGCGGTCACGATGCCGAGGGCGTGCCAGACCGGGACGGCCAGCGGGGCCAGGTCGCTGCCCAACCGTTTCAGCAGGTTTCCGGTGGCACGGCCGAGAAGACTGGTGAGGGCCCAGTTCCCGGACGACACAGGGGTGTTGAGGGCGCCTATCCAGCCGTAGCCGGTGCCCGTGACGGCTGTCGCGGCGACGGTGGTGGCGGCCGACGGGACGACGGCCGACAGCACGGCTTTCACCGGGCGGTCGCCGGCCCGGATGCGCAGCACGACGATCGCGGCGAGTCCGAGGACGGCGGGAGCCTTGACCAGGGCGGCGAGTGTCACGAGTACGGCGCCCAGGATCGGCCACCGGCCAAGTGCGGCGACCAGGCCGAGGCCGAGCAGTCCGAGCATGACGGCGTCGTTGTGGGCGCCCGCGACCAGGTGGAGCAGCACGAGCGGGTTGAGGGCGCCGAGCCAGAGCGCGGCGGCCGGGTCGGCGCCGCTGTGGCGGGCCAGGCGGGGCAGGGCGGCCGCCATGAGGGCCACACCGAGCAGGGCGACGAGCCGCATCCCGAGCAGACCGGCCGGGAGTTCACCGTGGGACGCCTTGGCGAGTGCGGAGGCCACGCCGAGGAAGACGGGGCCGTAGGGGGCGCCCGTGTCGCGCCACATGGGGGCGACCTCGTCCGCGAGGGGGCCGCCGAGCAGGGCGGGGCCGTGGGTGTAGACGTCCATGTGGGCGTCGGCCATGGCGCCTTGGGCGAGGTAGCTGTAGACGTCCCGGCTGAACAGGGGCGGGGCGAGCAGCAGCGGGGCCGACCAGACGGCGAGCACGGCCATGAGCTCGCGTGTGCTGGGCCGCTGCTCGGGGCTGCGCACCAGGCGGCCGAGGAGGAGCCAGGCCGCGATCAGCAGGACGACACCGAAGTAGGCGCCGACCAGGCCCAGTGCGGCCTGGGGCGAGGCCGGGGCGAGGAGTTCGCGGACCGGGAGGGCTCCCGCGGTCTCACCACCCGCGGCGAGGAAGGCGGTGCCGACCAGACCGAGGATCTGGCAGCGGCGGAGATCGACGGGAACGTTGGCCAACACGTCAGCAGCGTGTCAGTTGTGGGTGGCTGGAAGGCGACGAGGTGGCGACCGGGGTGTGACCGGTGCGTAGTCGGGTGCGGGATGCCCTCACGCCGCCTCAGAACACGGAGAGACCCGTCAGCGTCGTGAACCTGTCCAGGGCCGCCACCCCCGCCACCGAGTTGCCCCGCTCGTCCAGGCCCGGGCTCCAGACGCACAGCGTGCAGCGGCCCGGCACCACGGCGATGATCCCGCCGCCCACCCCGCTCTTGCCGGGCAGGCCCACCCGGTAGGCGAAGTCACCCGCCGCGTCGTACGTGCCGCAGGTCAGCATGATCGCGTTGACCTGTTTGGCCTGGCTGAGGGTGAGCAGGCGGCTGTCGTCGGCGCGGATGCCGTGGCGGGCCAGGAAGCCGGTGGCGAGTGCCAGGTCGGCGCAGGACGCCCTGATCGAGCACTGGCGGAAGTACTGGTCGAGCAGGACCGGGATGTCGTTGTCGATGTTGCCGTAGGCGGCCATGAAGTGGGCCAGTGCGGCGTTGCGGTCGCCGTGGGCGGACTCGGAGGCGGCCACCTCCTCGTCGAAGTCCAGGGCCTGGTTGCCGCTCTCCTCGCGCAGGAACGACAGCAGCTCGCCGGCCGCGTCTCCGGTACGGCTGTGGAGGCGGTCGGTGACGACGAGGGCGCCCGCGTTGATGAACGGGTTGCGCGGGATGCCGTTCTCGTACTCCAGCTGGACCAGGGAGTTGAAGGGGTTGCCGGAGGGCTCGCGGCCCACGTGCTCCCAGAGTTCGTCGCCCTCGCGGGCGAGGTCGAGCGCGAGGGTGAAGACCTTGGTGATGGACTGGGTCGAGAACGGCTCGCGCCAGTCGCCGACGCCGTACACCGTGCCGTCCAGCTCCGCGACGGCCATGCCGAAGCTGCGCGGGTCGCAGGCGGCGAGCGCCGGGATGTAGTCGGCGGCGCGGCCGCGGCCCGGGCTGCGGCCGATCTCCTCGGCGATGCGCTCCAGGACCGGCTGGAAGGTGAACGACGACGTCGTTGTCATGATCACTATTGTGCCTCCGGGTCGGTCCTGGTGCGTCTCTCCACAGGTGGGGCCGTCAGGCGAGGGGTGAGCCGCTGCCTGCCAGGACCTCCGGGCGCAACAGTTCGGCGAGGGTATCGGCGGGCAACAGGCCCTTCTCCAGGACGAGTTCGGCCACTCCCCGGCCGGTGGCGAGGGCTTCCTTGGCGATGTCGGTGGCGGCCGTGTAGCCGATGTGCGGGTTGAGGGCGGTCACCAGGCCGATGGAGTTCTCGACGGTTCGGCGCAGCGTCTCGGTGTTGGCGGTGATGCCGTCCACGCAGCGCTCGGCGAGGGTGAGGCAGGCGGCGCGCAGATGGGTGATCGACTCCGAGAGGGAGTGCAGGATGATCGGCTCGAAGGCGTTGAGCTGGAGCTGTCCGGCCTCCGCGGCCATCGTGATGGCGACGTCGTTGCCGATCACCTCGAACGCGACCTGGTTGACGACCTCGGGGATCACCGGGTTGACCTTGCCGGGCATGATCGACGAACCGGCCTGCACGGGCGGCAGGTTGATCTCACCGAGGCCGGCCCGCGGACCGGACGAGAGCAGGCGCAGGTCGTTGCAGCTCTTGCTGAGCTTCACGGCGACCCGCTTGAGCACGCCGGACATCTGGACGAACGCGCCACAGTCCTGGGTCGCCTCGACCAGGTTGGCGGCGGTGACCAGCGGCAGTCCGGTGATCTCGGCGAGGTGCCGACGGGCCGACTCGGCGTATCCGGCGGGAGCATTGAGTCCTGTCCCGATGGCCGTGGCCCCCAGGTTGATCTCATGGATCAACTCGACAGCCTCGTCAAGACGGCTGCGATCCTCGTCCATCATGACGGCATAGGCCGAGAACTCTTGACCGAGCGTCATGGGCACCGCGTCCTGCAACTGTGTACGGCCCATCTTGAGCACATCGCGGAACTCGACGGCCTTCCGGGCGAAAGAGTCCTGCAGTACAGCCATCGCCTCGAGCAGTCCACGTACCGCGAAGACCGTCGCCACCTTGACGGCGGTCGGGTAGACGTCGTTGGTCGACTGCCCCAGGTTGACGTCCTCGTTGGGGTGCAGGAACGAGTACTGCCCCCTGTCGTGCCCGAGCAGCTCCAACGCCCGGTTGGCGACGACCTCGTTGGCGTTCATGTTGGTGGAGGTGCCGGCACCGCCCTGGATCACGTCGACCACGAACTGGTCGTGCAGCTTGCCGTCCCGGATCTCCCGGCACGCCTCGACGATCGCGGCGGCCTTCCTCGGCTCCAGCAGCCCCAGCTCCTCGTTGGCGAGCGCGGCGGCCTCCTTGACCGCGGCCAGGGCGTCGATCAGGTGAGGGTAGGCGGAGATCGGGGTGCCGGTGATGGGGAAGTTCTCCGTGGCCCGCAGGGTGTGGACACCCCAGTAGGCATCGGCGGGAACATCCCGATCGCCCAGCAGATCGTGCTCACGGCGGCTGACGACGGCGGTCATCGAGTGTCCTTCTTCCGAAAGGGGCTCAGGTAAGTGCTTTTAGGGGCGCGGGGTTGTGACATCAGCGGCTCCGCCGCGGGGCGCGACGAGCCACGACGGACCCGCACCCGCGGACCGTCATGGCCGACCGGGCTCTCAGGCGCAGGCCGACACGGAAACCGGCTCCAGCGAACGAACGGGCCGCACCCGCCCGACCTCGAGGCCGCCTCCGAGAAGCGCCTCCCCCTGGAACTCGGTGAGCAGATCCGGCGAGACCCCGGCCCACGCGAGCGCCGCCGCAGCGACCGGCACCCGCGCTCGATTCGCCCCGTCGGCGATCTTCACGGCGACGGCCCGCCCGTCAGGAAGCGCGGCGACCTGGACGCCCTCGAAGCCGTCCTTGGCGAGCAGCCCCGGGACCGCCTTCATCAGCGCGGCCACATCACGCCCCGCCCCGGACGCCATCTCGGCGTGGTCCCGCATCGCGTCGGCGACCCGGGCCTCGGGCGTCCCGGGGGCCGCCGAGGTGATGCGAGCGGCGGCCCGGGCAAGCCCGTGCAGCGAGACGGAGAACAGCGGCGCACCGCATCCGTCGACGGTCACCTGGGCGATCCGCTGCCCCGTGAGGTCCTCGACGATCTCGGCGATCGCCTGTTGCAGCGGATGCGACGGGTCCAGATACCCCTCAAGAGGCCAGTCGTTCAGCACGCACGTGTACAGCATCGCCGCGTGCTTGCCGGAGCAGTTCTGGGCGAGCCGCGAGGGCGCACGCCCCTCCCGGATCCACGTGTCCCGCACGGCCGGGTCGAACGGCATGTCGGGAACGTTGCGCAAGGCGTCCTCGGAGACCCCGGCCAGCTCCAGGATCCGCCGGGTTCCGTCGAGATGCCGCTCTTCGCCGGAGTGGCTGGCCGCCGCGAGGGAGAGCAGCTCGCCGTCGAGCGGCAGCCCGGCCCGGACCATGGCGACGGCCTGGACCGGCTTGATCGCGGAGCGCGGATAGAACGCGGCCTCGATGTCGCCGAGCTGGAACCCGACCTGTCCGTCGGCGCCGAGGACGACGACGGAACCGTAGTGGATGCCCTCCACGACCCCGCCGCGTATCAGGTGGGCGACGGGTGCGTGGAGGGGCTCGCGGATCAGGGGTGCGCCCGCGACGGAACTGCTGTACATCACTTCCTGCTTCGGGAGGAGCGTCACGCGGGTCACGCGTCGGCGCTGGTGGATGAGGTCTCGCCCGACATGCGGGCGATACGGCCCCGGACGGCGAACCATCCGGCGACCAGGGCACCGACGATCAGCGGGAGGCACAGCACGGTGGTGCGGCCGGCGCCGCCGTCGGCGTACATGAGGACCAGGACGGAGGCGAGGAAGGCCAGCGTCACCAGTTCGGTCCAGGGTGATCCCGGCAGTCGGTAGCCGGGGCGGGTGAGGTCGCCCTTCTCGGTCTTCTGCCAGAACAGCAGGTGACAGACCATGATCATGCCCCAGGTGGCGAGGATGCCGATGGCCGCGAAGTTCAGCACGATCTCGAACGCGTCGGCGGGGACGACGTAGTTGAGGCCGACGCCGAGGACGCAGACGCCGCTGGTGAGCAGGATGCCGCCGTAGGGGACCTGGCTGCGGCTCATCACGCCGGTGAACTTCGGCGCTGAGCCGGACATGGCCATGGAGCGCAGGATGCGGCCGGTGGAGTACAGGCCGGAGTTGAGCGAGGACATGGCCGCGGTGAGGACGACGAGGTTCATGACGCCGCCCGCCGCCGGGATGCCGATGTGGGACAGGACGGTCACGAAGGGGCTCTCGCCGCCCGTGTACTTGTTCCAGGGCAGCAGCATCGAGAGCAGGAGGACCGAGCCGACGTAGAAGACGCCGACACGCCACATGATCGAGTTGATCGCCTTGGGCATGATCTTCTCGGGGTTCTCGGTCTCGCCCGCGGCGACGCCGACCAGTTCGACCGAGGCGTAGGCGAAGACGACGCCCTGGATGATCAGCAGCATGGGCAGCAGGCCGTGGGGGAAGACGCCGCCGTTGCCGGTGATCAGGGACGGGCCGGGGTGGTGGCCGTCGATCGGGTGCTGGGTGGCCAGCAGGAAGATGCCGATCAGCATGAACGCCACGAGCGCGCCCACCTTGATAATGGCGAACCAGAACTCCAGCTCGCCGAACATCCGCACCGAGATGAGGTTGACGGTCAGGACGACCGCGAGCGCGACGAGGGCGATCACCCACTGCGGGATGTCGGAGAACATGCCCCAGTAGTGGGTGTAGAGGGCGACGGCGGTGATGTCGGCGATTCCGGTGGTGGCCCAGTTCAGGAAGTACATCCAGCCGGCGACGTAGGCGCCCTTCTCGCCGAGGAACTCCCGGGCGTACGACACGAAGGCGCCGGAGGAGGGCCGGTACAGGACGAGTTCGCCGAGGGCACGGACGACGAGGAAGGCGAAGACGCCGCAGACCGCGTAGGCGATGAACAGGGAGGGGCCGGCGTCGGCGAGGCGGCCGCCGGCGCCGAGGAAGAGGCCGGTGCCGATCGCGCCGCCGATGGCGATCATGTTCACGTGCCGTGACTTGAGGGACTTGCTGTAGCCCTCGTCTCCGGCGTCGACATGGCCGGAACGTTTCTGCACGCCGTCGTGCAGGGACTGCTCGCTCACGCCTGGGGTTCGCCTTCCGTGGGGAGGTCCGAGGCCGTGCGGGGGGAACGCACGATGTCGGTGAGGGTGGTCTCGACGCGGTCGAGGTGGTGGGACATGGCCTCCACCGCGTCGTGTTCGGAACCGTCGATCAGCGCCTCGACGATCGCGCGGTGCTCGCGGTTGGACTGCTCCCGGCGGCCGCCCAGTTCGTTGAGGAAGGCCGACTGACGCGCCAGTGCGTCCCGGATCTCCTCGATGACCCGGCGGAAGACCGGGTTCTGGGCGGCCTCGGCCACGGCGAGGTGGAAGAGGGTGTCCATGGCGACCCACGCCGTGGTGTCGGTCTCGCGTTCCATCCGGTCCAGGAGGTGGGCGAGGTGGTCGAGGTTCTCCGGGGTGCGGCGTTGTGCCGCGTACCCCGCGACCGGGATCTCGACATGGCGGCGGACTTCCAGCAGGTCGCTGGCCGCGTAGTCGCCGAAGGTGGGGTCCTCCACCGCGTCGGCCACCACGAAGGTGCCCTTGCCGGTCTTCGAGACGGTCAGCCCCATGGTCTGCAGGGCCCTGAGGGCCTCGCGCAGGACGGGCCGGCTGATCTCCAGAGTGCGGCAGAGCTCCGCCTCGGAGGGGAGCTTGTCGCCGATGGCGTACTCCCCGCGCTCGATGGCGCCACGCAGATGCGCCAGCACCGCCTCCATGGCGCTGATACGGCGCGGCGGCTGACTGGCTGTCCGGCTGTCTGACAGGTTCACGGGAGTGATACTCCGGGCGGCGGGAGGGTGCTGTCAAGGGGGTGAGAGCGTGGGGTGCGTACAGGGGCTGCGGCAGCGAGAGCCGTCTCGCACCGACGTGCTGGTCAGCGGGGTCACGCCTCCACGTCGGTCGATGGGATCACACCGCCACGGCCGTCAGCCGCGGGACACCTCCATGCGTGCGCAGGGGCACGCGCCACTGCGCACGTCAACGTGCTCGCGCTGCCGTGGCGGCATACGGGTCGGGCCCCGTGGCGGGGGGCTACCGACACGCGCCGCCACAACCGACAACGGGCACGCACCGCGGCAGCGGCTACAGGTCAGACCCCCGTCGCCGCTACCGACACACGCCGCCACAACCGACAACGGGCACGCACCGCCGCAGCGGCTACAGGCCAGACCCCCGTCGCCGCTACCGACACACGCCGCCACAACCGACAACGGGCACGCACCGCCGCAGCCGCATTCAGGTCAGACCCGACAGGCGCAGCCACGGCAGCACGCACCCCCGTGGCCGCTCGCTCCGCCATAGCGGTTTGTGGGCTCGCGCCTCCGAAGCCGTCGCCCGCTCACCGCTTGGTGGCCTTCAACGGGCACGCACCGCCGTGGAGGTCTGCGGGCTCTTGCCTCGGTAGCTGCTGTCGGACGCCTCATGCCCCGGTGGCCCTCGGCGGACCCGCTCCGCCGTGCCCGTCAGCCGCCTCACATCCCTGCTCCCGTCAACTGCCTACGCCCCCGGCCGCGGTCACCGCTCGCACCGTCGCCCTCGTCAGCGGCCTCGCACCACCATGCCTGGCAGCCACCTCGCTTGCCGGTAGCCGTCAGCCGCCTCAACTCCGGCGTCCGCCGGCGCCGCGACCCCGTCATACGCCTACGCACCCCGGCCGCGGTCACCGCGCGCACCGTCGTACTCGTCAGCGGCCCCACACCACCATGGCTGGCGGCCACCTCGCTTGCCGGTAGCCGTCGGCCGCCTCACACTCCGGCGTCCGCCGGCGCCGCGACCCCGTCAAACGCCTACGCACCCCGGCCGCGGTCACCGCGCGCACCGTCGTACTCGTCAGCGGCCCCACACCACCATGGCCGGCGGCCACCTCGCTTGCCGGTACGCGTCGGCCGCCGCCGGCGCCGCGACCCCGTCAGCTGTCCAGCGTCCCCGTGGCCAGCAGGCCGAAGAGCAGCAGGCCGACGACGATCCGGTAGACGACGAACGCGTTGAAGGAGTGCTTGGCCACGAACTTCAGCAGCCAGGCGATGGAGCCGTAGGCGACGACGAAGGAGACGGCGGTGCCGACGGCGAGCGGGGCCGCCCCCACGCCCGCGCCGAGGGCGTCCTTGAGCTCGTAGATTCCGGCCCCGGTCAGCGCGGGGATGCCGAGGAAGAAGGAGAGGCGGGTGGCCGCCACGCGGTCCAGGTCGAGGATCAGGGCCGTGGACATGGTCGCGCCGGAGCGGGAGAAGCCGGGGAAGAGCAGCGCGAGGATCTGCGAGCTGCCGACCAGCATCGCGTCCTTGAAGGTGGTGTCGTCCTCACCGCGCTTGTGCCGGCCCATCTGGTCCGCCGCCCACATCACAGCACTGCCGGCGATCAGGGACCCCGCCACCACCCACAGCGAGGCGAGCGCTCCTTCGATGAGCGGCTTGGCGGCCAGGCCGACGACGACGATCGGGATGGTCGCGGCGATCACCCACCACGCGAACTTGTAGTCGTGGTGGTAACGCTCCTCCTTGTTGACGAGCCCCCTCCCCCACGCGGAGACGATCCGCACGATGTCCTTGAAGAAGTACACGAGCACGGCGGCGATCGCGCCGACCTGGATGACGGCCGAGAACCCGACGACGGCGTCGTCGTCGACGGGGATGTGCATCAGCCCCTCGACGATCTTCAGATGTCCCGTGGAGGAGACGGGCAGGAACTCGGTCACCCCCTCGACGGCTCCGAGGACGACGGCCTGACCGACGCTGATGACGCTCATGGGATCCAGTTCTTCTCAGGGGAAGGCAGGTGCGGAGGGCACAGTCTTACTACACGCGGACAAGGGTGCGCCCCGCGGCTCCCGCCGCCGCACCTACCCCCACACGGCCTGCGCCAGCGCCACCCCCGCGAAGGCCGCCCCGAGACCGGCCACCACGCTCGCGACCACGTTGGCCACGGCGTAGAGGCGTGCCCCGGTCTCGGTGAGCCGGAGGGTCTCGTAGGAGAAGGTCGAGTACGTCGTCAGGGCCCCGCACAGGCCGGTCCCCAGGAGGAGTTGGAGCTGGGATCCGGCCGCCCCCGCGGCCACGGCGCCGGTGAGCAGGCCGAGGATGAGACAGCCCGTGACGTTGACGGCGAAGGTCCCCCACGGGAAGACCGAGTCGTGCCGCGTCTGCACCGCGCGGTCGGTGAGATAGCGGAGCGGGGCGCCCACCATGGCCCCCGTGACGACCAGCAGCCAGTTCACAACGACTTCTTACCCTTCCTGCCCGCTATGCCCTGGTTCGTTTCGCGGCCGACGTACCGGATGACCTCGCAGTCGTCGAGGGTCACCAGGCCCTCGGTGACGAGTTCACCGAGCTGCGGCAGGAACTCCCGTACGCGCGTCTCGGTGTCGACGATCACGACGGCCACCGGCAGGTCCTCGCTGAGGGACAGCAGCCGGGAGGTGTGGATCAGGGAGGAGGCGCCGAAGCCCTCGATACCGCGGAAGACGCTGGCCCCAGCCAGCCCGGCGGCATGGGCGCGGTGCACGATCTCGGAGTAGAGGGGCTTGTGGTGCCAGGTGTCGTTCTCGCCGATGTAGACGGTCAGGCGCAGGGCGTTGCCGGTCAGCCTCGTCATGGCTGCCTCCACTTCAGGACGCGGCGGGCCGTCGTGGACGCGAGCCACACCGCCGTGAGGGCCGCGAGCAGGGTCGCGGCGAGATAGGCCAGGCCGGTGGCGGGCCGGCCGTGGTCGACGAGTTTCTGGATGTCGACGGCGTAGGTGGAGAAGGTGGTGAAGCCGCCGAGGACGCCGGTGCCGAAGAACGGGCGGACCAGGCGGTGGGCGGCCCACACGTCGGTGATGACGACCATGAACACGCCGATGACGGCACAGCCGACGACGTTGGTCCAGAAGGTCGCCCAGGGGAATCCGCCGGGCGGGACGGGCCAGCGCAGGGAGAGCGCGTACCGGGCCGTGGCGCCCAGGGCGCCGCCGAGCGCGACCACGGCGACCACGGGCGCCTGGCCCCGCCAGACGGACTGGCGTGGGGGGCCGGCGGGGGCGCGCACGCTCTCCGGGGCTGTCATGGTCGTGCCTCTCCTACTCGCCGGGGCCCGGGCCTGCGGGCGCGCTCGATCGCAAGTAGGGACCGTTGGCGGCGCTTCGCCGCGGTTCGGGTACGGCGGGCCCCACCGCCGTGCCGCGAGGGTGATCGCGACCGGCACCAGGGTAACGCGGGGGCGCCGCCGGGGTCACTTCGCGGCGGGCGGCTCGCACAGCGCGATGCCGCGCTCCCAGAGGCTGCCGAGGACCAGGTGGCCGGAAGCCTCGCAGACGCTGGTGACCATGCGGAAGCGGGAGTGGCCGCGCGCGAGGTGGTGGACGATCTCCCCCGCGTCGTCGACGGCGAGGACACCGATGCCGCCCGTCGGCCGGTAGGGGGCGCGTACGGCGACGCGGGCGGCGGCCCGGCGTACCGGCGGGGCGGCGCGGTGCAGCAGGTCGAGCGGGGGTACGCGGGGTCCGGCGAGGGAGACCCAGATCGGGCCGTCGGGTCCGCCGCGCCAGATGTTGTCGGGCATGCCGGGCAGATTCTCGGCCAGGGGTTCGGCGCGTCCGGCCCGCGGTCCGTCGAGCCAGTAGCGGGTGAGCCGGCGGGCCCCGGTCTCGGCGACGACGAGGAAGGACTCGTCACCGCTCGCGGCCAGGCCGTTGGCGAACTGCAGTCCCTCCAGGAGGACTTCGGGGGTGTCGTCGCCGGGCGCCAGGCGCAGCAGGCGGCCGGTGCCGGTGTGTTCGACGATGTCGCCGATCCACTGGTCGAGCGGGTAACGGCGGCTGGAGACGGTGAAGTAGACGCTGCCGTCGGACAGCGCGACGACGTTGCTGGTGAACCGCAGCCGCTCCCCCTCCACCTCGTCGGCGATGACTCGGACGGTGCCGTCGGTGAGGTCCACGCCCAACAGTCCGCGTTCGGCGTCGCACACCAACAGGGCGCCGTCCGGGAGGAGTTCGAGGCCGAGCGGCCTGCCGCCGGTTTCGGCGAGCACCTCGACTCGGGCGGCGAGGTGCTGCGTCAGTCCGTCGATGCGCAGGATGCGGCCGTCCTCCACGCCGGTGAGAACCCGGCCGCGGGGGTCGGCGACGACGTCCTCGGGGCCGCGGCCGCCGATCGCGACGTAGTGGCGGGGAGTCAGTGCGGTGGGACGGTCCATCGGGTGCCTGCCCTTCCGGTACGGGCCGCTACCAGCCCTTCTCGAACATGCGCGCCACCTCGGCGATGCGCATCTCGTCGCGACGGTAGTACGTGCGCCACCGGATCCTTCTGGTGCGCAGCAGACCGATGTTCACGAGGAGGCCGAGGTGTCTCTCCGCGACGGAGCGGGGGACGCCGAGCTTGCCCGCGACCGCGCCGGCGGTGACTCCGTCCTCGGCGGGGTCGCCGTGCCGCTGCGACGGGAAGTGCGCGGCCGGGTCCTTCAGCCACTCCAGGATGTCCAGGCGCCTCTGGTCGGCCGGAGTCCTCAGCATCTCGTCCCCTCCGCCCCTCCTTCTGCGTGGGTCCACTGTCCCGCAGCCGAAGCCGCCCTGTCCCGGAGTCGCCGAGCTTGTCCGAGATCGAACTCCTCTGTGGCAAAAGGCCGTTTGGCGAGTACGGCGGTGGGGGCAGGGCGGACCGCGCCGGACGAGCATGAGGCCCCCTCCGCCCGCGGCTCGTGGTCTCGCGGGCGGAGGGGAGTCGGTTCAGCCGTCGAGTCGTACGACCCGGACGGCGCCCGCCGGGACGGCGAGCCGTCCCGCGGCACGCTCGCCGGTCAGCAGTTCGGTGCCCGCCGTGTCCAGGGGCACCTTGACCTCGGACGCGGTGTGGTTGACCACGAAGACGTAGGAACCGGACTCTCCGTTGCGCCGGACCACCTCGACGTCGTGGGGCAGGTCGGCGGGCGAGGGCAGCCGGGCGTCCTCGGCGGCCCAGCCGAGCAGCGCGTCGAGGCCCTGCGCGGCCAGGCGTGTGGACACGTACCAGGCGGTGCCCTCGCCGAGCCGGTGCCGGGTGACGGCCGGGTGGCCGGCGGCCAGGCCGTCGGCGTACGTCCACACGGTCTCGGCGCCGCGCGGGACCACGAACTCGGTCCACACGTCGCCGGTGAGCTCGGAGCCGTCGGGGCCGGTGACACGGACCAACTGGTCCGGCAGCAGCGGCGAGAACTCCTCGACCGTCAGGCCGAGGACGTCCCTGAGCGCGCCCGGGTGCGCGCCCGGGTGGACGGCGTCGTGTTCGTCGACGACGCCGGAGAAGTACGACACGACGAGGGTGCCGCCGTTCTCGACGTACTCCTTGAGGTTGTTCCCCGCGGCCTCCGTCATCAGGTACAGGGCGGGGACGACGACAAGGGGATATGCCGACAAGTCGCTTTCCGGGTGGGCGAAGTCGACCGTGAGGTGGCGGTCGTAGAGGGCTTCGTAGAAGGCGTCGGCGCGCTCGCGCGCGTCGTGGTCCACGCTGGGGCGCCAGTCGAGGTTCTGTGCCCACCAGGAGTGCCAGTCCCACAGGACGGCCACGTCGGCCTGCGTGCGGGTGCCGCGGATCGTGCTCAACGAGTCGAGGCAGGCGCCCAGTTCGACGACCTCGCGCCACACGCGCGTGTCGGTGCCGCCGTGCGGGACCATCGCCGAGTGGAACTTCTCGGCGCCGCGCCGGGACTGGCGCCACTGGAAGAACAGGGCGCCCTCGGAACCGCGGGCCACGTGCGTCAGGGAGTTGCGGGCCATCTGGCCGGGGGCCTTGGCGGGGTTGCGGGGCTGCCAGTTGACGCCCGAGGTGGAGTGCTCCAGCAGGATCCAGGGGGCGCCGCCCGCGACCGAGCGGGTGAGGTCGGCGGCCATCGCGAGGTTGACGTGGGTGCGGCGGCCGTCGGTGATGAGGTAGTGGTCGTTGGTGACGATGTCCACCTCACGCCCCCAGGCCCAGTAGTCGACGGAGTCGCACTGGCTGAGCGCGGTCATGAAGTTGGTGGTGACCGGGACGCCCGGGGAGAGCCGGTGCAGGATGTCCCGCTCCATGACGAAGTTCTCGCGCATGGTCGCGTCGGCGAACCGCTGGTAGTCCAGCGCCTGGCCGGGGTTGCCGACGGTGGCCGCGGTGCGCGGCGGGTCGACCTGCTCCAGGCTCGTGTAGTGCTGGCCCCAGAAGGCGGTGCCCCAGGCTTCATTGACGCCTTCGACACCGCCGTACGTCGTCTGCAGCCAGCGGCGGAAGTGGGCGGCGCAGGACTCGCAGTAGCAGGCGGAGACGGGGACGCCGTACTCGTTGTGCACGTGCCACATCGCGAGGGCCGGGTGGTCGGCGTAACGCTCGGCGAGCCGGGTGGTGATGTTCGCGGCGGCCGCGCGGTAGGCGCCGTTGCTGTGGCAGATGGCGCCGCGGGAGCCGAACGCGAGCCGGGTGCCGTCGGCCGTGAGGGGCAGCGCGTCGGGGTGCGCGCGGTAGAACCAGGCGGGCGGGACGACGGTGGGCGTGCCGAGGTCGACGCGGACGCCGTTCTCGTGCAGCAGGCCGAGGATCCGGTCCAGCCAGCCGAAGTCGTACACACCCGGTTCCGGCTCCAGGAGCGCCCAGGAGAAGATCCCTACGCTGACCATGGTCACCCCGGCCTCGCGCATCAGCCGGACGTCCTCGTCCCAGACGCTCTCGGGCCACTGCTCCGGGTTGTAGTCCCCGCCGAAGGCGAGCCTGGTGAGGCCCCTGGGGGTGGTCTCCGGCATGGGTCTCTCCCGTTTCGATTCGTTGGGAACGTGCACACACAGCTCCGTAAGCCTGCGGCCCAAGATAACCGTACAGAGGTGAACCTTGCCAAGTGCCTTACATGAGACTTTTCTGTGCACGATCCCAGCCCATTGACATCCCGCTGGTGCCGTCCCGCCCGCAGGGGCGCCCCTCCCCGCCCCACAGGGCCTTAGAGTCTTGACCATGAACAGTGCGGGGGGCCGGCGCAGACCGCCGACGATCCACGACGTGGCCCGCGAGGCCGGGGTCTCGCGGGGCACCGTCTCGCGTGTGCTCAACGGCGGACACTACGTCAGCCCTCCCGCCCTGGAGGCGGTCAACGCCGCCATCCGCAAGACCGGTTACGTCGTCAACCGGCACGCCCGCTCACTGATCACCGGCCGCTCCGACTCGGTCGGCTTCCTGCTCACGGAGCCCCAGGAGCGGTTCTTCGAGGACCCCAACTTCAACGTGCTGCTGCGCGGCTGCACCCAGGCCCTGGCCGCGCACGACATCCCGCTGCTGCTGATGCTGGCGGGGACCGAGGACGAGCGGCGCCGGATCAAGCGGTTCATCACGGCGGGCCACCTCGACGGCGTCCTCCTGGTGACCAGCCACTCCGCCGACCCGGTGGCCGAGGAACTGCACAAGGCGGGCGTGCCCGTCGTGCAGTGCGGCAAGCCCATGAGGTCCGGCTCGAAGGTGAGTTACGTGGCGGCGGACGACCGCGACGGCGCCCGCGACATGGTGCGCCACCTGCTGTCGCTCGGCCGCCGCCGGATCGGCATCGTGACGGGCCCGCTGGACTCGCCCGGCGGTGTCGACCGCCTCGCCGGCTACAAGGAGGTGCTGACGGAGGCGGGTGTCGAGATCGACGAGCGGCTCGTCGTCTCCGGCGACTACAGCCGGGCCGGCGGGGAGGCGGGCGCCGAACGGCTGCTGGCCCAGGCCCCGGACCTGGACGCCGTGTTCGTCGCCTCCGACCTCATGGCGCTCGGCGCCCTGGCGGCGCTGCGCCGGGCGGGCCGGCGGATCCCCGAGGACGTGGCCGTGGGCGGCTTCGACGACTCCATCGCGGCGACGGAGGCCACCCCCGCGCTCACCACGATCCGCCAGCCCTACGACCGCATCAGCGCCGAGATGGTGCGGGTCCTCCTGGCCCAGCTGGGCGGCGAGGACCCGGCGGCGGTCATCCTGCCCACGGAACTGGTGCGGCGCGAGTCGACCTGAGCGGGGCCTCTTGGACGGCCGATGGGGGACGGCCGGTGGCGGACGGCCGGTGGCCCAAACGGCCCACACCACGGCTGTGGGGCGGCGCAGGAACCGGGCCTCCGTTGCACCCGATCAGGATCGGAGAAGCGCGTCCTCCTCCCCCGCCCTAGCGTGAAACCACCGACACGGACCGTCGGGGAAACACGCGAAGGAGCACACAATGACTGCCGGCCTCAAGACGATCATCTACCCCGTCAAGGACCTGGCCGCGGCGAAGGCCCTGTTCAGCGCACTGCTCGGCGTGGAGCCGTACGCGGACGAGCCCTACTACGTCGGCTTCAAGGACGCGGGACAGGACGTCGGCCTCGACCCGAACGGACACGCCAGGGGAATGACCGGCCCGGTGCCCTACTGGCACGTCGACGACATCCGCGCCACGCTCGCGGCGCTGGTGGCGGCCGGGGCGGAGACGCTGCAGGACGTCCAGGACGTCGGCGGCGGCAAGCTGATCGCCTTCGTCAAGGACGCGGACGGCAACCTGGTGGGGATCACGCAGGACCCGCAAGCCTGACGCTTACTTGCATACGCACTAGTTGTGCAGGCAACAATGGCCGGACCGGTGTTACCGTGCATGTATGGCGGTGAACACGGTCGGGACCGGCCTCGAGGAGCGGTGGCGGGACATCCTGTCGGTGCACGCGCGCACGATGTGCGAGATCGACCGCGTGCTGCACCCGCACGGGCTGGGCGCGAGCGATTTCGAGGTGCTCGACATCCTCGCCACCGAGTCGCCCCGGGACGGCGACCAGTGCCGGGTGCAGAACCTCGCCGGCCGGGTGCATCTGAGCCAGAGCGCGCTGTCCCGCCTGATCGGCCGCCTGGAGAAGGACGGTCTGGTGGAGCGGTCCATGTGTGTGGAGGACCGCCGGGGCGTGTGGGTGTCCCTCACCCACAAGGGCCGCGCCCTGCACTCCGAGGTACTGCCGCTCCAGCGTGGAGTGCTGGCGAGGATGCTCGACGGCTAGTCTCCGGATCGGAGCGCGGGCCCTGGGTATGCGTGACGGAGAATCGGACATCATCCAGGGCGAGGTGACGGCGCCGACGCTCGGCGAGGCCGCTTGAGCACCCACCTCGACGTACTCTCTCGGCACCCGCCCTACGCCAGCAACTCCCGTACCGCGGTGAAGGCCGCCTCCACCGTCGCCGGGTCCGCTCCCGGGCGGGCCAGTGCGCTCATGGGGATCGGAGTGACCTCGGGCAGGCCCTCGTACGGGGTCAGGCCGTCGGGGGCCAGGCCGACCGCCGCGAGCAGCGCCACGCCCTGGCCGGTGCGGGCGATGTCCAGGACGCCCGCGGTCGGCGCCGCTCATCCCTGTCCTCGCCCGCGGGAACCAGGGCGCGGCAGCGGGAACGGCTCGCGCCCCTCTGCGGGCCCGGCCGCTCCCCCTCCGACGCATGTGGTGGCCGGGCCCCACTGTGTGGGGTCGGCGTGTGGTCAGCCCTGCGGACGCGCCAGCAGCGTGCGCACGCCCTCGGACGTGAGCGTCAGCGGGTGCGTGGAACTGGCGTCGATCGAGAGCGAGAGATCGCCGTCCGGCCACTGCGCGGCGAGCGCGCCCAGCGGCACCAGACGGTAGCGGGAGACGAACGGAAGCAGTTCGGCCATCTCCGTCTCCGAAGTGAACACGGGCACCACAGGAGCGCCGTCCTGCTGCTCCAGCACGGGCAGCGCCACGGTCGTGTCCTCGTCCGCGGCGTCGTCGGGCACCGGAATGAGCACGTCACTGGTCGCGAGCGTGTCCAGCGCCGTCACGTCCTCGGTGTTCTGCGTCAGCGCGTCCAGTGCCCGCTGAGCCGGTGTGGCGGTGTTGTCGTTGGCGGGTGTGTCCATGGCAGATCCCCTGGTAGCGGCGGTCGTGCGGCCCGCCCGCGGGCATGATCGCCCAGGGCGCGGTGCTGCTCGCGTACCCGAGCGTGCCGAGAGCATGCGTTCGGGGCGTCAGGGATTCGGCGCGAGGTGCGCCGAAGGGCGGACCGGGAGAGACCGAGGGTGCCTTGGCGGAACAGGATGCCTTGGAGGACGCCCCCGGTCAGGTGCCCGGCGTTGTGGAAGGTCAGGACGAGCGAGCCGGTGCTCCTCGACGGTCGTGGAGGGCGTCTAGCCGCTCACGCTGCGGCACGCCAGGTGGGTCACGCCGAGGTGGCGCTGGTGAGTGCGCTGGCCCGCGCGGGGACGGTCGGGTCCCATGAGCAGGGGCCGGCGGCGACGATCCGGGCGTAATCGTCGGCGGAAGCGTACGCGGTATCGACTGGCCATCGACTGGCCATCGCCAAGTGGCTTCAGGATCCCGTCAGTTGGTCCACCGTGACGATCCGGATCAGCGGACCGTACAGCTCCATCATCTCCAGCGCCCTGGCGTGCGAGTCGTCGTCGGCCCCGGCGCAGGCGTCGGACACCACCAGGGTCTCGACGCCCGCGTCGGCGGCGGCGAGGGCGGTGGACAGGACGCAGCAGTCGGTACTGACACCGGCCAGGACCAGGCGGTTCCCGGGGCCGACGCGGGTGGCGAGCTCGGGGGTCCACTTGCCGAAGGTGGTCGCATCCATGGTGTGCGGTGCCCGGTCGGCGAAGTCGTCGGTGAGGCGCCACAGCGGAGCGTCCGGCGGCTGGAGTGCGAAGGGCCACTGCGCGTAGTAGGCCCGCCATGCGCCGACGGGCCTGGCGGGCGCGACGAAGCGGGTGAAGGTGACCCGGTCGGCGAAGGCCGGCAGCAGCCGTCGTACGCCTGCCGCCGCCTCGGCGTACCGAGGTGCGGCCCAGGGGCTGTCGGGCTCGGCGAAGACGCGCTGCATGTCGATGACGGCGAGCAGCCCTGACGTCATACGACGCCCTCCTGTGCGCGGACCCGTCCGCGGGCGAGGGCCAGGGTGCCGAGGAAGCCGACGGCGAGCGCGGCCAGCACGCCGAGGTTGGCGTACGCCCAGGCGCCGGACTTGCCGCCGAGGCCGAACGGGTCGAGGAGATAGCCCTGCCAGTCCAGCCAGCTCGCGGCCGAGTTGGTGACCAGGCCCCAGCCGAGGGCGGTGGCGAGGACCGTGAGGATCAGCGGGGTGGGCGGTGCGTCGCCGTAGCGGCCGCTCGGGCGGTAGAGGTCGGCGTCGTCGTAGTCGCGGCGGCGCAGCAGGAGGTCGGCGAGCATGATGCCGCACCATGCGGCGATGGGGACGCCGAGGGTGGTGAGGAAGCCCATGAACTGGCCGAGGAAGTCGTCGGCGAAGAACACGATGTAGACGGAGCCCGCGATCATCAGGACGCCGTCGACGAGCGCCGCCAGCGGGCGCGGGATTTTGAGACCCGCCGAGAGCAGGGCGAGGCCCGAGGAGTAGATGTCGAGGACGGCGCCGCCGACCAGGCCGAGGACCGCGACGACGGCGAAGGGCACCAGGAACCAGGTGGGCAGGATGGTGGTGAGCGCGCCGATCGGGTCGGCGGCGACGGCCGTGTTCAGGGTGGTGGACGAACCGGCCAGCAGCAGTCCGAAGACCAGCAGGAGCAGCGGGGCCACGGAGGCGCCGAAGGTGGTCCAGCCGACCACGGCCCGGCTCGACGAAGTCCGGGGCAGATAGCGGGAGTAGTCGGCGGCGGCGTTGACCCAGCCGAGGCCGAAGCCGGTCATCATGAAGACGAGTGCGCCGATGAACTCCTGGGCGGAGCCCGCCGGGAGGGCGCTGACGGTACTCCAGTGGATGTGGTCGGCGACCAACCCGACGTACACGACGGTCAGTACGCCCGTCACCACGGTGATCACGGTCTGCAGCCGCATGATGAGGTCGAAGCCCATCACCCCGCCGACGACGGTGAGTCCGGCCACCACGATGAGCGCGATCACCTGGGTCTCCGTGCCGCCTCCCCAGCCGAGCCGCGCGAAGACGGTCGCCGTGGCCAGGGTGGCGAGGGCGCACAGCACGGTCTCCCAGCCGACGGTGAGCACCCAGGAGACCACCGAAGGGAGGCGGTTGCCGCGCACCCCGTAGGCGGCACGGCTGAGCACCATCGTCGGCGCGGAGCCCCGCTTTCCGGCGACCGCGACGAAGCCGCACAGCAGGAACGAGAAGACGATCCCGATCACGCCGGCCACCAGCGCCTGCCAGAAGGAGATCCCGAAGCCCAGCGCGAAGGAGCCGTAACTGAGGCCGAGAATGGACACGTTGGCGCCGAACCACGGCCAGAACAGGGTCCGCGGGGTGCCCTTGCGTTCGGCGTCGCCGATCACGTCCAGCCCGTGCGTCTCCACCTGGAGCTGGCGGGTGGTGGATCTGGTGTCGGGGGATGCCGTGGAGTCGGTGGTTCCCGAGGAGTCTGTCATCGTCGGCCTGCCTGTTCGGACGTGTTGGGGCGACGGTAGGCAGGGGGCGTGTGGGCGTCAATCACGCAAGACCCGCAGGGCCCCACAACGGGCGGGGCACACCACGGTGGTGGCGGGCTCGGAAGAGTCACTTCGGCCGGTCGCCGGTGACTCCGGCGTCGCGGGTCGGCAGGGCGGCCTGGACGCGGGTGGCCGCCGACCACCTGCGCCGGATCGGCGTCCGGGACGCCCCTGAGCGCGACCCGCATGGCCGGTACGTCACCGTCGCGCACCTCGCCGTCGTCCCCGCCGACACCCAGACTGTTGCCGGGGACGGCGCTCGCCACACCCGCTGGTGGCCGTCGCCGACCTGCCGCCGCTGGCGCTCGATCAGACCGACACGCTCGGCGTGGCCGTGGGATCAACGTCCTGAGACGACACAACGCTCCGGCTACGGGTTCTGAGAGGTCTGGTCTCGAGTGGCAGTCAGGGTTTCTTCCACGGTGGTGTTGATAATGCGCTCGCGCTCGGCGGAATCGAGCGAGGGCGCGGGTGCCTCGGTCTGCTGGAGCTGCTGCCGTACACGGCGCGTGATGGCGTCCAGGTCCGGTGCCGCGGAGCTGCGGCTGCGGATGTCGTTGTAGATCATCCAGGCCGTGTTGGCGATGGTGACGATCAGGCCGCCCAGGGCGGTGGGGTCCAGGTACTGCCCGGGTGCCTTCGCTGCTCCTTCGGTGGCCAGCGCCTCCTCTACATCCTCGGCCAGTGTGGGGTGCTGCGGACTGATGAGGCGCTGGGCTGCTGCGCGGGCGGCCTGTTCGATAACATCGTGCATACGGATGCTCTCCATGTGGGTCAGTCGGTGTCGGTGGCAGCTGGCTCGGTCAGAACGTACGCGCGTACGACGTCGGGCAGGGGACGGCCGATCTCCTGCTGCCAGGCGGCTTCGACGGTTTCGATGCCCAGACGCCGGGCCAGCCAACGAAGCTGCTTGGGTCCTGAGCCGGTCATTCGATGCGGGATTTCGTCGAACAGGGCAACACACTTGATCGCCCAGACCAGCGCCTGGCCTGCGTCGTCCCCGGCTTCTGCATGCAAACCCAGTTGAGCGTACGTCAGGGCGATGTCGGGGCGGTTGTCCAGGTCTTCGTTGATGGTGAGGGACTTGCGATACCAGTCCTCGGCATCCTTCAACCGCCCCTGGAGGTCGGCAATAATACCGAGCTGGTGGTAGCTCCTGGCCATGCCGGGGCGGTCGCCCAGGTCTTCGTTGATGGTGAGGGACTTGCGATACCAGTCCTCGGCATCCTCCAACCGCCCCCGGAACTGCGCAACCATCCCGAGCTGGTGGTAGCTCCTGGCCATGCCGGGGCGGTCGCCCAGGCCTTCTTTGATGGTGAGGGACTTGCGATACCAGTCCTCGGCATCCTCCAACCGCCCCCGGAGGTCGGCAACCATCCCGAGCTGGTGGTAGCTCCTGGCCATGCTGGGACGGTCGCCCAAGTCTTCGTTGATCGTAAGGGACTTGCGATACCAGTCCTCGGCATCCTCCAACCGCCCCCGGAACTGCGCAACAATACCGAGCTGGTGGTAGCTGCTGGCCATGCTGGGACGGTTGCCCAGGTCTTCGTTGATCGTAAGGGACTTGCGATACCAGTCCTCGGCATCCTCCAACCGCCCCCGGGCCTGGGCAACAATACCGAGCTGGTGGTAGCTGCCGGCCATGCTGGGACGGTCGCCCAGGTCTTCGTTGATCGTGAGGGACTTGCGATACCAGTCCTCGGCATCCTCCAACCACCCCCGGAGCTCGGCAACAATACCGAGCTGGTGGTAGCAGATGGCGATGCTGGAGCGCTGGTACGGGCTGCTCTCCTGACGGCGGAGAGCGCGGAGGACGATCCGGTAGGTGTTTTCGCTGAGGTCGAGTTGTCCGGCCGCGTACTGTCGGTTTGCCTGCGATCCGGTCACGAACATCCACAGGTGGCCAGCAGGTGTCATCAGCTCGGACGGGACGCCGTCAGATGTTTCGGTGGCTATGCGGATGCGGTCCGTCCAGGACAGCGCCTCCTGCATGAGGCCCTGAATGTTCCAGTATTCATCCAGAGGATGGATGATCATTCCGGCCTCTGCCCACTGACCGCTGGTCAGGCATTGGCCGAGCATGGCTCCCAGCATTCGCTGCTGATGAGCGACCAGGACGAACGCGAGTTGGGCGTCGCCGCTGCTGATCTGCCTGCTCAACCACGCGCTGAAGCTCGCGTGCGCCGATACGAGGGCCCGGAGTGCGGTGGCGTGTTCGTCGGCGTGGGTGTCGGGTGCGCTGGTGCGCCAGTGTGCGGCGAGGTGGCGGGCAGGGCGGGGTGGAGTCGGAACATGCCGGCGCCGATTGACGTGACGAGCCCCAAGCGTGCCGCCCTGGTCAGCAGTTCCGCCCACTGGGAGCTGCTTCGGCCGCGGAGGTACTGCGGTGTCTCCTGGCTCTTGGAGAAAGTCCCGAGGACATCGGCGTCCGCGACGTCGTGGAACAGGCTCAGGATGGTGAGGGCCTGCTGGTCGTCCGGGCTCAGGTGCTGGAAGGAGTAGGCGATGCTCGCGGCCAGCGAGGTGTGGCGGTCGCCGCTGTCCTGATTCTCCGGGAGGGCGGTGATGCCCTGGAGGTCTTCCAGCAGTTGCCGGGCGGTGGTGGTTGCCAGGCGGGGGAGCGTGAGCTTCATGCTCAGCGGGTGACCGTCGAGCCACTGCACGAGATCCGCGAAGGCTGGGCTCTGGCGGCTTGGTTGGGCGTCCGGGTACGGCTCCAGGAGTTGCTGGGCGTAGGCGGTGGCGTCGTCGCGGGTGAGGCCGCCCACGGGGATGCGGCGGATGGTGGTGCCGAGCCAGGTCTCGGGGGTGCGGCTGGTGATGACGATTGCGCTGTTGCTGCCCTCTGCGACGCGTGAGAGGAAGGCTCGCATTCGGTCCTGCTCGGGCTGGGACAGTGGAGGTGTTGCGCGCCCCGGGTCGGGCATCTCGCGGACGGACTCGAAGTTGTCCCAGATGAGCAGGAGCCGGTGCTTGGCGAGCAGTTCCTCGACGGCCGCCTGGCGCTCTTCGGTGTCCAGACGGGCGAAGTCCGTGCCGAAGACGCGGAGGCCGAGGCTGGTGACGACGCCGTCCAGGCCGAAGGAGGCGACGCCGGGCTCGAAGGAGTGCCAGAGCACCCACTCGGGGCGCCCGACGCCGCCGGTGTCGCGCCACCAGCGGCCGAAAGCCTTTGCCAGTTCAGTCTTGCCGGTGCCGCCAGGCCCGTGGACGACCACGACGTGCTGGAGGCGGGCGGCGACATCGAGGGTATAGAAGTCGGCGTCGCGCCCGACGAATTCTCCGACCGGTTCAAGGTCGTGCCCCTGGTCGGGCGTGCCCTCGGCTTCCTCGCGGATACGGGTGAGGATGTCGCCGATCTCCTCGGCGGACTCGCGTGCGGTGTGCAGGTCAGGAAATCGCGCCTCGCTGCGGGTGTAGAGGACGGGCACCATCCAGTCCGCGAGCGGCAACATGCCCTTGAGTGACGGCCGCAGGGCGTTCAGTGTCAATTGCGCGCGCCCCGCGCTCACCGCGTCGGTGACCCGGTCGCCCGCGAACAGCCGCTCGTAGAAGGCGGTCATGAATTCAGCCGCCGCGACCGCGTACACGCTGTACGCCATCGCCACCACACTCGCGCACCCCTCGGCCAGCAGCCGCGTCGCCACGGCCGCCTCCACCTGGGTGCCGAGCTGCGCGGACTGGCAGGCGTTGAGCACGACCAGCGGGACCTTCGCCCCGGCCAGGACCCGTGCCACCCGGCCCGCCTCGATCAAGTCGCTGCCGCCGCCGGGCTTCTCGAACGCGAGCATGCCGTGCGGGCCGGGCGTCGCGTACATCTGCGTCCCCCACCCGCCCGGACCGCCGCTGGTCGGCAACGTGCCGAAGACCCCATGGCCGTCGAAGTGCACGACCTGGAACGGCTTTCCGGCTGCCCGAGCCCCGTCCAGCACCTCGCGGAGCTGGTCCAGTGTCGGTGGGCGCAGCACCACCAACTCCACGTTGCCACGTACGGCCTCGAGTCGCCGCAGCAGCGGCCGAGCGATCATCTGATAGCCGACATCGTTTGTCCCCCCGGGCCGGGAGATCACCATCAGCACCCGCAGCCGCGTACCGGGCACGTCAAAGACCTCGGCCATGCCGTCGCTCTGCAAGGTGCGCGTGACCGCCACGCCGTCCAGTGCGACCGGCACACCCCGCCCCGGAGCGGCCATCAGCTCCCACGGACGCCCCAACTGCTCGGCGGACCTCGACAGCAGGGCGATCTCAACCGGCCCACCCCGGGTGCGCGCCGCCACGTACGCGTCCTGCGCCGGCCGCGTGGCGAACACGGCGGAGAAGATCGCCTCGCCCCAGCGCGGCAGTTCGGCCGCGATCCGCGCGCCGCGCTCGCCGTAAACGGCGGTCGGCAGCCGCAGATAGCGCTCCAAGTACCACCGCAGGTCAGTCAATTCCTCATCCGACAGCGGCCACACCAGAGGCACCGAATGGCCTGCCTGCCGCGGGAACCGCTCTCCGGCTGGCCAAGCCGAGACCTGCACGAGCCCGTCGTCCCGTAAGTCGACCAACAGCCGTTCCACTAGCTGTTCCGCCATCCGCCCCGTCCCCCGATCATCACCGCAACGCAGACGCAGTGAGATAGGGACCATAGACGTTTCCTGACATCGCCACTCATGGATCACCAAAACTTGGGACACACCGCTCCGCGAATGCCGGAGCTTTCGAATACCGGCACTCCACCAGTGCTTCTACTCGGGCGACGACCCCTCGGTGCGCTCCCGCATATGACCAGCTGAGTTGAGGCATCGCGACCGACTGCGCGCAAAATGCCTTCGCCGTCGAACCCTGGTCCCTGCATGATTCCCACCGTGCATGAAGAAGAGCGCCATCGCGGGCGCGCGCGATAGACGCTGGCTGAGGAGGAGCACGGGTGTGCCTGGGGCGTCTGCGCCGAGGTGGAAGGGCTGTTCGGGGAGCCCCAGCGGGGGATTTACGAGCTGTTCGGCTGGGTTGCGGAGTCAGAAGTGCGCGGTTGGGTCGGCGACCGGGTGTGGCTGGTGCCGGACGATGAGACGCCCGATGCCTGGCTGCTGGAGGACGCGGAGAGCGTGGGCCAGCCCCTGGGGACAGACAGTCTCGTACTCACCGGCCTGGACGACTACGAAGGCCCACCCGGGGGATACAGGGGCCGAGTTCGCGTGCACGACGGGCACCGCTGGCTGGGCTCCTGCCTGGAATTCGCCCGCGTCCTGCCGCCCAAACAGTCGTCGCCCCCGCTCATCCTGCGGGGGCTCGCACAAGGTGATCAGCTGCTGGCGGCACTGATGAAGGGCACCCGCCGGGCGCTGGATTTGGAGCAGGCCTCCCTGGAGATACAGGACGACCAGGGCGAGCCGCTCACCGAACGCCTGCTCTGGGCCAGAGTCAGCGCCTGGCGCCCATCCTCCTACGGGACGGATCGGATCGACCTGGAACTCGACGGAGAGCTTTTCACACCTGTTCCCGAATACGCCCGGCCCATCTGGGAGCGGTGGTTCGCCGGGCCGCCGGACACCCAGGGTGCCTGGGCCGGCCTCCACACCCGGCGCCGCAAAGCCTGGCTCGACCTCGTCCGGGAGCGGGCCTGCCGACGCACCCACCATGACCGGCCGACCGGTCACGTCTACGAACTCGACGGCCGACACGTCACCGACGAACCGGGCCTCTACCTGGCGCTCGGCGAGGCGGTGAACGGTCCGGGCGGCTACTTCGGCGGCTGTCTGGCTGCCCTCGACGACTGCCTGCGCGGCACCTTCAGCTACACCGCCCCCGCGACCCTGTTCTGGCGCGAAGCCGCGTCAGCACGCGAGCACCTGTCCCAGGCCCTGACACCGGAGGGCCAGCCCTACGACCTGTTCGACGTGGTCCTCGAAGTCCTGGCGCAGGGCGGCATGCACGTCACCCTGGCGTGAGCTGCTGTCGGCCCGCCAGGATACCAACCGCCGACCGTGCGTCCTTGTGTCGCCTGCAGCATCGACATGAGCAACGTGACGTTCCGCCGGCGCCACCCCGATCTGGTCCAGGAGATCTCCGCCGACCGGACCACCTCCAACGACGAAGCGGTACGTCACCCTTGAGAACGTCCGACTCCGGGAGAAGCTGGAAGCCCAGGAAGGAGTCGCCCGGCTGAACAGGCGGTCCTGTCTTCGCTGACACCCCCTCGGCCAGGCCGCTGCCCTACAGGATCCCGGGCCCATCAGTCATCGCTGCGGAGGCGGGTTTGGGGTACGCCACGGCGGCCATTCTCTAGCAACTCTGTCGCACTGGGCCGCGCCACGTGACTGTCGGCGGTCGAACCTGTTCGGGGATGATCAGCGGATGCGCCCGTTGAAGCACGGCTACACGAACCGCACCCTGAGCGACGGTGCCGTCGTGAAGAAGACGTACGAGGGGCCCGATGCCGAACTCAGGCTCGAACGTGAACGAGTGCTGCTCACCCGGCTCCGTGGCAGGTTGCCAGTGCCACCGCTGACGGCGGCCGACGACACCACCCTCACCCTCGGCTTCATGCGGGGCACGCCCGGTCAGGAACTCCTCGACTCGGCCCGAGCGGTAGCGGTCCTGGTGAGCTGCGGTGAGGTGCTGCGTCGCCTCCACGACACCGAACCGAACGGGCAGACGGCGGCCCCGCACGAGGCGGACGAGGTGCTTGTGCACGGCGACTTCGGTCCCCACAACGTGCTGCTGGACCCCGAGTCCTGCACGGTGACTGCGGTCGTCGACTGGGAGTTCGCCCACATCGGTGACCCGGTGGAGGACCTGGCCTGGTGCGAGTGGATCGTACGGATGCACCACCCGGACCAGCGCCAGGCAGTTCCGCACTTCTTCCGGGCCTACGGCGGCGGCGTGCCCCCATGGCCGGTCCGGAAGGCCGCCATGCTCGCCCGGTGCGAGGCTCTGGCGGAGTTCTGTCACCGTTGGGAGCCGGACGGATCGGGTGTGCGGCAGTGGCGGGAACGGGCGATCGCCACCGCCGCCTGGGAGGAGTAGGGCAGGAGCCGGTTCCCGGCTCGTCCCGGCCCGGCAGGGGGCGGGAAGTCGGTACTCCGGTGTGACGCGTGGGGCCGGGCGTCGGTGGCCTCACCGCGCCCTGATCACGGCACTCCCCCACCTCAGCGGCGCCCCCGCCGACGGGCCGCCGGTGGTGCTATCAGTCGCCACCCCACCTGCCCGGCGAGCACCGCCTTCGGCGAGTTCTACAGCCCGGGACACCGGCGTCCCACCGGGTGCCTCCGACGGCCCACCCGGGCTGTCAGCCGTGCGACTTCAGCGGTGCTTGATGCCGGCCTGGGCACCGGGGGCGAGCGTGGGTTCGGTGACGGGGACGTCGCCGAGGGCCTGGTCGACAGCTGCGAGGAGGTCGTCGGAGAGTTCCACCCCGGAGGCGGCGGCGTTGGCGTGGACCTGTTCGGGGCGGGAGGCGCCGGTGATCGCGGAGGCGACCTCGCCGCGGCGCAGCACCCAGGCGAGCGCCAGAGTGGGCATGCTCGTCCCGGCCTCCTCGGCGATCGGGACGAGGCGCTGGACCGCTTCGAGGATGGCGTCGCTGTAGACCAGGTCCTGGGAGACCGCCATGTCCGCGGACGCGAACCGGCTTCCCTCGGGGACGGGTTGCCCCGGCTTGTACTTGCCGGTGAGCACGCCCTGGGCCAGCGGCGACCACACGATCTGGGAGATGCCGTTCGCGGCGCAGAGGCCGAACACCTCGGCCTCGGGGGCCTGCCACAGCATGGAGTACTGCGGCTGGGAGGAGACGAACAGATCGGGGCCGGCGAGGTCGATCGCCGCCTGGATCTGTTCGGGGGTCCACTCGCTGAAGCCGATGTAGCGGGTCTTGCCCTGCTCCACGACCTTCTGGAACGCCTCGACGGTGTCCTCGATCGGGACGGCGGAGTCGAAGCGGTGCGCCTGGTACAGGTCGACGTGATCGGTCCGGAGGCGGGTGAGCGAGGCGTCGATCTGTTGGGCGATGTGCGCTGGGGACAGTCCGCGGTCCGCCGGGTCGTCCGACATCGGGAAGTAGACCTTGGTGGCCAGGACGTAGGAGTCGCGGGGGTGGGCGGAGAGGATCTCGCCCCAGGCCGTCTCGGCGGCGCCCCGGCCGTAGGCGTTGGCGGTGTCGAAGAAGTTGATGCCCGCGTCGAACGCCGCCTCGGTGCAGGCACGGGTCGCGTCCGCCTCGACGCCGCCGGAGTAGGTCAACCAGGATCCGAGCGAGATCTCCGAGACGTTCAGGTCCGAGCTGCCGAGTGTGCGGTACCGCATGGTTGTCGCTCCTTGTTTCGGGCCGGCCGCCGGGTCCGGGGCAGTGTGACGCAGTGCTGTCCACGCAGCTGTCCACCGGATGGATGACCATGCCACGCTCTCATCGATACGGCCGGCTTGCTTCACTCGGCGTCGAGCTGGTGGTCGGCCCGGACCTAGCTGTCGGGCAGCAGGTCGATGATGTGCACGGTCCTATGCGCGACCGAGTTGCTTCTTCGCCCAGGCCGACTCGGCCGGAGCCTGCTGGACCAGCGGCGTGTCGACGTGCAGGAGCGCGGACCGGAGCAGGTGCGGCGCGACCATCGAGGTCGCGAGCATCGAGGTCTCAGCATGCTCACTGTCCGGGCCGGTCAGGGCGCCGTCCTTGCCGTATGCAGCACGGTGTTGGCGCTGTTCCAGTTCTCCACGGCCTGGAGCCCGGCGCAGATCTCCCGACGCAGGCCGGGGCTGGCGCGGTAGCCGGAGGCGAAGACCGTGCGGACCGCGCGCCCGAGTTCTTCGAGGGCCAGGTGGGTGGGGTGCTTGGGGCCTCCGCGGGTGAAACCGCAGCGCCTGCTCCGTCTTGGTTGTGCGGCCGGAGCGCGATGGCGTACTGACCCGTCTGGTCGTACCGCTGCTCGATCAACTCCCAGCGGATCGGCCGCGTCAGGAAGGCACCGAGAACGAGCCGGCCGGCCGGGTGTCGTCGGGTCGGCAGAGGCAGTTGCTGCCGATGTTCTTCAGGCGGGGCAGCGGGACCGCACGCCATCCGAAGAGCGCCGCGGATGCCGAGGGCGCGCGGGTCCTGCGCAGCGTCCTGATGAAACCGGAGCCCGAACCTCACGTGGAGCACGTCCACACCCGGCTCGAACAGCTCGCCCCGGCCGTCTCCCCGGGCTCCTCACCGGCTCGTCTACTGCGAGCGCAGTAGAGGCAAGTGTCTGCGTACGGCCAACGACGAGAGAGTGCGGGACTGCGAGCGTGAGGGTGGGCCGGGATGCCGGACCCGATCACGTGGCGCACCCCTCGAAAGGCTCTTCGATGTCCCCTCTCGCCCGCTGGTGCCACCGGCACCGGCTCGCCGTCGTCCTGGCCTGGGTGTGCCTGTTGCTCGCCCTCGGGGCCGGGGCCGGAGCGGTCGGCAGCGCCTTCGGCAACAGCCCGATCTCGCAGAACACCGACTCGGCCAGGGCAACGGCCCTGCTGCGGCAGGCTTCCGACAGCGCGGCGGCCAAGAGCGGCAGAGTCGTCTGGCAGGCCGACGGTGGCAAGGTCACCGGGCAGGCCACCGAGCGGACGATGAACGCTGCTCTGGGGCAGATCTCCGAAGCACCCGGTGTCACCTCCGTGACCAGCCCGTACACCGCGTCCGGCGCGGCTCAGGTGAGCGAGGACGGCAGGACGGCCTACGCCACGGTGGCGTTCGACCAGGACGTGAGCGACGCCCAGATCGACCACGTCAAGGAACTCGCGACCACCCCGGAAACGAAGAGCCTGCACATCGCGCTGAACGGGCAGGCGTTCACCGTCAACCCCGAGCCGAACGCGGTCGCCGACGCCATGGGCATCGCCCTCGCCTTCGTCGTGCTGCTGTTCGTCTTCCGCGCGGTCTGGGTGGCGGTGCTGCCGATCGTCACGGCCATCGTCGGCGTCGGCACCTCCGCGGTCGCGGTGATGCTGCTCAGCCACCTCGTCACGCTGTCCGACACCACGCTGACCCTCGGTTCGCTGATCGGTCTCGGTGTGGGCATCGACTACGCCCTGTTCATCGTCAACCGGCATCGCGCCCACCTCAAGGCGGGCATGGGTGTCGCGGACTCCACGGCCAAGGCGCTCAACACCTCCGGCCGGGCAGTGGTGTTCGCCGGGCTGACCGTCGTCGTCGCGCTGCTCGGCATGCTCACCCTGAACGTCGGCATCATCAACGGCATGGCCGTCGGGGCGGCCGTCACCGTCGTACTGACCGTTCTGGCGGCCCTCACCCTGCTGCCCGCGCTGCTCGGCATGATCGGACCCCGGGTCCTCAGCCGCGGCGAGCGCTACGCACTCACCGCCCACGGGGGCGGCCCGGAGAGCGGGAGCGGTCTGTGGGCCCGGTGGGCGCGGCGGGTGCAGGAGCGGCCCAAGACGCTCGGACTGCTCGCCCTGGCCGTGCTGGCAGCGCTCGCCTTCCCGACGCTGTCGCTGCGCCTGGGCGCGTCCGACGACGGCAACCTGCCCGCGACGTCCACGAACCGCCAGGCGTACGACATGATCGCGGACGGGTTCGGGCCCGGCTTCAACGGCCCCCTGGTCCTCGCCGCGCAGGCTCCCACCGCGGCCGACAAGGCGGCCGAGGCGAAGCTCGTCACCGCGCTCGGTCAGGTCGACGGCGTCGCCAGTGCCACCGGCGCCCCGATGAGGGAGGGCCAGACGGTCGGGGTGATCTCGGTCGTCCCGACGACCTCCCCGCAGTCGGCGGCCACCTCCGACCTGATCAACCACCTGCGGGACAAGGTGATCCCGCCTGCCGAGCAGGGCACCTCGATGAAGGTCTACGTCGGCGGTCTCACCGCGAGCAACGACGATTTCGCGTCGACCCTGATGAGCAAGCTGCCGGTGTTCGTTCTCGTGATCGCCGTGCTCGGTTTCCTGCTGCTGACCGTCGCCTTCCGCAGCCTGCTCATCCCCGCCGTCGGCGCCGTGCTGAACATCCTCAGCATCGGCGTGGCCTTCGGCGCGATCGTGGTCGTCTTCCAGTACGGCTTCGGCGCCTCTCTCCTCGGACTCGGCGCCGCCGGACCGATCGAGTCGTTCGTGCCGATCCTGGTCGTCGGCATCATGTTCGGCCTGTCCATGGACTACCAGGTCTTCCTGGTCAGCCGGATGCGGGAGGAATGGGCCCACACCGGTGACAGCCACCGGGCGGTGCGGGTCGGCCAGGCCGAGACCGGCAAGGTGATCGCCGTCGCCGCGGCCATCATGTTCTGTGTCTTCGGGTCCTTCGTGTTCGGAGGTATGCGGGTGATCTCCGAGTTCGGCGTGAGTCTCGCCGTGGCCGTCGCGCTCGACGCGCTGCTGATCCGGATGGTGGTCGTCCCGGCGCTCATGCACCTGTGCGGGCGCGCGAACTGGTGGCTGCCGCGCCGGCTGGACAGGGCGTTGCCCCGCGTCTCCGTGGAAGGGCCGTCGGACGAACCGGCAGCACCGCGGCCCCCGGTCCGGGAGCCGCAGCCGGCCGGACTCACCGACTGAGAGCGACCGTCACGTCGTAGCGGCCGCGCACATGTGGGCCAGGCATGCCAGACCCCGACCGACCGACCGAGAGCAACCGTCACGTCGTAGCGGCCACGCACATGTGGGCCAGGCATGCCAGACCCCGACCGACCGACCGAGAGCAACCGTCACGTCGTAGCGGCCACACACATGTAGGCCGGGCACGCCACACCCCCACCGACCGACCGACAGCAACCGTCACGTCGTAGCGGCCACGCACATGTGGGCCAGGCATGCCAGACCCCGACCGACCGACCGAGAGCAACCGTCACGTCGTAGCGGCCAC